>CAYJIV010000048.1:0-6502 GCA_964370325.1 uncultured Eubacteriales bacterium
AAAACAACTGTTAACTTACTTTTGGACCCCGAAAAAATATCCGACTCAACAAGCTCTCTCATATTCACAATACTTATAACTTTATTGGGGATTTCCACTCCTACAGCAGCCTTACCTGGAATTGGAGCTTCAATTCTGACGCCTGAAGCTGCTAAATTTAGTGCAATGTCATCTGCTAATGTTGTTATTTTACTAATCTTTACACCTGAAGCCGGTTGAAGTTCATATCGTGTAACCGCAGGGCCGCGGCTGATTTCAACGATTTTAGTTTGCACATTAAAGCTTTTGAGTGTATCCACGAGCATTTGCCCATTGCCCTGCAGCTCTGCAGTAACATCATTGTTTTTCGGTTGAACGGATTCATTCAAAAGATTCAGCGGAGGGAAATGATAAATGTTGTCCCCTTCAATTCTTTGCTCGTTCAAACCTTCCGGGATTTCAATTTGTGCCTTGTTTTTTTTGTTTTCATCTTTCTTGGTTTTAGCAATAAATTCAGCGGTAACTTTCGCAATTTCATCCGCTTCTTTAGAAGAAAAATTATTTTTGACTGTTACTTTATTGTGCTTGTCCGCATTGCCATCTTGAAAATCTTTCTTGATGCGATCCAACCCACTGTTACGTTCATGACCCATAAGCACTTTGTGGGATTCATCCAAGTCGGTTTCAAATTTACTCTTTTTTCCGGACTTTTTCTCTTCCATTCTGCGTTTAATTGCTTTAAATGGTTTTGAAAATATGTTAAAAAACTCAGGTAAAGTCGCACTTGTCAAAAACATAACCGACACAAAAATAAGAAGACTATTTACAATTCTGGCACCAATTAACCCAAAAGCCCAAATTAAAGGTACACCTAAAACAGCGCCAAAAAGTCCTGAACTTTTGTTAAATGTTCCATTTTTATATTGAACAACAATTTGGTTGAAAATATACTCTTGAACTTGCCCCATTTTATAAGTGAAAACATAATAAAGAGAACAAAACAGCATAATCGCGGCGACAGAAAGCCAAATTTTCACACTCATTTTGCCTTTTGAAGTACGTTCAAACGCTCCTGCAACTGCTATGTAACCTAATAACACAGGCCATAAAAACGAACACATTCCAAAAAGACTCAATATAAAATTGTGAATTACTAGCCAAATGTTTTCACCAGGAATCATCACCATACAAAACATCAGTATTGATAAACCGAAAATAACAATGGATTCTACCTGGTTTTTTGGTTTTGAATTTGATTCTTTTTTATCATAAGCATATGTACTTGTTTTTTTTGACGCTTTTCTAGGCAAATTCAAATCTCCTTATAAAATAACTTTTATTGTTTTTTCATATAAATTTATAATTTTAAAGCATGTATTCTTCGAGTACTCCATTTTGCACTCCATAATCTTTTAAATTACCACTCTCGGGTATCCCTAAGACACGCGCTTTTATTGCTCTTATCACAATACTGTGTGTCGCAAGTAGTATATTCTTATATCTATATTTTTCCTTTATTTCATCTAAAAATCCCCATACTCTTTTGCAAAAATCTTGTATATTTTCTGCTCCATCATACTCAGCATTTTTATAGTAATCAAAAAATTCATCATAATTTATTTCAGCCAAAAACTTACCATCTAAAACTCCGGCTTCTCTTTCTCTTAGCCCGTCATCTATTATTATAGGCACTCTGTTTTTGTTGGCAATTTCTGCCGTGTTTTTTGCTCTTTCATAGGGTGAAGAGATTACTAAATCATAGTTAATATCTTCCAGCAATTTTGCGGCTTCTTCTGCTTGCCTAATTCCTGTTTCGTTCAATTTAGCCTCGTCACTACAAGCCATTCTTCTCTCTTTATTCCAGTTGGTTTCTCCATGCCTCAATAAATAAATTTTCATATATAATTTTACAACGGCAAACCTGTAAAAATGTTCACTCCCTTAGCTTTTTCCATAAGTCCAATCACCAATACTGCCATACCAGCAATAAACGTATACGCAATGAAAAATGCCATTTTATCTGTTTTCAAAAGCCATTTGAATAGTTTGATGGATAAAAATCCAACTACTGCTGAAACTACCATACCAATGATGACAGGTACTATGTTTACTGAAGTAAGCACCCCGGATTCAGAAGCTTCCTTGAATTTAAGCAATGCGGCAGCGACAATCGCAGGCGTACCTAATACAAAGGAAAAATCAAGTACAGTTTGTTTGTTTATCCCTCTAAGAAGCCCCACGGACAGCGTTGAACCAGATCTTGATAATCCCGGGAAAATTGCTGCAATAAACTGCATAATTCCAATCCAGACTGCATCAAAAAATCCCATTTGTTTAGTGTTTGGAATTAGCTCCTTTACGCCTTCTCTGACTCTGATACGGTTATATTTTGATTTTTTGCTTTCTTTAACACCGAAATAAAGCAAAACGCTTGTAGCAAGGAGTGATAAACCTACAACAATTATACTACTGCCCTCAGCGAATTCTTCCGCAGCACCATATACGTTAGTCCCGCTGCCTGGAATAGGTATAAATAACAAAAACAGCGGTAACAGAGCTAAAATCAGCATTATCACCATACGTTTGTCACCATCTAACTTAGTCCAAATAAATTGCCCTGTAAAAATGTCTTTGATCAAACACAAAAATGCTCCAATTAATTTAATAATCAACTTCCAGTAGACAGCCAAAACTGCAAACAGCGTGCCTAAATGAAGCATTACACTGAAAAATAAATTGTTTTCCTGTACACCTAAAATGTGCTGAGAAAGCAATAAATGCCCACTGCTAGAAACCGGCAAAAATTCCGTTAAACCCTGCACAACACCTTGGATTACTGCGTCAAAAATTCCCATTAAAAGCTCTCCTAATTATCATCGTAATTTTATTTTACCAGAAATACAAAACACAGTAAACTATATGTGATAATAGCTGCGAAAATCAATTGAATTGACAAATTTATAATGTGATATAATATGCTGTAATTTCAAACTTAAAGGATGATGCAACATAGTACTTCAAAAATTTTTAGCTGATTGTGGTGTGGCATCCAGGCGCAAATCAGAACAGATAATTGCAAATAATTTGGTTAAAATAAATGGTAGGGTTGCAAAGCTGGGTGATAGAGTTAATCCAAACACAGATAAAATAACTTTGAACGGGAGTTTAATCCGGCCAAATAAGATTGATAAATACTATATTATGCTCCACAAACCGCGGGGGTATGTTACCACGATGAGCGATGAAAAGGGGCGCAAATGTGTTGCTGATTTAGTAAAAGACATAACCACCAGAGTTTATCCTGTTGGTAGGTTGGACAAAGACTCCGAAGGTCTTTTACTCATGACTAATGACGGGAATTTCGCGAATAATATTATTCATCCCTCAAAAGATATTTGGAAAACTTATAGACTTACTGTGAAATCAAAAGTCAATGAAGAACAATTAATTTCCCTTTGTGTGGGTATTGAAATAGACGGTCGTGAAACATCACCCGCCAAAGTAAATGTAATAACAGAGGAGCCTGGCAGAACAGTTTTGGAAATATCCATAAAAGAGGGGCGAAACCGCCAAATACGCAAAATGTGCGAACAGGTTGGTTTAGAACCAGCAAGACTTAAACGAATTTCAATCGGAAAATTAAAACTCGGTATGCTCCCGGCCGGAAAATGGCGAAACTTAACTGAAAAAGAAATCAATAATTTTTAATTTATCTATTTCTAAGTTTTTTGAAAAAATCCGATAGAATTGCAGAGCATTCGTCTTCCATTACAGCTGATTTCACTTCCGGTTTGTGGTTAAACGGTAAATCAAACAAATTTATTACAGATCCACATGCACCGGATTTAGAATCACTGGCACCATAAATCAGTTTTTCTATTCTGGAATTAATAATTGCGCCGGCACACATTGGGCAGGGCTCTAAAGTCACATATAAAGTGCATTCCAAAAGCCGCCAACTATTGAGATACTTGCACGCCATATTTATAGCTTCAATTTCCGCATGCGCAAGTGCATTTGTAGACGTTTCCCGCCTGTTTCTCCCCATTGCTATTATTTTATTTGCATTAACTATAACTGCGCCGACAGGAACCTCCCATTCATTCGCGGATTTTTTTGCTAATTCTAACGCCCTGGACATAAATATATTATTTGTTTCCGTCATCGTTTAAATTTTCCTCTATGTTTTCCTCATGGCGTTTTTTAATTTTGATAAATATATAATACCCGACCACTACCAAAATAGCTAGTCCCAGAATTGAATACAAATATATTTTAAAGTTGTTGTTTTTTATCGCAATGCTTTTGGATTCCCCAGAAACTTCCGATTTTTCGTTATCAATCATAATTTCTTCGTCTGATTCATCTTCATTTAAAGCAAAAATGTTGCCATTTTTGGATCTTTTTTTAGATTTATTTTTCTTTTCTTTCGCATTTTTTCTCTCTAAAGATAATGTATTCTTTGAATTTTTCACTGATTTTTCTCTTCGATTTTTAACGACTTCTGGTGTTTCCGCTCTGTTGACTTGAATAGTATAAATCATTTTTGCACGTGGTTTTTGGCTAGATACCGTAACATTTATGTTTACGCTTTTTCCGGCGGCGCAAAGTTTCCGACGGTTTATTTTGATTGTTAAATCATCATTTATAGGCAACGCTTCAACATCGAGCCACTTTTCATCACAATCAACATCGAGTGAATATTCATAAATTTTAGGGTTAAAATCCGGTGAAAGCTGTCCCGCAGAAGGTACAAGGCTTTTCAGTTGACAGATGTCTTCGGCCAAACTGCTTTGGATATTTAGTGCTATTTTTTCTAAATCTATACATTCATTACTCTCTATCAAATCAATTTTGCAGGCAACCGTTACATCTCCGGACCCCAGATCGGATTTTACCTCAAATCTGATCTCAAATAAATCTGTAAGCGATTCGTTTAATTGAATATTTCCATACCTGTTCGGAGCATAGGTAATATCTATGTTGTTATTGCTTCTATCTATTTTAATATTTGAAGGCTTAACCCCATTTTTTCGAGATATTTGCTTAAAATTTAATTTGTCACTGTCAAAACACAGATGTATTTTGCAACTAGGCAAATTCAAACTCTCTTCAGACGAAGCGGATATATAAACAGATATTTTATCTCTGGACCTAATGTTCACATGAGAACAAGAAATATCAAAATTAATATTCGACTCAGTCTGCGCGAAGACATCAAATGAAAGAAATGACAAAAAAATGGTAAACAGTAAGATTAAAAAGTATTTTAAATTATGTTTTAAATGCAAAATTCTTTACACCTGTTCTTTCTTGAATTTTATAAATGTGATATAATGCCTTGGGAAGTGAAGGTAAATGGGATTTTTTGAAAATATATTTAAAGCTGCCAGTTTATGGATCCAAAACACCGGACCAAATTTAATTCAAGCTGCCGTAGTGCTAATTATTGGCTGGTGGTTGATAGACAGAATAAATAAAGTAGTAGTTATGTTCTTTCAAAAAACAAACACCGATGAAGGAATGGTTTCATTTCTGAATTCGGTTTTAAGGTTTTCTTTAAGAATTATTTTATTAGCAATAGTTCTCAGCTGTTTGGGATTTAATGTGACCTCCATTTTTGCGGCGATTGGCGCATTTTTGATTGCAGTCGGAATTGCTCTTAAAGATAATCTTTCTAATTTAATCAGCGGTATTATGCTTGTAATAAACCAGCCAATACATATCGGTGACTACATAGAATTTGAAAATGTAAAAGGCACTGTGATTAAAATAGAAATGCTTTTTACAACCTTACAGACTAAGGAAGAAAACCAAACTGTAATCGTTCCTAATTCCCGGCTGATAGCAAGTAGCATAACCAGGGAAAGTCGCTACAACATGAGCCAAATTAGAATTAATTACAAATTGCAAAGTATTGAAGATAACCAAAATTTAAGTGAATTAATAAAAAGAGAACTGACGTTTCACAACCATGTACTTCAAGTCCCCGCTCCAGAGATTGAAATCAATAAAAATGATGATGGTACAATTTCGTTGAATGTGAACATATGGTATGAAAAGCAATTTGAAGAGAACGTTAAAAACAGTTTGACTACTCTCAAAAACAAAATGATTCATAAATATAATTTAGACATCTCGGAACCTTGAATTAACCATATTATAACATATGTTTAGGCCAAAAACAACCATTAAAAAAATAAAGTGGCGCACCAAAAAAGTTTAAAACTTTTTTGGAAAGAAGAAATAAACTTAAAGCTTCAGGATATTTGTGAATAACAAATTCAAAACGAATAGAGGCGCGATACAATGGAATTCAATGCTTTTTTTGCAGGTGTAGCTCCTGGCGGTCTCAGATCCAGACAGGAAATAAAAGTACTAATTTGTTATATTTTATCTGAAATGGCTGATGAAAATCTTAAAAAATCGGATGTAACCGCTATTTTACAAAGCAGCGGATTGGCAAACTATTTTGAGGCAAGCGAAGCTTTTGCAGAATTAACTGGTCAGGGTAATATTGTGC
>CAYJIV010000049.1:0-2225 GCA_964370325.1 uncultured Eubacteriales bacterium
CACCGGCAGGTGTGGGAAATTTTTTATTCATCGCAATATCATGAACAGAGTCCAGGCCTTTTGTCAAATAATCTAACTTTCCTCCTGTAGTTTCATAGCGGTTGAAATTCCAATCAATTTTTAATGGCTCATATTTTCCTGGTGTATTAGTTGGCAAATATAAGGTGGTTTTAAAAACTTTACATTTTGTAAAAAATTCTTCTGCATTCTCTTTAGTTATAGCTTTGAAGTTATCCAAGACGTTTGATATGCCAACTTGTGTTATCACAGTTCCAAAAGCTTTTTCGAACCAAGAAATTTGGCTGCTTATAGCTTTAAACTTGTTTTTTGTTGGTCTATAATCTAATTTGGCACCCACTGATAATACAAAGCTTGATGTAGAAGCTTTTAAACATTCTTTTATTAAATCTTTAAAGTTGCCATGAACTGTTTTTAGTAGCGTTGGAGTAAGGTTGCTTTTTTGAACTAAATTTAATGCATCAATTAAATTCTCTGCACTTGTTGATATTGCTTTTAAATATGGGGTACTACCACTTTTTTCATTATTTGCACAATGTTTTTGGCAAATTTCAGAAAATTTGTTACACCTTTCAATTATAGCCTTGATTAAATTTTCTAATGGGTTTTCTTTTAATATTGTCTGGGGGATAGAAAAATCGATGCTGTTTAAGTCAGTTAGAAATTTTTTCCTTTTTTCCCCGAAGTCTTTAAACTTTCCTTGTACAATCATCTTTCCCTTTGTAACCTCGGATTTTATTTTTTTAAATGGATTCATTTTTAGCACTTCTTTTCGTTGCAAATTTTATAAAAATTATAAACGAATTTCATATATATTGTCAAGCACCCCAGTAAAAATCGTGAATGTTGTACACCGCGAAACTGAATGCCAAATTTTTAATAAATTATTTATAGCCTTGAATCTTATGCTGAAATGGTTTAAAATATTAAGGTGGACAGCATAAATTCATTATATTATTAGTATGATTAGTTTAGTTAAAAATAGCTGTTTACATAAATTTGGAGGTACAGCCCAGTGGTTAATAGCACATGTTGTATAATTTTAGCTGCCGGCGAGGGCAAAAGAATGAAGCTGAATGGTCCTAAAGTTTTGTCTTCAGTGCTTTTTGAACCCATGATAGGCTGGGTTATAAATTCCGTTGTCAGGTGTGATATACATAATATTTGTGTAGTTACGGGTTACAAACACGAGTTGGTTAAAGATTATATGGACGGTTTGGGGTATAACCTTGAGAGTGTTGTTCAGCAAGAGCGTAAAGGTACTGCTCACGCAGTGCTGACGGCTTCTGCATTTTTAGAAAAACATAGAGGCGGGGATATTTTGATTTTAGGCGGTGATTCGCCTTTCATAGATCATGAAACCATAAAGCGTGCGTATAAGGTTCACCAGAATGCAAATAATGCCGCAACTATTATTTCATCCAGGCTTCATGATCCCTGCGGATACGGACGTATTGTGAGGAATAGATCTGATTACAGTGTTGAGGCGATAGTCGAAGAAGCAGACGCCACTTTTAATCAGCGTTCTATCACGGAGATAAACTCCGGGGCGTATTGGTTTAAAGTGGATGATTTATTATCTTATTTAGGCAAAATTTCTAATAACAATGTTCAACATGAATATTACATAACTTCTGTGATAAAATTCCTGATAGATGACGGTTTGCGGGTTGATGCGTTTGAATCAATGATGCCGGATGTCGTATTAGGAGTTAATAATTTAAATCAGCTTCAAAAGTTAAATGAAATTGCAAGAAATAAAGTTTTGGATTCTCTGATGTCCTCCGGGGTCAAGATTGCTTGCCGTGACGGGATTATAATTGGTAAGTGGGTGCAAATTGGCGCGGATACCGCCATTTTACCGGGAACTATTCTCAGCGGCAAGACGGTTATAGGAAATGGATGTACAATTGGGCCGAATAGCCAGATTATTGATTGTGTTGTTGGTGACAGCGCAGTTGTGAATTCGAGTTACTGTAAGGATAGCGTTATACCAAACGATAAGAATGTTGGGCCTTTTGAAAATATTGTGAATACGAAAATTTTGATTTAAGGGAGGAAATAATGAATAGGATAAATATTGTTACCTTGGGCGTTAGCGATATAGAAAAAGCAATTAGGTTTTACAAAGACGGACTTGGTTTTCAAACGAAGGAAACCAGTTGTACCCCTGCCATTATTTTTTTTAATGTTGCTGGTGGTTTGAA
>CAYJIV010000049.1:2235-6470 GCA_964370325.1 uncultured Eubacteriales bacterium
CCACTGAATTTGTTGGCTAAAGATGTAAATGATGTAAATCCGCCGGTTAGTGGCAGTGGGTTTAGCGGGTTTACGCTTGCGTACAATGTGAAAAGTAAGGAAGAAGTACATCAAATTATTGAACTTGCGAGAAAAGCAGGAGCGAAAATCGAAAAAGAACCTCAGGATGTCTTTTGGGGCGGTTATCATGCTTATTTTTCAGATCCGGACGGGTATTATTGGGAAGTGGCGTATGGCCCGAATTTTGAATTTGATAAAAACGATATGCTCAAAGAAGTTTAAAATTAAGGAGAGAAGTTTATGGAATGCCACTGTTGGCGAGATTTCAAAATTTTCACAGCGAATTCTAATCCTAAACTGGCACAAGATATTGCTAAAGAGTTAGGGTGTGAACTTGGGAAATCTGGTGTAAACCGTTTCAGCGACGGCGAAATTTCAGTAACACTTCATGAATCTGTCAGAGGTGCGGATTGTTTTATTATGCAGTCCACGTGTGCGCCTATAAATGAGAATCTTATGGAGCTTTTGCTTATGATTGACGCTGCAAAAAGAGCGTCTGCTGCCAGAATTACGGCGGTTATACCTTACTTCGGATACGCAAGGCAGGACAGAAAAGCCAAGCCAAGGGAGCCTATTTCGGCAAAACTAATTGCGGATTTATTAACCACTGCAGGTGCCCACAGGATTTTAGCTATGGATTTGCACTCCATGCAGATTCAGGGTTTTTTTAATCTGCCGGTTGACCACATCATCGGTGCGCCGATGTTAGCCTCGTTCATTAAAGAGGTTGATGGGTTTGATCCATCCGAATTTACTGTCTTGGCGCCGGATTTCGGTTCCGTAGCAAGAGCTCGACAGTTTGCCAAGCGCTTGGATTGCCCAGTTGCGCTTGTTGACAAAAGAAGGCCAGCACCAAACGTTAGCGAAGTAATGAATATCGTCGGAGATGTTAAGGATAAGAAAATAATATTAGTGGATGATATTATAGATACCGCTGGTACATTGTGCAATGCGGCGAATGCGATAATTGAAAAAGGCGGGGCAAAAGAAGTTTATGCATATGTTACTCACGGGGTCCTTTCCGGCGAAGCTGTTGAAAGAATAAAAAACAGCGTGATTAAAAAAGTTGTTTTGTTAAACACAATTGATATCCCGAAAGAAAAAATGATTGATAAATTTACTGTTTTAAACGTGGCACCTGTGTTGGCAGAAGCCATCAAGCGCGTATATATGGACAAGCCAATTTCTACAATGATACTTGAGTAATCAGAGGTTTCGCCATGGAATATATAATAGCCGGACTTGGGAATCCAGGCAAAAAATATGAAAAAACACGCCATAATACTGGGTTTATGGCGCTGGATTTTATGGCTGAAAAATCGAATGTGAAAATTGAGTCTGAGAAGTTCAAAGCATTGTATGGAACCGGTGAAATAGCAGGCAAAAAAGTATTATTCTTAAAGCCGCAAACATTTATGAATCTGAGCGGATTTTCAGTTTTAGCTGCGATGACTTTTTATAAAGTTAAACCGGAAAATACATTATTGATATTTGATGATGCTTCGTTGCCTGTAGGGAAGATCAGAATACGAAAAAGCGGGACTCATGGCGGACAAAACGGTGTGAAAAACATTATAGAGTTGTGCGCAGCGGATAAATTTCCGCGAATAAAGGTTGGTATAGGCGATAAGCCAAACCCGGACTGGAACTTAGCAGATTGGGTTTTATCTTCATTTTCAATGGAAGAGCAAAAAAGTCTGAATTCGATATTTGAAAATGTGTGCGAAGCGGCGAAATTGATTATCGGCGGAGAAATAGACGAGGCTATGAATAGATATAATCAAAAAGGTATTACACTTAAAAAGGGCGAGTAAATGAAAAAAAGACTTGATATTTTAGTTTTTGAAAAAGGGTTGGCGGAGAGCCGCGAGAAGGCTAAGGCATTCATTATGGCAGGTTTGGTGTATGTGGATAATCAAAAAGCCGATAAGCAGGGCATAAGTTATGAAGAAAATTGCAAAATTGAAGTCCGGAACAATAAGATTAATTACGTCAGCCGCGGTGGTCTGAAACTGGAAAAGGCTGTTAAGGTTTTTGATATTAATCTGAAAGATTTAATCGCGTTGGATGTTGGTGCTTCGACAGGCGGATTCACTGATTGTATGCTCCAAAACGGCTGTAAAAAAGTATATTCTGTGGATGTAGGTTATGGTCAGTTGGCGTGGAGTTTAAGGAATGACCCGCGCGTGATGAACATTGAGCGAACGAATATCAGGTATATGGACAACGGTTTAATAGCTGACCCGATTGATTTTTTTACAGTTGACGTTTCATTTATTTCTTTGTGTCTGGTGCTTCCTAAAGTTCGGGAAGTTATAAAAGAAGGTGCTCGGGGAGTATGTTTGATAAAACCGCAGTTTGAAGCCGGAAGAGAGAAAGTCGGTAAAAAGGGAGTAGTTCGGGAGAAATCAACCCATGCGGAAGTTATTGAAAAAATTTGTGATTTTTGCATTAATAATGGTGTTGCTGTTATCAATCTTAATTTTTCGCCCGTAAAAGGCCCAGAAGGTAATATAGAATATTTGATTTTGGTTGAAAAATCGGAGAATCCGCATATTAATAATACGGTAGATGTTGAAATTACAGTAAACTCTGCGCATACAAGTTTATAAATGGAGGTGCGATAACGTGAAATCGGAAGTGTTTTTTAATAATTATAAAAAAAACTCAACAGGGGATGTTCAGAATATAATAAAGGAACTGGATAAATGCGGATTTGAGGTTTTGCTGCAGGGCGAGCATGGAAGCATAGAATCAATTTTGCAAAACTGTGATGTGGTTATAGCTGCGGGCGGAGACGGTACGATTTTGCGTTACGCTAAGTTGGCGGCGCAATTTGGTAAACCTATTCTCGGCGTTAATAATGGTTCTATCGGGTTTCTCACCGAATTGGAGAATCATCAACTGGGCGATGTTCGCAAAATTATTTCCGAGGATTATAAAATAAGCAAGAGGATGATTTTCGAAGTTTCATTTGAGTCGAATGGAGAACGTAAAAACATTTATGCGCTGAATGATGTTGTCATTTCGAGAGGCCCTGAATCTCAAATTGCGAATTATGATATTTCTAAAGCGGGTGTGAACATATACAATTTTCGCGCGGACGGCGTAATTATTGCCACGCCAACGGGTTCAACGGCATACTCGCTTTCGGCCGGCGGACCGATTGTTGAACCCGCCATGGAGTGCCTAGTTGTTACGCCGGTGTGTGCGTTTTCTCTGGATGTCCGTCCCAGAGTTTTGACGGCTGGTGAAGATATAACTGTGGAGTGCAAGGTGAGAGAAGGTTCGGGAATTGTTTTGACGGTTGACGGTGAAGTTCAGATGCAATCACAAAATCCCGGTTTGATAAAAATTAAGAAAGCGGAAATCGTTGCTGAGTTTATCACTTTTGAAAAGAGGGGTTAGTATGAAAGTAATGGTTGAGGTATCTGCGCGGCACGTACATTTATCTCAGGAAGCATTGGATGTTCTTTTCGGAGAAAATCATGCTCTTACGCATAAAAGAGAGCTTTCCCAGCCGGGGCAGTTTGCCTGCGAGGAGAGAGTTAATATAATCGGGCCGAGAAGTTCGATTGGCGGTGTGATTGTGTTGGGGCCGGTCAGACCTCGGACGCAGGTTGAGCTTTCCATCACAGATACAAGAAGAGTTGGTTTAAACCCAATGATTAGAGAATCTGGCAACTTGGAAGGCACACCCGGTTGTGTGATAGTAGGCCCTGGGGGAGAATACGAGCTCAAAGAAGGTGTAATTGTTGCCAAGAGACATGTTCATATATCGTCAAAAGATGCTGAAAAATTAAGCGTTCAGGAAGGACAGATATGTAAAGTTAATGTAAAATGTGATGATAGATCTTTAATGTTTGATGATGTGATTATTAGAGTTGACCCGAAAGTTTCGCGTGCTTTGCATATAGATACTGACGAAGGGAATGCCATGAATTATCAGATAGGTGCGTGCGGAGATGTAATTTTATAGTTAAATTTGCACAAACAAAAGATTAATTTTTAAAATTTATATGTGCAATCATACGAAATTTTGCGCAAATATACATTTTATATTGATTTAACATAGCTGTTTAGGGTAATATACTAAATTGTGGCAGATAAATAAATTATGGTAACATTTAGGAATTATATTATATATATTTTTAGTAATGTTGCTGTGATTTTGA
>CAYJIV010000050.1:0-6359 GCA_964370325.1 uncultured Eubacteriales bacterium
CCACAGCGTAAACTCTTTATACTGTTCTTCGCCAACATCGTCAATTTTTACGTAAACTTGGATTTTTCCGCTCGAATCGAGAATATCCATAAACGCCGCTTTGCCCATATCGCGCCAGCTAAGTATTCTTCCCGCAATGTGAACATCTTTATTTTCAAATTTTTCAAAATCAGAAGTTATCTCTTTGGCCAAAGTATCTTTAGTAAAAACCGTGGTCTCAAAGGGATTTTTACCGTTCTCGCAAAGATTTTGAAATTTATCCCTTCTGATTTGCATGAGTTCGTTTATATCTTGCGCTTCATCAATTCCAGTTTGCTCTATATTGCTTTCGTCCTTCATTATTTGTATATCTCCATAAGCTTATATTTTACAGTTCCTCCGGGGGTTTCTATTTTTATTTTATCTCCGGCCCTGTGTCCTAAAAGTGCTGCACCAACAGGTGATTCGTCAGAAATTTTTCCATCTGTCGGGTTGGCTTCACTTGAGCCCACGATCCTATAATCCATAACTTCGTCAAGTGTCAGGTCATGTAATTTTACCTTTGACCCCACATATACAATCTCTGTGCTGAGTTCCTGTTCATCTATCATTTTAACATCTTTGAGCATTGCTTCAATTTCAAGTATTCTGGCTTCCAATATGGCTTGCTCGTTTTTAGCTTCGTCATACTCACTGTTTTCAGATAAATCGCCAAATGAAAGTGCAACTTTTATTTTTTCAGCGATCTCTTTTCTTTTAACCGATTTTAAATTTTCCAGTTCATTTTCAAGGTTTTTTAGGCCCTCTTCTGTTAATATAACTTGCTTTGACAATATAAATCACTCCATATATTTAATAACTATATTCGTTAAGTATATGAAAGAAACAGGGCAAAGTCAAGCACTGATCTTCGAAAGCCACTCAAATGGAATGGGGAAGGAGCCAAAAAATTAGGTAAAAATATGGCGAACAATTTATAGTTGAGGCTGTGGAGTTATAGTTGAAAGTTTATCAAGCGTTTTATATTTTTCACGTGTTGAAGCTTCTAACTTTGCAAAATTTTCTTCGAATTTGTTTTGTGAAGATTTTGCAAACGTGTTGAATCTTGCTTCATTTAATAAAAAGTTTTTAAGTTCTGTTTTAGGAGGCTTGCTATCTAACTTTAAAGGAGATTCTCCTTTTTCTTTTGCTCTTGGGTCAAACCTGAAAAGATGCCAATACCCAGATTCCACTGCGAGTTTTGATTCCGCAGACGAAGATACCATGCCGGACTTTATTCCGTGGTTAATGCATGGGGAATAGGAAATGATTATCGATGGACCGCTGTAGCTTTCTGCTTCGGTAAGTGCTTTGATACACTGGTTGTAGTCAGCTCCTATAGCTACTTGGGCCACATAAACATAACCATAAGTCATAGCTATGGCGGCTAAATTTTTTTTTGGTGTGATTTTCCCCAAAGCTGCGAACTGTGCTGTAGCGCCATAAGGCGTAGCCTTTGAAGCTTGCCCACCAGTGTTAGAGTATACTTCCGTGTCGAAGATTAAAATATTTACGTCTTCTCCGGAAGCGATCACATGATCCAGACCTCCGAACCCGATGTCGTACGACCAGCCGTCTCCGCCAAACATCCAGACCGATTTTTTGGATAAGTAATCTTTATTTTCAAGTATTTTTTGAGCGAATTCTTCGGTGCTGTCTTCTAGTATATTTATCAATTTTTCGGATGCAATTTTATTTTTACTGCTATTGTCCAGGGTGGCTAAATATTCTGTGCGAGCGTGATTTAATCTCTCGTTAAATTCGATATTTTTCGCTAACATATCGCTGCTTCCGCAACAAGAGCCATGGTATGTATTGCCTTTAAGCTGTTTAACATATTCAATAAGCTTTTTGCGAATTGAGTTTTGTGCTAAAGCCATTCCATAGCCGAATTCAGCGTTATCTTCAAACAGAGAATTTTGCCATGCGGGGCCTTGTCCCTTTTCGTTTGTGGTGTATGGTGTTGATGGCGACGATGCGCCCCAGATAGACGAACATCCGGTGGCATTTGCGATTAACATTCTGTCACCGAATAATTGAGTTGCGAGTTTTGCATATGGAGTTTCACCGCAACCGGCGCAGGCTCCTGGGAATTCCATAAGCGGTTTTTTAAATTGACTCCCTTTGACGGTTGTTTCTTTGAACTTTTCAAAAACTTCTGTTTTTATGGGCAGTTTTGTAGCGTAGTCAAATGTTTTTTGTCCTTCTGATTGTGCAGTAAAAGGTTTCATTACTAATGCTTTATTGTTTTTCATTCCGGGGCAAACTTGAACACAATTCCCACAGCCTGTGCAGTCCATGTTAGAAACAGTGATTGCAAAATTCAAATCGGGAAATCCTGTCATTTTTTTGAATGGCATTGATTCAGGTGCGTTTTTCAGTTCCTCAGAAGTCATAACAGCTGGGCAAATTACCGCATGCGGACATACGTAGGAACAAATATTGCATTGAATACAATTTGCTGGAATCCACTCTGGCACAGATGAAGCAACGCCGCGCTTTTCATGCGCTGATGAGCCTAATGGAATTGTACCGTCAACGTAGTCTAAAAACGCTGAAACGGGCAATTCATCACCTTTGCGGGCAATCAGCGGATTCAAAATGCTTTTTGTATATTTTTGCAAAGCGGCAGATTTATAGTCTGTTGTTATTTCATTTTCAGGTTCATCATTTAAATTTTTCCACAAGGCAGGCACGTTGATTTGCTGAACGCCATTTATCCCTGCTTCAATTGCCTGATGGTTCATATTTACAGTTTTTTCGCCCTTGTTTTTGTAAGTTTCAGTTACCGTGTTTTTCATATATTCAACAGCCTGTTCAGGTTCAATTATATTTATTATTTTAAAAAACGAAGCTTGCAGAACAGTATTAATTCGCCCGCCAAGGCCAATTTCACAGTTGATTTTTTTGGCGTCAATAATATAAAAATCAATATTGTTGTGTGCAATAAATTTTTTGATTTTGTTTGGCAGAAATTGCTCAAGTTCGCTTTTGCTCCAGCTGCAGTTAAGCAGAAACTTTCCGCCGAGTTTTAGGTCTTTTAAAATATCATACTTAAAAATATACGATGTGTTATGGCAGGCCACAAAGTCTGCACGGTTAACACAATACATTGATTTGATGGGATTTGGGCCAAATCTGAGGTGTGAAATTGTAACTCCGCCGGATTTTTTGGAATCATAAGAAAAATAGGCCTGTACGTTTAAATCAAGATTATTTCCGATGATTTTAGCAGAATTTTTTGTGGCTCCGACTGTGCCATCCGCGCCGAGACCCCAGAATTTACAGGAATATGTTTCTTTGGCAGTTGTATCAATGTTTTCTTTTTCTTCTAAAGAGAGATGCGTCACATCATCGTTTATGCCGATAGTGAAGCGTTTTTTGAGATCGTCGGCGTCCATATTTTCATAAACGGCGAAAATTTGCGCGGGGGTAGTATCCTTAGAGCTGAGCCCGTATCTTCCACTGTAAATTTTCATGTTTGTACAAAATTCATTTAGGGCAGCAAGAACGTCTAAATAGAGCGGCTCTCCGATTGACCCGGATTCTTTAGTTCTATCCAAAACAGAGATTTTTTCTACAGTTTTTGGAAGTGCATTTTTCAAAAAATTCGCGACGAATGGACGGTATAATCTGACTTTTACAAGCCCGACTTTTTCACCTTTTGCTATCAGATAATCAATGACTTCCTCAATCGTTTCGCAAACGGAACCCATTGCCACGATGACTTTGGTTGCGTCCGCAGCACCGTAATAGTTAAACGGTTTGTAGTCTGAGCCCGTTCGCGAGTTTATTTCGTTCATATAATTTATAACCGTGTTTGGAACTTCATCATAAAATTTATTACTAGCTTCGCGGGCCTGAAAGAATACATCATCGTTTTGAGTTGTTCCGCGCACAACCGGATGATTCGGATTCAGCGCCCTGTTTCTGAACTCTTGAACAGCTTGTAAATCCAGCATTTCAGCGAGTTCGTTGTAATCTAACAGCTCTATTTTTTGTATTTCATGTGAGGTGCGGAATCCGTCAAAAAAGTGTAAAAACGGGACTCTGCTTTTTATAGACGCAAGGTGAGCCACCGCGCCCAAGTGCATGACTTCCTGCGGGTTATTTGCGCAGAGCATAGCGTATCCTGTCTGGCGGCAAGCGTAAATATCAGAATGGTCTCCAAGGATTGAAAGTGCGTGCGTTGCAATAGTTCTTGCAGCAACATGAATTACACTTGGGAGTAGTTCCCCTGCCATTTTATACATATTTGGAATCATTAAAAGGAGCCCCTGAGAAGACGTGTATGTTGTGGCCAACGCACCTGCGGTGAGCGCACCGTGAATCGCACCTGCAACTCCGGCCTCAGACTGCATTTGCGTTACGGTGACTTGTGTGTCAAAAATATTTTTTTTGCCTGACGCTGCGTATTTATCCACTTTATCAGCCATTACGGATGATGGTGTGATTGGATATATCGCTGCCACTTCCGTGAACGCGTAGGACACATAAGCTGCAGCAGTATTGCCGTCCATGGGTTTAGTTTGCCGTTTTATCATTGATTTGTTTCTCCCAATTATTTAGTTATTAATTCTTCAGTACTCAGGTAAAGTTTTTCTGATGTTTTTCGGTTTTCCACTTCAAACTTACCGCTTTCCGCGTACTTTTTCCCCACGATAATCATATACGGAAAGCCCAATAGTTTTGCGTCTTTTATCTTAGTTCCAAACGTCATTTCACGGTCATCAAGTACGACGTCAATATTGTTGCTTTTTAAAGTGGAATATAATTCATTGGATTCATTAGCAAATTGAGGAGCAGCGACTATCACATATTTATAAGGCGCGATTGATTCCGGCCAGATTAAGCCATCTTTGTCGCAGTTGGTCTCGCAAATGGCGCCCAGTGTTCTGTTGATGCCTATTCCATAACATCCCATGTAATATGCTTCTTTTTTTCCGTCAGAGTTAACGTAGTATCCATCCATGCTTTCAGAATAAAATTTCCCCAGCTGGAATATATGACCCAACTCAATGCAGGATACTTCTTTCAACTTACCGGTATCAAAATCAGGAATACTGTTTTTTAATTCTTCCAACATTTCAGGAGAGTCTAAAATTTCAGTGTTCAGGGCGATGTCATTTTCGCTGTCAAGCAATACTTTGTCCTCGCCGATGTCCGAAACGCACATAAATTCTTCCGAAACTTTTCCTCCCATTTCAGCACTGACGGCTTTTACCGGTACGACGTTCAATCCCAGTTCGGAAAATATTTTTATGTAACATTCTTTCATGGAATTATATTCTTTAACCATATCTTCAAAATTGGCGTGAAAGCTGTAACCGTCTTTCATCAGGAATTCTTTGCTGCGCAAGAGGCCGCCTCTGACGCGTAATTCATCGCGGTATTTGGTACCGATTTGAAATATATTTATTGGTAAATCTTTGTATGATGCGATGTTTTCTCTTATAAAATCCAAAACAATCTCTTCACCTGTGGGCCCCAAGCAATACTCGCCGTTTCTGCCTTCGAATGTGAACATCTGTTTATTATCAGCATAAACGCTCCAGCGCCCGGAAGCTTCCCATAAAGCCCTCGGCTGCATTACAGGCAATGAAACTTCTGCACAGCCGTATGATTCCAGGTTACGTCTGACTACATTCATTATATTGTTACGCGCTCTTACCAGCAGATTCCCCAACCCATAGATTCCGGCCGCGTGCCTTTTTAGTTGCGTGGCCTGAAATAATATTTCTTGGAATAAAGCTTCGTCTGAGCCGCGGTGATGCCGCGTTTTTATCCCCATTTTACTCATTTTCATAAATTGTTTTTCTCCTTTTTCAAATGCGCATGTCATTTCATTATAACCGATTTGTAGATTGTTTAAAAGTATATATAAAAATAAAATCCGAAAATGAGATATAACGAGTATAAATTATTAAAATAAAGAAAATCGGAAGTAATCGTTTTATAAATTAAATTTTTATTGACAGGGGTGCCTACGGGATGATATCATAAAAAAGTTAGACTTGTTAAAGCAAAATTTAATAGGAGGAATGAGAATGTCTACATACATGCCGAAAAGCGGCAAAGTAGAGCGCAAGTGGTACATAATAGATGCTGCAGGAAAATCACTCGGAAGAGTTGCAGTACAGGCCGCCAACTTGCTTCGCGGAAAGCACAAACCGATTTTTATCCCGCACGTTGATTGCGGTGACCATGTCATAGTACTTAATTGTGCGAAGGCTGTTCTTACCGGAAACAAACTTACCCAAAAATATCGTTATCGCTATACGGGTTACATTGGTAACCTGAAGAGCATAAGGTATGATGAACTCATGGAGAAAAATCCTGAA
>CAYJIV010000051.1:0-6306 GCA_964370325.1 uncultured Eubacteriales bacterium
CGCTTGACTATATTATCCAATTAATGTAACATATTTGACGTAGCCTTGAATAAGGAAGGGGATTTTTAATGAGTGAATATGTCTTGCAGACTACTGATTTAACAAAAACATATGCGCGCAAAAATGTTGTGGATAAGATAAATCTTAAAATCCGCAAGGGGGATATTTATGGATTTATCGGAAAAAACGGAGCAGGTAAAACAACGACTATAAGGTTGATTGTTGGTACTGCTAAGCCGTCTGGTGGGGGAATTCAGCTTTTTGAAAGTGATAATTTGGCACAAGGGCGTAAAAGAGCCGGTACAGTAATTGAATACCCATCGCTTTATCCACATATGACTGCAAGGCAAAACATGGAAGCACAAAGAATTTTGCTTGGCGTAAAGGATAAAAGCGTAACTGATGAATTGCTTGAAGTTGTGGGACTTAGCGACACAGGTAGAAAAAAATCCAAAAATTTTTCATTGGGGATGAAACAGAGGTTAGCTATTGCGTTGGCTTTGGTTGGAGACCCGGAATTTTTATTCTTGGATGAACCGATTAATGGGTTGGATCCGATGGGAATTAAAGAAGTGCGTGATTTAATTTTAAAGCTTAATAAGGAAATTGGAATTACAATTATGGTTTCCAGCCATATTCTTGGTGAGTTAGTTAAAATGGCTACGTGCTATGGAATTATAAATAACGGAGAGCTTGTTGATCAATTTACGTTGGAAGAGTTGAATGAACGAGTCAATCCTTTCATTAAAATTAGCGTAAATGATCCGGAAAAAGCATGTGAAATAATAAAAGCTGAGCTGGGTATTGAAAATGTTGAAACAGATTCGGAAAGCAACATAATAATACGTGATAATCTCAGTGAAGCTGGAAATATAAACACCGCTTTGGCAAAGAATGATATTATTGTTCAATATATGAGCAGAGAAGGCGAGGATTACGAAAGTTACTTTATAAAATTAAGGGAAGCAGGAAGCCGTAATGGGTAATGTGATAAAATCAGATTTTTATAAGCTGGTTAGAGGCAAAGCGTTTTATATTTGCGGAGCTATAGCCGCTCTATGGGCAGCGCTTTCAATATTTATACAAGATTTTGCAATTAAATCCAATTTTATGATGGATCTTGATTCATCAATGCTGCAAATGCTTGGTCTTAACGGAATAAGCGCTATTTCTCTTGGTGTTGGCGCTTCGAGTTTGCTTGTTGCTATATTAATGTCCATGTTTATCTCAAGTGAATTTTCTTTTGGTACTATGAAAAATATAGCATCCAGAGGCATCAGCCGTGTAAATATTTACTTATCCAAAGTGACTATTGGCGCCTTTGCAGTTGTAGTTTATACTTTGCTTTGTGCTGTATCAGCGTTTGCTACCGGGACTATACTATGGGGGAGTACTGGTGAGCTTACTAGAACAGTGTACTTAGATATTTTTAGAATGATTGGACTCTATATACTTGCTGAATTTGCGATGCAGTGTGTTTTTATGATGATAGGCTTTTTAATTCGCAATACTGGTGGCGTGATTTCTGTAAATCTATCAATTATGATAGTGTTTCCGGCAGTCGTTTTAACTTTTATAAATTATGCTGTGCGTAGCTGGTTAAATTTTCCTGAATTTGTAGCGGCTAAATATTGGCCAGTGGGATATACCGGCGGAGTGTTCCTTACGCTTGATTCTATACCTAAGGACGAGTTAATTACAGGATTAATTGTTTGTGCGGCATATATTGTCATACCTACGTTAATCGGACTGTTTACTTTCCAAAAAAGAGATATTAAATAATTTGCAGTATAAACTAAAGGTTGTTTATTCATAATCAACTTTATTTTTTAAAAAAATATAATAAATTTGAGGTATATAAAATGGTAAACAAAAGTATTTTACCAGTAACTAACTTTATGAAAACAGCTGAACGAAAAATAAATGATTTACGGATATCAAGAAAAAAAACAGCCTCTTCAAAATTTGTGACTAAAATTAAAACAATAGTGAAATTAGACAATGGAATATCCTTGGTTTTAAAAAAAATATATAATACAATATCTGCACCGGAGACGTGGTATCAAAATATTGAAAAACGAGTTATGAGTTTGTCGATCCGAACTGATGGTGTGGAGGAAACTTCAGAAAACAAACAATGGCGTATGGAATTTGCAGAACTTCAGCAAGAATTCAAAGAAACAAAACGTTCGCGCCTAGAATGGCAGGATATGTTGACAGAAAAAAAATCCAAATTGGATTTAAGTTTTTTTATTGACTCCTTTGAAGGGGATAGTGTGGTAAGAGCGCTGCAAAAGACTTTACAATATATTGAATCAAATCAAAAGAAATCCATGTTAGCTATAGAAAAAAATTAAAAAAACTTGAAATACAATGTCACGCTGTTTTTTCTCCAAAAAATAGTTCATAAATGATTTGCCTTTATAAATTAAATCATGCCCCGGTTTTATATACCCGGGGATATTTTTTTATATATTGTTGTGTAAATTCGTTTACAAATTTGAAATCAAAAGTTAATTTATATAATCAAATTTGTATAGTGAATTTTCGGATTTTTTTGGGAAATTATGGTTGATTATATTACTGAAAAGGTTAAAATTATTACATGGTAAAATTTAACTTATAAATAATCATAGCAAGGGGAATAAATTTTGTGATAATTAAAAATTTATATGAAAGTAATTGTTCAGGAATGGATAGTTTCAAGCGGTCTTGCAAAATTATAAAATATAATTTGTGTGAAAGCGTTACTGAAGAAGATGGTATAGGATATGGCATACAAGTTATAACTTACTTTGAGGATTTTTACGAAGGAAAAATAATTAAAGCCATTTCAAAAGATATTAATTTAGTTAAAAAATTAATAAAATTTTTATATGAAAATTGCGTAGATGTGGTTCACTTTGAAGACATAGTACAGGATTATATTTTAAACAATGAATAAATTTAAAGCGGCCAAATGGAAGTCAAATTTTGTTTTAAAATCTCTCGGTTTTTCACCGGGGGAAGTTTTTATTTATTAATATCTTTAAAGTATATATCATACCAGACTAAAAAAATGTAAAGTGTCCAGATTTTACGGCTGTTATCCCATTTGGCTGAGTAATGTTCGTCCAGCAATTTGAGTAAATTTTCACAGTTGAACAATTCGTTTGCGGTATCTGATTTAAATGTTTTTCTAACGATATCATAGTATTTTTGAGTTCTGAGCCATACTCTTGTAGGAACGGGAAATCCGAGTTTTTCTTTTTGGGCAGTTTCTGGTGGCAATCGTTTCATGGCGGTTTCACGTAGTGCAAATTTTGTGTTTTCTTTTGGGGTTTTTAAATAAGTCGGCAGAGTTGCCGCAACTTTGAAAACTTCTTTATCCAAAAACGGCACGCGAAGTTCAATAGAATTTGCCATGCTCATTCGGTCAGCTTTTAATAAGATATCACCTATCATCCAAAGATTTATGTCTATATACTGCATTTTAGTGACGTCATCATAATTTTTAATTCTATCGTATAATTTTTTGCATAGATTTTGCGGTTTCGTTGCAATTGTTGGGTCTTTTAAAATTTGCTTTTTATCTTCCTGAGTAAACATAAATGCATTACCGATGTATCTATCTTCAAGCGGTTTTTCTGCACGGATTATAAAGCTTCTGCCCTTGAAATGAAAGGGAATACATTTTACGAATCTGGCCAAGAAAGTACGCGTTTTTTGCGGAAGTATTTTTTGATACGTACTAAATACACGTGGATCATTGTATATTGTATACCCTCCGAAGAGCTCATCTGCGCCTTCGCCGGAAAGAACAACTTTAACATGCTTGCTTGCGAGTTGGGAAACAAAGTAAAGTGCAATGCACGAAGGGTCTGCTAAAGGTTGGTCCATATAATACTGAACCTTTTTGATTGCAGACCAAAATTCATCTGAATCTATAATTTTGTGGTGATGCTCTATTCCGATTTTTTTAGCTAGATTTTGAGCCCATGTGACTTCATTATATTTTTCGCCGAAATCAAACCCAACGGTAAACGCTTTTTGCCCCGGAAAGTAAGAAGATACATAACTTGAATCCACACCGCTTGAAAGAAAGCATCCAACTTCAACATCGCTTATTTTATGCGCTTCCACGGACTCTGCAAATACTTTTTCAATGTTTTCTACGGCTTTTTCCAGTGGTAGGTTTTCGTCCGGATTAAAAGTGGCTTCAAAATATCTTTTGATTTTAATTTCACCATTTTTATACCACATACAATGGCCGGGCATCAGGCAATAAACATTTTTGAAGAAAGTTTCAGGTGGAACAGCATATTGAAATGAGAGATAGTTATCAAGTGCACTGTGGTTGAAAGTTTTTTCAAACGTGGGAAAAACTAAAATGCTTTTAATTTCGGAGGCATATGCAAAATTTTCTCCGGTTTGTGTATAGTGAAGTGGTTTGATGCCAAAAGGATCTCTTGCCAAAAATAAAGATTTATTTTCTCTATTCCAGATTGCAAAAGCAAACATTCCTCTAAGTTTCGGGAGCAGTTCTTCGCCCCATTCTTCAAAACCATGTAAAAGAACTTCTGAATCAGTCTGAGTGTAAAATTTGTGTCCTTTTTCAAGAAGTTCGTCTTTCAGTTCTTGGTAGTTATATATTTCACCGTTAAAAGTCAGAACTAAGGTGTTGTTTTCATTATAAATCGGCTGTTCTCCGCCGTTTAAATCAATTATACTCAAACGCCGAAAACCCATAGAAATGTCATTGTCTGCAAAATATCCTGCGCTGTTGGGGCCCCTGTGTGTTATGAGTTCTGTCATGTTTTCGATGACTTTTACTTTATCAATAGTTTCCCCGGTAAATCCGCAAATTCCGCACATTTATTTTCCTCCTAAAATGCCATGTTACTAAAAATTGATTATAGCATGTCCTGTTTTGACTTACAATTTTTTATTAAAAATTTGAATTAATCAGTATTTTTATTACTATTTATGAATGTAACAACTTTCAAAGTCAGGGTGTTTTATTATAAAATTTAAAATTTTCGGGTGTAAAATAAAACTAAATTTTTATTTTTTTGCTGTAATATCATTCATGCTGATTATGGACCCTTCCGGACTTATGATATTTGGGGTTTTATCTGCAATTATACATGAACTGGGGCATATAATAGCAATGATTATGCAAAAAAATTATATTAAAGAAATACGGTTTGGCTTTTTCAGCGTTGATATTATAGATTCCAATCGAGTTTTACTGAACTATAACAAAAGCATTTTTGTTCTTTTAAGCGGGTCGATGATAAATTTTGCTTTGGCATTTCTTTTAAAATTAGTATACTTATACACGGGCAACTATGTTGTTAATATTATTTTTTATCAGAACATATATATTGGTGTTTTGAATTTGCTTCCTGTTAGTATACTGGATGGCGGTCAAATAGCTTTTATTTTACTCAGTAAAAAGTGTGGATTCGATAAAGCTTTAAAAATTATGCAGACACTTTCAATTATAGTTTTATTTCCCGTTTTGTTAATTGGTTTTTTGATTTTGCTTCAGTCAAAATATAACTATTCATTACTGATTTTAGGGTGTTATTTAATGGCATGTTTGTTGTTTAAAGACGATGCTTTATTTATTTAAAGGAGAGGGTTATTTATGTATTTTAAAGAGGTAAAGATTGAAAATTTAAAAAAATTAGATCCATTTACAAAGATTGGCAAAGAATGGATTTTAATTACAGCCGGGGATGAGAAAAATTTTAATATGATGACGGCAAGTTGGGGAGGTATGGGTGTAATTTGGGATAAAAATGTGGCGTTTTCGTTTGTGCGTCCGCAAAGGTACACGTTTAAACTTCTGGAGAAGCATGAATTTTACACGCTGTCTTTTTTTGAGTCAAGGTACAGAGAAGTTTTGAATTTTTGTGGTAGAACGTCGGGGAAAGATATTAATAAAATAGAAAAAACTGGTTTGAAACCAGTTTTAAATGACAGTGCGCCATACTTTGAACAGGCAGAAATGGTTTTAGTTTGTAAAAAAATTTATTCGCAATTTTTAGATCCTTCTTGCTTTTTGGATGAATCTATCAATGGTAAGTACTATAAAAACAATGATTACCAAAAAATGTTTATAGGCGAGATTGCAAAGTGCCTGATAAAAAATCAAATTATGTAATCATAACTTTAATCTTAGTTATGCTTTTTTCTTCCTATCTGTAGCAGATTGAGAAGTGGTTGGCTTTGTGTTTGGTTTGTTGCTTCTTTTGCCAAGTAAGCAACCACAGCAACAGCCAAGAGTTAATGTGATAGCAACAGTCGCAGGGATCATTG
>CAYJIV010000052.1:0-6202 GCA_964370325.1 uncultured Eubacteriales bacterium
GCCCTTATTAATGCAATCTATTTGTTACAGCAAGATGTTATTTTCAGCGACAATTCATGGTCAGTTTTAGTAATTTAATTAAAAAAAGAGGCGATACGATGAATTTATTTAATATCTTTAAACCCAAAACAAGAGATGCACTGCAAATAACCCCGGCAGTTGATGATGTTTTGTTGCGCGCTCTTTTAAGACAGGGTGAAATTGACACAAAAAAAGCCATGAATATCCCGGCGGTGGCTTCTTGTGTGCATTTGATAACTGAAACAGTTGCTATGGTGCCGATAAAGTTATTTAGCGAAGAATATGTTGACGGAAAGCGCAAAACCGAGGAAGTTTTTGACGATGTTCGCTCTTCACTTTTGAATGACGATACTCGCGATACTTTAGATGGCATTCAATTTAAAAGGGCTTTGGTGCGGGATTATTTGCTTTTCGGCAATGCTTATGCTTACATTCATAAAAAAGCTAACAAATTTAAATCCGTAAATTATATTCCTGCGCGATTAATTTCAATTGTTAAAAATACTGATGTAATTTTTAAAGATTACGATATTTTAATTGGCGGACAAAAATATAAACCGTTTGAATTTTTGAAAATTCTGCGATCAACTGAAGATGGCGCGCGGGGTTCAGGAATTATTGAGGAAAACCGTGAACTTTTAAACGTTGCATATACAACGCTAATGTTTGAACAAGGCCTTGTTGCAAAAGGCGGCAGCAAGCGCGGATTTATTCAAGCGAAGAATAGAGTTAGTGCTGAAACTTCGCAGACAATTCGAGATGCGTGGCGTAACCTTTATGCGAATTCGCAGGATAATATGATAATTTTAAATGATGGCCTTGAGTTCAGAGATGCCGGAAACACTAGCGTTGAAATGCAGCTTAATGAAAACAAAAAGAGCTTGGCAGAATCAATTCAAAGCGTTTTCGGTGTGCCAAGTGACGGAAATTACGAAAGGTTTATAAAGCAAGCGATTATGCCGATTCTAACATCTATTGAATGTGCTTTAAATCGGGATCTCTTACTTGAAAAAGAAAAAAGTTCTTTATATTTTGCATTCGATACAAAAGAAATCACAAAGGGAGATATCAAAACAAGATTTGAAGCGTATAAAACCGCGCTTGATTCTAATTTGATGCAGATAGATGAATGCCGATATATGGAAGACTTAGAGCCATTGGGGCTAAACTTCATAAAATTAGGACTTCAAGATGTTCTGTATAACCCGGCAACAAAGGAAGTATTTACTCCGAATACCGGGCAAACCGCCAATATTGAAAACCACACAATAATGAAAGGGGTTGATGAAATTGAGAATTGAACTCAGAAATGAAAGCGTTTTAATCGAAGGATATATTAACGCTGTGGCGAGGGATTCAAAGCCAATGATTGACGAGAAAATGGAACAGTTTGTTGAACAGATAGTCCCTAAAACATTTCAGCGGGCGCTTGAAAAAACAAACAATGTTCCTTGTTTGTTAGATCATATAGAATCTCGAATGCTTGGTTCAACAAAACAAGGAAATATTGATCTTTTTGAGGATAATATCGGACTTCGGGCAATTTGTGAAATAACTGACAGCGAAGTTATTGATAAAGCAAGGAAAGAATTATTGCGCGGTTGGTCATTTGGTTTTGAACTTTTGAAATCTCATGAAGAACTTGTTACAGACGGCATAAAACGCAGATTTGTTGAGGATATTAACCTTTTAGAAGTTTCAATTATAGATGACAGAGCAACTCCTGCGTATATCGGCACATCAATTGAGACCAGAGCAGAAAAACCACACAGAATAGAATACCGAAGTATAGATTTTAAACCAAAAAGATTTGATGTAAGAACTTCCAATCCGGAGGTTTTTGATTTTAGCAAGTACAAAAATATTATTAAAATTTTGGAGGAAAAAACACCATGAAAACAGAACTTAAATTTTGGGCAGAACAAAGAACCGAAAAAATCGAAGAAATGAAAAACTTGGTTGATACAGCAAAGAAAGAACAGCGTGCTCTAACAGAAGAACAAATTGCAGCATTTGAAGAATTAAAAAAGGCAGTTTCAGCTATTGATGCAACAATTGCAGCGGAGGAAACCGCCCGTGAGGAGGAAATTGAAGTGTCAGAAGAAAGAAAAATTAAAACGACACCTGAAAATGAGGAAAACAAAGAAACTACAGAAACAAAGGAAATAAGGGCATTTGCAAATCATGTAAGAAGCAAAGTTTTAAAACTAGAAACCCGATCTGATAATCTTGATATGGGAAGCAATGGCGCGATAATTCCAACCACGATTGCACAGAAGATTATAGAAAAAGTAAAAGAAATTTGCCCGATTTATTCGATGGCAGAAATTTATCACATAAAAGGAAAACTTGTTGTTCCCTATTATGGCCCCGACGGCAGTGATGATATTACTTGTGCATATACTGCCGAATTTACTGAACTTACAAGCAAATCAGGCAAATTTACAAGCGTTGAACTCGGCGGATATTTGGCAGGGTCACTTGTAAAAATATCACGCTCGCTTATTAATAATAACGAGTTTGGCGACCGAGCTTTAACTGACTTTGTTGTAAATCACATGGCAGAAGCAATCAAAGAATTTATTGAGGGGGAACTTTTAAAAGGTACCGGCACAAACACTTGTGAAGGTATTCTTATTGGATCCGAAAATGTCTTGACTTCCGGCACAGCAGAGCAAATTAAACCTGATGATTTGATTGACATGCAAGAATCCATACCAGACAGATATCAATCTGGTGCGGTTTGGATTATGCATCCAAGTACACGGGCCACACTTCGAAAATTTAAGGATACACAAGGAAATTTCATGTTAAACCCGGATTTAACCTCAACTTGGGGATATACGCTTCTTGGAAAACCTGTTTATACTTCCGAAGCGATGCCAACAGCAGAAACTAGCGGTAAAGCTATTATTTACGGAGATATGAAAGGTCTCACTGTAAACGTTCACGAAGAAATGGATATTCAAATCCTCAATGATAATTATGCCACACAGCACGCTGTCGGAGTTGTCGGATGGCTTGAACTTGATTCTAAAGTTACAGACCAGCAAAAACTGGCAGTATTACAGGTGCAATAATGGTTGTTAGTAAAATTACGATTAAGGAAATTTCAGACTATTTAAAACTTGATTTTGATAGCTTGGAAGATAGCGAAAAGACTGAATTAACCATGATTTTAAACGCTGCAAAAATATTTATAAAGGACTATACAGGGCTGCCGGAAAGTCAAATTGACAAGTACGACAGCTTTGTTATTGCCGTCTATGTTCTGTGCGCCGATATGTATGATAATCGTAGTTATTACGTTGATAAAAGTAATTTAAATCAAGCTGTACAGACGATCCTCGGTATGTATTCGATTAATCTTTTGTGAGGTGGCAAAATGCAGATAAATCCGGGCAATTTAAAGAAAAAAATTCAAATAGTCGAGTACATCACCCGAAAAGACAAAGACGGCTTTGAAATCAAGGAAGAATATATTATTTTAAAAACTTGGGCGCAGGTTACAAATAAGAGTGGTACAGAGATTCAGCGATCTAATTCGGATTTTGCAGAGGTCAAAACTCGTTTTCTGATTAGAACTCCGCAAGTGAACCTTAAAAACAGCATGGTAATCAAGTTTTGCGGTGATATTTATGAGATTGTTTATATTAATGATTACAATTTCGATAAAAAATATACCGAAATTATGGCGAAGTTGGTGAAGAAATAATGGCAAATTTTGACGCTCTTTTCGACATGGACAGTATTTTTCCGAAAGGTTTGCAAGACGAAGATTTGACCTTAGATATGGTAAAAGCGGCGCAAGAAATCGTTAAAAGTGCAATGGGAAATGGTGCGAGACGGCACGTAAACACCGGAAGTATGGCAAGTTCAATTAAAGCTACCAAACCAAAAATAGATAAAAACGGTGACGCGGTCGGACGGGTGTTAATCACCGGAAAAGACAAAAGCGGAATGAGTAACGCACAAAAAAGTTTGTGGATTGAATACGGCACTAAAAACGTGTCAGCAATGCCGTTTGTCAGACCTTCCATAAAGTCCTCAGAAAGCACAGCAAAATCAGCAATGGAGAAAGTTTTCAAAAGTAAAGTTGGTGGCTAAAAATTATGAGTTTAATAAAATTTACAATTGCGTGCGAAAAAGACAAATATTTTAATAGGGCTAGGTGCGCGAACTGCCAGCGGGGGCTCCCCGCATGAATATAAATCCGAAATTAGAAGAAGTATTTAAAGATTTTATTGTTGATAACGTGGAAATTCCAATCTCTTTTATGAGGTATGGTGGCGATAAGACCGCATACTTAACGTATTACACGTGGCTTGAATCGCCAGAATTATTTTTTGATGATGATTACCATACGGAAATAATTTATGGCACGATTGATATTTTTTCAAAAGGAAATTTCAAAAATATTTTGGAGGAGGTCAAGAAAAAATTAAAAGAAAATGGCTTAACATGGACGGACAACGGCCCGGAAACTTTTGAGGAAGATACGGGCTTTTTTCATGTCCCTGTTAATTTCACTGCTTAGCAGCAGGGCAAGCTCGTGGTAAAACAAGCTATAGTTTTTAGCTTTTATTCCACGATTTTTTTATGGCAAAAACTTTTAAAAATTTATAAAAAAGGATTGATTAATTATGGCTTCAATAGGCTTGAAAAATTTCAGATACGCAAAACTCTTAGAAGGCGGACTAACGTACGGCGAGGTTAAAACGCTTGCTGGCGCGATCGAATGCAAGGTTGCACTTGAACTTTCGGAAGCAAGGCTTTATTCAGACGATCAGGTAAAAGAGCAAGTTTCGATTTTTAAAAGCGGAACAATCACGGCGGGCATTGATGATGACGACGACACAATTTTTGCAGAACTTCTCGGAAAAACAATTGATGAAAATACCGGGCTTGTAACCTCAAATGTAGATGATGAGCCGATTTATGTTGGTTTCGGACACGTTATACCAAAAATAAAAAATGGTACTAAAAAATACAAAATAGAATGGTTCCCAAAGGTCAAATTTAAGCTGTTTATAGTGGATTCCAAAGCTAAAGGTGACAGTTTAGAATTCACGACTCCGTCAGTCGAAGCAACAATTTTTGAAGATGTAAACGGAAATTGGGAAAAACACAATATTTTTGATACTGAAGCAGAAGCAAATACAGCACTTGACGCACTTTTTGTTCAAGAATAAATCGGAGGAATAATGACGCATGATAGACAAAATAACTTACCTTGAGACTGAAAATGAGAAATTTCCTATGATTTTCACGTTAAATGTTATGGAAACTATGCAAGAAAAATACGGCAGTTTGGATAAATGGTCTAGTTTATTGCAAAACAAAAAAGAGCCGAATATCAAAGCAATAAAATTTTTCATAACAGAGGCAATCAACGAAGGCATTGAAATTGAAAACGAGAAAAAAGGTGAAAAAAGGCCTACAATATGCCAAAAGAAAGCCGGAAGAATCTTAACAGATATAGGAATTTCAGAAGCCACAAAAAAGATCACAGGGACAATTACCGAAAGCGTTAAAACCGGTGAAAAGTCCTCAAAAAACGATCAAACCACGAAGAATCAGACGGCATAAATTTTTCGTGGATTTTATTTGCCGGAGTAAAAATGCTTGGATTTTCAGAAAAAGAAATCGGTCATTTTACGCTTAAAAAATGGCTTCTTCTCTACAAACAGTACCAAAAATATCACAATTTCAAGATGAAACAAGGATTTTTTAAAGAACAAACCGAATATAGCGAAGAATGGCTGCCGGATTAAAAATAAAAGGAGGTAAACTTTATGTCAGGAAGTAACACATTTGGCGGCACAATCAAGCTTGGAGGCGAACGAGAGTATCGACAAGCTATATCACAAATAAACTCTGATTTAAAAGTAATGGCCTCTGAAATGGGAAAAGTTACGGCTGAATACGGCAAAAATGACAAGTCTGTTGATGGTTTAACGCAGCGAAACAAGGTTTTATCGGATCAAATTGAAAAACAAAAAGATAAAATTTCTACGCTTAAAGGCGCACTTTCAGAATCATCTGAAAAGTACGGCGAAAACGATAAAAAAACAAATGCTTGGCAAGTGAGTTTAAACAAGGCAGAAGCTGAACTTATCGGCATGGAAAAGGAACTCAAAGCAGGTGTTAAAGCACTTGATAATGTTGATGACAGCTTGCA
>CAYJIV010000053.1:0-2486 GCA_964370325.1 uncultured Eubacteriales bacterium
ACGCCGTAATTATCTAATTTTTGGGGTTGTTTTCTTATGCGTTTGTCGTGATTTTCATTATAATATTTTGACATGATTTCTATAACTTCTAATATATTATCTTGATTTATTTCTTGCTTTTGTATTTCATTTTCCATAAATCTTACTGTTTCCAGTGCTTTTTCACCTATAAGCCCATGTGGATCTATTGCCTTTCGGCCATTGCTAGAAGTTAATATATTACCATGGTGTAGATCTGCATGTAGTATATATTTTGGCAAATTGCTATTTTCTATTTCTTTGTAAATAATATCAGCAGTATTAATTAGCTTCTGTATGAGTTTATATTTTCCCGGCTCTTTATTTGCTTTAGCAAATGTTTTATCCAGTATTTCTCTGTAAGTTGGTAATTGTAAATCTTTTCCCGCTTTTATAATTAAATTTAATGCAACGTCGCAGAATATTCTTATTCTTTTTTCTCTACTTTCAATACGGTGTAACGTTTCACCTGGAACTAATCTTTCTAATACCATCACTCCATCATCTTTATTGCTATCATGGCACTTGCAAGCACCTTTACCGTTATATTTTTTCAACGCTGTTATTTCTTTTAATATGTTATTATCCGGAAGACCTATTTTCAATACTACTTTCCCAAATGTTTCACATTCTGCAAAAAGAACTAAATTATAACTTAAATCATCTATTGCTTTTACATTTATTAAATTAAATTTTTTAACATACTTTTCTATGATTTTATTGATATTTTCTAACCAATTTTTACCCTCTAATTCAAACATAGTTATTATTTTTTCTACATATTTTTTTGGTAAACTCAACATTTGTTTTCTCCTATAATTACTTGACAAGCTAAAAATCCGATAAGGACTCGTATTTTAAACCTAATAAATAAAAATTGATCTACAACCATTTGATGAGGAAGCTAATATTAATTTCATTTTTGGTCTCCCCAATTTACACACCAAAAATCGATTTTTTAACGTAATTTTTTTATTTGAATTCCTGCCGCGTAACCTACCAAGGAATTACTGCTTCCCACAACACGATGGCAAGGTATTATTATACAAACGGGATTTTTATTGTTAGCCATCCCTACCGCTCTACAAGCTTTAGGTACATTTATTTGTTCGGCAATTTCTTTATATGTTTGGGTTTCACCGTAAGGTATACGCTTTAATTCATTCCAAACTTTATTTTGAAACTCTGTACCTTTTACAGATAAAGTCACATCAAAGTTTCTTCTTTTCCCGTTAAAAAATTCTTTGAGTTGTTTTGAAGTCTCATAAATTCTGGGGGGGGGATTCTTCTTCCAAAAAATTATTAAAAATTTGTGTGTTTTTATCTCTAAAAAATATTCTTGATATTCCCAAACCGTTATCTACAATGCTTATTTCGGCAATATCAAAAACGTAATGCCAAATTTTTTCATTCATACAAGCCTCCGAACAGAAATTTTGCATTCATGCTATGATGATAGCATAAACAAAGAAAACATTCACGTAACAGTATAAGAAAGGAGCATTAGAACTATGGCAATGTGGAACTTGTGGCACGGTTGCCATAAAATAAGCGCAGGTTGCAAGCATTGCTATGTTTACAGGCAGGATGCACTCTATGAAAAAGATAGTAGTATTGTTCGCAAAACTACTAATTTTGATTTGCCTTTGAAGAAAAACCGAAAGGGCGAATACAAAATTTCAAACTGTGAGATTATTTATACTTGTTTTACCTCTGATTTTTTCGTTGAAGACGCTGATGAATGGCGCATTGAAGCATGGAAAATAATGAAAATTCGCAGTGATTTAAAGTTTTTAATAATAACAAAAAAGATTGATAGGTTTCACGTAAGTTTACCTGAAGATTGGGGCAAAGGTTATGAAAATATTGCCATTTGCTGTACAGTTGAAAATCAAGATAGAGCCCATTACAGATTGCCAATCTTCCTAAAAGCTCCTATAAAACACAAAATGATTGTTTGCGAACCAATTTTGGAACAAATAAACCTGAGGTATTACTTAACCCCAGAAATCGAAGAGGTTGTAGTTGGCGGCGAATCAGGGCAAAATGCCAGAATTTGTGATTACAACTGGGTTTTAGATATTCGAGATCAATGTATAGAAAAAAACATTCCGTTTTGGTTTAAACAAACTGGAGCTTATTTTAAAAAAGACAGAAAAGTTTATAGAGTGCTGAGAAAGCATCAGCATTCACAGGCAGAAAAATCAGGTATAAGCTTTAGAGCTAATCATAATATTTAACCTTTGATTTTATCCCAAAAAGTTTTGAAATTTTGCTCGTTTTTATTTTCCCCAAATTTATAATATTTTACTGATTTTATATTATCCGGCAAATATTGTTGTTTCACAAAATGGCATTCAAAATTGTGCGGGTATAAATAATGCTGCCCCTTAACTTTAGCATCTTTTCCATCAAAGTGTTTGTTTTGGAGTTGCCTTGGAATTGGTCCGGTTTTAACTGAATTTATA
>CAYJIV010000053.1:2496-5982 GCA_964370325.1 uncultured Eubacteriales bacterium
CACAAACCATTAATCTACGGCAAACTGAAGATAAATCTCCGGACTCAAGTAACCGCGCCAGATAATGAATAGCAGCATCTGCATCAGAACCACGCATGGATTTTTGAAAAGCCGAGAGCAAATCATAATGCTCGTCGCCAGATCTGTCGTATTTCATCGAAGCTTTGTCGGATAGTTGCAAAATAATTTCTGTTGTGATTTCGCTAAAATCAGAAGAAATGGCAGCCAATTCTAAAATATTCAGAGATTTTCTCACATCTCCGCCGCAGGAATATGCAATTTGGGCAAGCACATCGTCGTTTACCTTTAAGTTTTTATGCTCTTTTTGTAAAAATAAAAATGCCCGATTTAATGCTTTCAGAAGTTCATCTTTAGAAACAGGCTTGAATTCAAAGACTGTCATTCTGCTAAGAAGTGCACTATAGATATAAAAATACGGATTTTCAGTTGTGGAAACAATAAGCGTAATTTTTCCGTTCTCAATGAATTCAAGCAAAGTCTGCTGCTGCTTTTTGCTAAAATACTGAATTTCATCAAGATAAATAATCACGCCATTTTGCGCGCTGAATGTACCGATTTCTGAAATTATTGTTTTTATATCAGCCGTTGAAGCAGTTGTGCAATTTAGTTTTTTAAATATTTTATTTGAATTTTTAGCAATAATTTCTGCAAGTGTGGTTTTACCTGTACCAGGAGGGCCGTAAAAAGCCAAATTTACTGCATGACCAGACTCAATAATATTTTTAAGTGCTTTATTTTCACCCAAAAGATGCTCTTGCCCAACAATTTCTTCAATAGATTTGGGACGAAACAAATCAGCTAATGGTTTGTTCATTTTTGGCTATCTCCTTCTGCGTGAAGCAAGGAAAATCAATCTCAATAAAGTTATTAAAGATGTGAATAACGCTGCGACATAAGTCATTGCAGCGGCATTTAAAACCTTTTTTGCGCCGTTGAGTTCCTCTTCGGTGAAGTTCCCAGAGTTTTTGAGCGCCATCATTCCCTTGCGGCTGGCGTCAAATTCAACAGGCAGCGTTACAAGTTGGAACAAAACTGCAACACTGAAAAGCAAAATGCCAACATTCACAATAAAAGAATATTGAATTGATAGCATTAATCCTATGAAAACCAATGGCATTGACAAGACAGAACAAATTTGCGTTATAGGAACCAAACCTTGTCTCATTCTTATAAAACCATATTTTTGGGCATATTGAACTGCATGCCCTGCTTCATGAGCCGCTATTCCAACTGCTACGATTGAATTTTTTGAGTAAACAGGATTGGACAGAGAAATTATATTTTTCCTAGGGTCAAAATAGTCGCTAAACTCGCCGTTTATGTGGCCTATTTTAATACCTTCAACATTATTTTGAGCTAAAACATTTTCCGCTGACTGTAAACCTGTTATATTTTCTTGAGTTTTAATTTTCGAATATTTATTAAACGTAAATTGTACGCTGAAATGTGCAAACATAGTAATTATCAAAGTTGAGATCGCACAAAAAAAATAACTTGGATCATAGTAATAAGGAAACATTTGAAAGCACCTCTTGAATTTATATACTAACATTATAACATATTTTAACTACTTTAAGCTGATAATTTTATCCGCTAAATCTTTATAAAAACTAGCTTTGCGTGAAACTAGAATTAAATTATATATGCATATCAGGGTTCCATAACGCTGGTATGTCTGTAAAATTAAGTAAAACAGCTTTTGCAGTGGAGGTGGAAACTTTAACACAAAATCTTAATATTAAAGGACAGCTAGATGCAGGTATTAGAATGTTTGATCGGAAACCAACGGTAATTACAGCTAAAGGCTGGAGAAACAATTTGGGTGCGGAGCATTATAGTAACACAAATGTTGCCTTGATAGGTTGACGGAGAACAAGTCGAATTTATTCCAACTAAAAAATAAAAGGCCTAAACGAAATTATGAAAATTACTAAACGCTTTTGCAAGAAATTTTTACAATATTTATATTGATTTTTACAGCCCATTTCTCAGGTGCATTTTTTTCGAGATATTTCGCCTAGCTTTTCCCTTGGTTTTTGAAATCGCAACAAGGAGATCGAAACCTGAAAGCAAGTAAATGTGAGAGTAAAACCAGCAAATTTTGCAGAGTTTAATAAATCAAATGAAAATAGAACAACACGGATGGGCAAAATAAATTCAAGTAGATAAACAAAGATTGAAGTCGGATTTGCAAATAAAATCATAAATTCAAAAAACGATTAATCAATTGACGAAAACCGAGATAGGGGGTTGAACAGGAATACGGAAAATAAATACAGTAAAAGAAAATGAAGAACATCCTGCTATTTTTCCAGTTGAACTTTATACAAGGCGTATTATTAAAATGCATTCAGATAAAAATGATGTTATTTCTCTTTTGTAATGTTTGTCATGATAACAACTTCGGTTTCATCTGCTGGAACAAATTTTTTCAGCATTATTGTAGTTTATCCTTAAAGCTTTTGTTTTCTCAAAAAGACCTGTTGCAGTGGACAATTGATAGTACAATGAAGTTTCGGGGTTTTCAAATGAAAAAATGTTTATGCCTTTTTGATGTAAATCTGTTATTAATTTAATTGCACCACGAATTTTTTTTGATATACAAAAAATGTTTACTACATATATGTTGTCGTTTTCTTTTACAGTATTTAATAATTCGTCTAAACCGTCTTTGTTAGAATATAAACTCAAGAGGTAAATATTTTTAAAAAATTTGTCTATTTTTGTGCCTTGAAAAAAAGATAGCTGGTGCTGTACATCTATCATTATTTTGTACAGTGGTTTGTCTTTTTGCGGCGAATAAATTTTTATATATCCGTAATTTGCCATTGCTCTCATCTCCTTAAAATTATTTGAAATTATTGCTGATTTTGCTTATTCTCCCACGGGGCCGTTTGTTTTTTGAATTGCTAAACTAAAACAATTTCACTTCTTTAAAAAATTTGATTTTCGTACAAAGAAAATGCCAAATGGTTTATCGTATAAATTATTTTGATTTATTGGCTTAATTTTGTGATTAATTTTGTTTGGATTATTTTAAAATAGCTTTGGATTTTTAAAACTAAACATGGAAAAGCCCAGAAAATGTAGTGGTTTTCTGGGTTTGATTTTTTATATATTTTTTTGCTTTTAAATTTTAGATTCTTCAGCTAAAGCTTTTTTAACCGCATAAACTAAAAAATCCTTAGGTGTTGGTGCGCCGCTATTTTCTGAAATTGGACCTTTATAGTTTTCTAGTAGTTTAAGATTTCCGATAAGCCAATGTCTACTCAGTGCATTTCTAAAATTTGCATGTACCGATTTGGGCTTTATGTTTAAAACTTCTCCTATGTAGGAAAAAATATCGAGGGTTAGGTCTACTTGATCTATGTTTTTATGATGTTTTAGTAAAACTGCTGCAAAAGCGAATTGAGTAAACCTTTTATCCGTATCTCGTATGCCTATTTTTTGAAATATGTTTTTAAA
>CAYJIV010000054.1:0-5854 GCA_964370325.1 uncultured Eubacteriales bacterium
TCATCCCCAAGGACAAACTCGGCCCCTTCTTCAAGCACTTTGACTATATTAGCACGCTCGCATGCAACTTGTCAACACTTTTATACCCTGTTTTTTGTTGTTTACATTTCTTTGAAAGTTTAACATAAATTAATCATTTGAATCGTTTGTAAATTGTATAAATGCACAACAGGGTCTCGCTATTGCAATACTTTTTTAATTGCTCCAATAATTTGCTCCGCTCTGCACAATACACCGCCTGTGGCCACCTTTTTATTACCGCCACCCTTTCCACCAACCAATTTCATAATATTATCTAATATGGTGTTCGCCTGAGTTTTTTCGCTTTGAGCATCGCTAACCGCAACCATAATTTGTTTTTTGTCCTGCCCTGAAATACAAACCAACACGCCCTTTATTTCATTGGCAATTTTCATTACATCGTTCATGTTTTTCTTAGATGCCTCATTCTTAACAATATAACCACATTTATAATCCAATTTTGTTTCAATGTATTTAACGTCTGAAATTGTAATCTTATCTGATTTGGAATCGCCTTTGACATTGCTCTTATCTGTTAAATATTTTTCGACTTTTTGCACGATATCGTCAGGCTTAACTTTGAACATCTTTGCCACGGCATCCAAATTTTCGGATTTTTTCTGAATATACTCAAGTGCAGCCTGACCGGTCAAAGCGGTTATACGCTTAATTCCCTTGCCAATACCCTCGGCAGACGCTATAACGAATAATCCAATATTTCCGGTTCTTGCTGTATGCGTGCCGCCACAAAGTTCCTTTGAAATATCACCGTAACTCACAACACGGACATCATCCGCATATTTGCTTTCAAACAGTGCGATAGCCCCGTCTTGAATGGCTTCCTGCACGCTTTTGGTTTCAACTTTTCTTTCAAGGTTCATCCTTATATATGAGTTCACAAGACTTTCAATTTTAAATATTTCTCCCTGCATTATTGGTTGGTCATAATTGAAATCAAAGCGTAACTTTTGTGATTCAACTTTTGAGCCTGCTTGGTGCAAATTCTTACCATAAACATTCCTCAGTGCGCTATGAAGCAAATGAACAGCCGTATGGTTATTCGTAATTTTTTCAGAATATAAAGCATCAGTTTCTACGGTTACATTGTCTCCTGAGACTATTTTCCCGCTTTCAACTACTCCCGAATGAACAAAAATGCCTTCGCCAAGCTTTTTAACATCCGTTATTTTGATTTTGCAGCTGTCATTATATATATACCCCTTATCCGCGCATTGGCCGCCGGACTCAGCATACATAACAGATTGATTCAAAATCAAAGCAACTTCACTGTCCGCACCAGCTTCATCAACCAAAACACTATCTTTAATGATTTTCAAAACAGTCGCTTCGCAATTTGAATCATCATATCCCAAAAACTTAGTTGCAGAGCAATCCGATAACAATGCTGCAATATTAGTCAAACCTGATGCGCCATTCGAGGCACCAATATTTCTGGACTTTTCTTTATGCTCATTTAATTTTTTCAAAAATTCATCTTCGCTGACCTGCATAGAATTTTCACCCGCAAATTGCTTAATAATATCAAACGGCAAGCCGTATGTGGTAACCAAATCAAAAGCATCATCTCCGGAAATACTTTTGCAATTGCTTCTGATAACTTCGAGTCTTGCCAGACCTTCTTTCAGAACTTTTCCAAACTGCTCCTGCTCGCTCTTAATTTCCCTTATAATATGAACTCTGTTTTTTACGAAATTCGGAAACATATCTGCATATTTATCCACTATAAACTCTATAACCTTAATAAAATCAAAATTTTGCAGCTTTGCTTTTCCCGTTATCATCATGCATCTGCGAATCAATTTACGGGGGATATAGCCCCTGCCTTCGTTTGACGGCTTAATCAATTCGGAAAGTATAAGCGCAGCAGTTCTTAAATGGTCCGTCATAATAAGCATATCTCGTTCAAGCACAGCGTTTGGAATACTAATTTGCTTTTCAATAAAATCCTTTATCGGGCTAAGCAGATCCGTTTCATAAACTGACTTATGCCCATTCATAACCATGGCAAGGCGCTCCAACCCTGCACCGGTGTCAACACTTGTGAAACTCAGCGGGCTGTAACTCCCGTCCGCATTTTTGTTAAACTGCATAAAAACGCCAGCATTCCAGATTTCTATGTATCTGCTTTTAGTATCAAACTCACCGCCCAGAACATATTCTTCGCCTTCACCGGTATCATAAAAAATTTCTGTGCATGGCCCACAAGGACCCGTTTCAGACGTCGGCCCCCAGAAATTATCCTCTTTACCACATTCAATTATATGTTCTTCAGGCACACCAACTTTTCCCCAATATTCACGGGCTTCTTTGTCTGAATCCAAATTTAAATCCTTATCTCCGCCAAAAATCGTAACATACAGCTTCCCTTCCGGAATCCCCAAACATTCAGTCAAAAAATTCCAGGCAAGAGAAATTGCTTCTTCTTTAAAATAATTGTTTATGGACCAGCTGCCAAGCATCTGGAAACTTGTCAAATGATGCTTGTCCCCTACAGAGTCGATATCTATAGTTCTGATACACGGTTGAACATTACACAGCTTGGGATAAGGTGGATTTTCCACCCCGGTAAAATAATTTTTAATCGGAGCCATTCCTGAGTTTATAAACAAAAGTGTAGGGTCATTTTTGGGTATAATTGAAGAATCACTTATTCTCATGTGGTCGTTTTGCTTGAAAAATGATAAAAATTTATCTCGAATATTTTTTGATGATATTTTATCCATTCTATTCTCCCCAAATATTTTAGTTTCATCTTAATTATACTGTTTCTATTTTTTTGCGCAACAAAAACACCCGACAAAATAGTCAGACAATACGACTTTTTCAAATAATTATCCACCTATGCACATAGCACAGCGTTTCAGTTGTTTCCCCGGTACCTTCCAACTGTTATTTGTTTGAAATATTTTTAATTCATTTTAACTCTTCGGGTTCTTCTGGTTGTTTAGGCCAATCTTTAATGGGAAAACTTGGAGGTCTAATACCATACGCACATACAATGGGATTAAAATTTCCGCCTACCTGTGGATCCCACCATTTTACAGCCGATGTCAGCTGACCCCCCACTGCCATATTTTTAATAAGTGCTGTGATTTCTTCTCTTCCTTCGCGCATTGCACCAGCTGCCACACCGCCGGATACATGATCTAAATCATTTTCAGAAAGCTCTTTTGTTTCTGCAGTAATCTCATTAATTAAAGCACATAAATCCCTGAGGTCTTCACAGGCAACCTCCATTCCCTCTCTTGCGAAAAGCTCCGTTATTTCCTGTTCATTTTTGCATACCAGTGCTTTCTTTGCAAATTCCTTGTCCTCCATTTTTGCCATAATTTTTCCATTCATGTTTAATTCTCTCCTTCATAAAAATACAATAAATACCAAAAGATATCATAAAACAATATTATAAACATTAAACATATAATGTCAAGTTTATTTGAAGATTTTTATTTTAAATAAACAAATTCAACGTCTTGACAAATCGTACCCTAAAATGATAAAATAGGAGTTATAAAACTTTAATTTAAGGTTTTAAATTCATAAAATTCAGGAGGGTTACGGCAGCGAGTGAGATTATCGATATTATTCAAGAAGCAGATTCAAAATTTCAATAAAAATTCCAAAATTCAGAAAATTTGGAAGATGTTTATGCTATTTGCAAAGAAATTGATTCCAGTATTACACCAGAAGAATTCAAGGTGTACTTGGACGAAGCGTCCGAAGATGAGCTTAGTTTCGTTGCCGGAAGTAAAATTATGGACAATAAAATTGGTAAAAAACTTGCAGCTTTAACATTAGGTGGTGCAACACTGTTTGGAATGGCAGTCAATGTAGCACCTCAGGCCAGTGCATATACAAATCATGGAATATTCCATTTGTATAATCAAAGTGAAGTCGACAGTGTGTATGATGAGTTCATTGAGCTTCTTGAAGCTTCTAAAGCATCAGTCGGGAAGTTATCTAATTCGGATTCTGTGAAATCATTTACTAAAGAACTTGGTACATTAGAAAAAAATCTTCAAGATGCGTCAAGTTTCAAATTTTCAAGAAGCAAATATTTTCACATTACTTCCCTTATTGATTCAATTGAAAAATCACAAAAGAAAATAGACAATGCGTTTAGCAAGGAGAAAGAAAGAGCAACAGAAGAAGAAAAACTCAAAAAACTCAATGAAGAATATTTGGAAAAGCGCAGACAAGAAACTAATAAAGAACAAAACAATCACTTTGATATGTTCAAAAGTAATTTAAAAAGGATTCTTGACAATAACATTAAACAAATAGATTCATGTATTAGTAATTTTCAAAACCCCGAAATTTTTTATAATAATGTAACTTTACTTAAAAAAACAGCTGAACAAATCGATATCGATTTAACAAATATCAGTATACATGATGCTCTGAGAAAGGATGATCCGGCAGAATTTACTAAAAATCTTGAAGATTATTTTTCAACAATTAAAGAGCAAATAGGCGATTTTGCAAATAAAACAAATAATTTAATTGAAGAAGTAGTAAAAGTTAAAAAAGGTTTTGAAAAACAAATTATTGAAGAAGCAAAAGATGCATTTTTCAGTCAAGTGAATGAATTTGAAAAACAAATTGCAGAACAATTTTTAATTTTGGATATTTCAGGCAAAGATCGTGAAACCATTCAAGAGTTGGAACGCGAACTGTTAGAAAATATTAATGTTTTAAGCAGGAACATTTCCGAAGTTAACAGCCTCGAAAGAAAAATCTATGCAGAAAAAGAAATAAATTTATTTAAAAACAAATTCGATAGATTATTAACAAGAAAAAAAGCAATCGTCAATAGATTTCTCGAAGCCAGAAAAAAAGAACAAAATCTTGAAGATTTACATAATTTTGACAGGCAAATTGACATGCTCAGAGAAGGCAAGTTAAAACTTACAGACGTTGTTGGTGGATATAAGAGCGTAACAACAAAGGTTAACAGCCTTATAGAGCAGCACAAAAGAGCAGTTGAAACTAAAAAAGGTGTTCCTTCTAAAGGATTAATTTTATATGGTGAACCAGGAACAGGAAAAACCTCTTTAGTAAAAGCGATGGCTGCTTCAAACGATTGCGATTTAGTTGTTTTAAAAAGACGTACTGAAGATGGCACACTTGACATGACAAAAGAAATAGCATCAAAATTCAGCCAAGCAAAATCTTTGACTAATAACGGACAAAATATTGTAATGCTTTTGATAGACGAAATAGATGCTCTCGGTGCTATCAGAATACCTGGTGAAACCGACAAAGAAACTGTAGCTTTGTTGGGTGAATTAGATGCACTTAAACCTACTGACGGTGTAGTTATAGTTGCAACAACTAATTTGCTTTCTTCTGTTGACAAAGCAGTAAAACGTGGTGGAAGAGTTGAGGGAATCTGTGAAGTTACAAATCCTTCAGAGAGCGACATAAAAGACATCTTAAAGATTTGTATTTCTGGCTACAAACTTGAAGAAGGAATGGATTCAGAGACCTTTATTAATGCATTCATCAGTGACTTTAGAGGCAAAACGGGTGCAGAAATCAAAAGAGCTGTAGAATTAGCTATTCAACACAGAATGTCAGAAAGTGGAGTAAAACTTTTAAGTGACGTTGTACTTTGCAAAAGCGATTTGAAAAAAATTATTAATGATTTCGGTATTTAAATTCATTTAAATTTATAGCTTTTAAATTTATATCTTTATAATTCCCATAAATAAGAATCTACCGATTTACCGGTAGATTCTTTTCATTAGATATTTAATCCCCCCACGAACTCTTCTTTGTGGGGACTCTTTCTTCTGCTTCTCTTTTATTTTGA
>CAYJIV010000055.1:0-5651 GCA_964370325.1 uncultured Eubacteriales bacterium
CGAAATTCAAGTTTACATAATAACAAATAAAAATGCTGAATCAGCAAAATTTGAAATTTACGGCCCAAATTGCGCTCGCACAGAATACTGCGGCAGCAAAGAAACAGAAGGTAGTACACTTAAATGGTGCAAAAAAACATCTGTTTCTACGCCAGGCAGTTACACAATAAACGCTTTTGCAAAAATAAATGGTTCTTGGAAAGCCTGCAATGGTGAAACTACCGATATTTTAGCTGTTAAAAAAGCCGGTAAAACTGAGGTTACTTTAAATCCGAAAAGAGTTAGCGACGATTGCATCAATTTTATTGCTTCGTGCGAAGGCGTTCGTTTAAAAACATATAAAGATTTGGCAGGTAGTCTAACTATAGGTTATGGTAATCATATTTGGCCGTTTGATCCGTTTTATGATAACATCACAATGTCCGAAGCCTTTGCGATATTTGCAAAAATGTTAAACAAAGGCAACTTTGCTGCCGCTGTAAATAAATTTTTGATAAACAATCAAATAGAATTTAATCAACATCAATTTGATGCACTCGTCAGTTTCACATATAATCTCGGCACAGCATGGATATACAGTAATTGCCCTCTTACAAAAATTTTGATGAATGCCGGTATCGTCACAAACACAGGACAAGCTTTATTTGGAACAGTTACTTCAAGTAACGGCGTAAATTTAAGGGAAACGCCAGATGTGTCTGGCAAAAGAATAGACGGTATTAGCCACCGCGTAAAAGTTGAAATACTTGATTCCAAAAAACAAAACGAAAACTGGTACCGCGTAAAGACTCCGAATGGCGCAATTGGTTATTGTTACAGCGATTTTCTGGAAATCAGCCGTGAAAGCACAGGTATAAAAAATCTTAATTCAGTAAATAAAGAAAAATTAATATCAGAATTTTCAGCTTATCATCACCTGGGACAAAAATGTTCGCAGTCTCTTCTTTTCAGAAGATTCCACGAACTTGACATTTTTTTATACGGAAAATACTCTAATTTCAGAGCATGGAAACACGTGTATAATTACCCGTTACCCGAATGTGCTGTTAAAAGCGGAGTAGTCAAAAATTTTAATTGAAACTAATCTTTCTTTTTTGACGAATAGTATTCACTCATTGCATCACTTGCTGTATTGGTTAAAATTCTGATATAATTTACTTTCGTTAGATCATGTATATGTTTGTTTGGCACCACACCGTTTATTCTAGTTGTTTCTGTTTCTATAAATGTATTGGTTTCTTTTATCTTCTTTATAACCAGCTGGTCTATTTCTTCTGGTGATTTTGCTTTTTTACACGCAAGCACAGCCTTTTTGTCATATTTTGTAAAAATCGCCAAAAGCGTTTTTGAATTAGCCTGTCTATCTGGATTTTTTTGAAAATCTTCCAATTGTTTCACATATTTTTTAGAATCTTCAATTTTTTTACTCGTCATCAAACGTAATTGGTGTGCATCTGTACCTGCCGGCTTTTTTTGATATTTTTCTCCGGCTTTTGCTATTTTATGAAAAGTTGTTCTCCATTTACTGTTCTGTTCCTTAAAATCTTGAATAGAAAGCTTTTTTGTTTCTTTCAAAAACTCGTCAATCATTCTTTTATATTGGGACCTAAAGCTAAACCTTCTATTTATTGGATCTTGTCCAATAGTTTTTCCCAACTCTAATATCGTCAGCACATCTTCTTTTTTTGAGAAATCACATTTGTCAAAACGTTCTTGTATTTCAGGAATAGTAAGATCATTGCTCATGTTCGCTCACTCCTTATAATATTTTCAAATAATTCGAAAATATTATATACATTAACGACAAAAAAGTCAAATCAAATACTTGTACCTTTATCACGCGTGCACTGTTATAATATTATTCATAAAGATTTTGTGAGGTTTGTAATAATGTTTACAATACTAAAAAAAGAAATTTTAAATGAAAACATATCCAAAATAGTGCTACATGCACCATTGATTGCAAAATCCATTGTGGCAGGTCAATTTGTGCTTATCCGAGTAGATGAATTCGGAGAAAATATCCCTCTTACAGTTATGCAAAGTAATAAAATTCAAGGAACAATTACTATAATTTATCAAAAAGTAGGGACTACCACACTCAAACTGGATCAAAAATCCGAGGGTGACTATATTTTAGACGTCACGGGCCCATTAGGTAAAAAAACAGAGTTAGATGGATATAAAAAAACAATTATCGTTGCCGGAGGAGTTGGATGTGCAATAGCGTACCCTCAGGCTAAAGCGTTTTTTGAAAATGGCTGTAAGGTGGAGCTGATTTCCGGATTTAGAAATAAAGAACTTATAATTCTTGAAAATGAAATGCAGAAAATTGATAAAAATTTAAAAGTTGTAACTGATGACGGTTCAAACGGAAATAAAGGGTTAGTTACAGATATGCTTATTGAAAAATTAAAAAACAACAGTGATTATGATCTTGTTGTTGCTGTAGGGCCAATTCCTATGATGCAAGCCGTATGCAATATCACAAAAAAATTTAACATTAAAACTATGGCCAGCATGACAGCTACAATGATAGACGGCACAGGAATGTGCGGAGGTTGCAGGATCACAGTTGACGGCAAAGTTAAATTTGCTTGCACAGACGGCCCCGATTTTGATGGCCATAAAATTGATTTTGAAGAAGCAATCCACAGGAGTAATACTTACAGGAAAGAAGAGAAAAAGTCCAAGGAAAAATACTGCAAATTGTTGGCTATGGCAGGTGATCTGACAAAATGATAAATAAAAGTAAGATCAAAGAAAAAATGCGCATGCAAAGCGCATCGGATAGAATTAATAATTTTGATAAAGTAGAGCTTGGATATAATGACACAGAAGCTTTAAATGAAGCTTTAAGATGTTTGAATTGTAAAAATAAACCTTGTGTTCAAGGTTGCCCTGTTGGAGTAGCTATTCCTACGTTTATTCAAAAAATAGTTGAAAAAGATGCAAAAAGTGCTTACGAAATTATAACCAAAGACAATATTTTTCCTGCTATTTGCGGGAGGGTTTGTCCTCAGGAGAGGCAATGCGAAGCTATGTGTGTAAGAGGTAAAACTGGTGAATCTGTTGGAATCGGTCGATTAGAAAGATACGTGGCAGATAAAAACATTTCAAAAACCATTGATAACAAAGTATCCTTGGCAAATACAAATTTTAATGGGTATAAAATTGCAGTTATAGGTTCTGGCCCATCTGGATTGACGTGTGCCTCAAAACTCGCTGATTTTGGATATAACGTCACTATTTATGAAGCATTACACCGTTTAGGCGGGGTCTTGGCTTATGGCATCCCGGAATTTCGCCTGCCAAGAAAAATATTAAATTACGAAATAAATAAATTGGTGCAAAAAGGCATTAACATGAAAACGAATATGATAATCGGCAAAATTCTGACTATTAATGACCTGTTTTCACTTGGATACAAAGCAATTTATATCTCAACAGGTGCAGGACTTCCAAAATTCATGAACATTCCTGGGGAAGGCTTAGCCGGAATTTACGCTGCAAATGAATTTTTAAGCAGAATAAACCTGATGCAAGCACATCTGGAAGAATACGATACGCCTATCGTAAAACCGAAAAAGGTTGTTGTAGTTGGCGGCGGAAATGTGGCGATGGACGCCGCGCGGTGTGCAAAACGTCTTGGTGCTGAAAATGTAACTATAATTTACCGCAGAACTGAAAACGAAATGCCTGCGCGCAAAGATGAAATTTTGCATGCAAAAGAAGAAAACATAAACTTCTTATTTTTAAGCAATCCTGTAAATTTTATTGGAAAAAATGGAAAAGTTACAGAGCTTGAATACATCAAAATGAAACTAAGCAAGCCAGATGAATCTGGAAGAAAATCTGTTATTTCTGAATCAGATCAAAAACACAAAATTGAGGCAGATACCGTTATAATTGCAATAGGAAATGCCCCAAACAGTCTTGTTACGGATACAAATTCAGGAATTGAAATCAATTCAAAAGGCTGCATTGTTGCAGACAATTCAACGATGAGAACATCCAGACCATACGTTTATGCCGGAGGAGACATAGCGACCGGCGCTGCGACTGTCATTTTAGCAATGGGTGCAGGCAAACGTGCTGCTGCTCAAATTCATAAAGATATATCCGCTAAATCTTGAAAAAGATAAAATGAACCAAAAATTATAATGGCGGATTTATCATTAGATATCTTATTTGCTATATTCAATGCTAATTTTAAGTTTTTTACATTCTTTACATTCTTATTATAAAGTGCAGCTATAACTGCAAGCTCTTCCGATTGCAGTGCACGGTCAGATTTCGGACTAACTGTTATAACTTCACTGCACAAAGGCAAAACAGTTGCCAACGCAGTTTTTGCATCTTTGTCTTTCAGCATCCCAACTATCCCAATTATATTATTATTTGGCAAATATTTTTTAATTGAATTTGCAAGAACCTGTGCCCCACCTGGATTATGTGCGCCGTCTAAAATAATCAGCGGCAATTTTGAAATAACTTCAAACCGCACACGCAATCTAATATTTTTGAAACCAGATATAATATTTTTGGGTGTCATATCAAAATACTTACTCAAGACTTCTACCGCTTTAAGTGCTGTGGCAACGTTGTCAATTTGATGCTCACCCAAAAGAGGGATATTAATTTTCAACCCATTATAAGTAAATGAGGTACCGTTTTCTAAAGAAAATTCAATATTTTCAATTTTTAATTTGTTTGCAAAAAAAACAGGACTTTTTAATTTTTCTGCCGTTCGAGACGTGATTTCATAAACACATTTATCCTGATTCGGCGATACCACAACAGGACAGTTTGGTTTAATTATTCCACATTTTTCTGTTGTAATTTTTTCAATCGTATTACCTAAAACATCAGTGTGATCCAACGATATAGAGGTTATCACTGATAAAATTGGATTTTTTATAACATTCGTCGCATCTAAACGCCCACCCATGCCGACTTCCAAAATTACAACATCGCAATTTTCATCTTTAAAAAACTTAAAAGCCATAGCAGCTGTAATTTCAAACTCCGTGATTGGATCACGACTGACAATCGAATTTTCAATAAATGGCAGAAAAAATTCTGTTAATTTTATAAATTTATCTTTTGAAATCATTTGATTGTTAATTTGAAAGCGCTCCCGAAAATCCATAATGTGCGGAGAAGTGAATAGCCCAGTCTTATAACCGCACGCCGTTAAAACAGAGGAAAGCATTGCGCACACGGAGCCTTTTCCGTTTGTTCCTGCAACATGAACAATCCTAAGCGTATCTTGTGGGTTACCGATTGAATTCAACAGTGTTTTTATCCGTTCAAGACCGGGTTTACTGCCAAATTTCAGAAAGGATTCTACTTTGTTCAAAGCTTCATCATAAGTCATTTTTTAACCCCTTATCATTTTGAATTTTTGCTCTTCACCGCAAGGAAAAACATGCAGGGTCATAGTGTTGTATAAATCCGTGAAAAGACACTCTTTTTGAATGGTTTTTTTAACCTCATCATTTAATTTCAAAACATCTGAATATCTTGAAATTATCGGCAGCTTACTTTTTGATTTGGCTTTTTTTAATATTCCTAATCCTTGTGAATTTGCTCCCAATATGCGAATGTACGGAACAGGTAAGTTTTGCATATCACCAGTGATTCCAAGA
>CAYJIV010000056.1:0-5617 GCA_964370325.1 uncultured Eubacteriales bacterium
TATTAAGAGCAATGGAAGGTCTAAGGATTGATATTCAAAAACACAAAGAGAAAATTTCCACTGTCTTTGGTATAACTTTAAATAAAAAAATAGACGTATATACTCTAGGACCTAGGTATGAAGAATTAGCAAAACAAAATACATTTTCAGAGCTTGTGGCAAAGTTTAATTCTATGGTTAGAATTTTCAATTCAAAATAAAATGTGACATTCACCGTTGTTTAATTTTGGAGCAACGGACAAAGTGAAATCTTTGTTGTACTCCATACCAAAATTATTTAACGTATAGAGTGCTGTTTGAAAAGCAAGTTCGGGAATGTTGTTTTCCGAGCTCAAATGGGATAAAACAATTTTGGTTGTCCCATTATTAACTAAATTTGGCAGTACTTCTGCACACGCTTCATTGGACAAGTGCCCTTTATTAGATAAAATTCGTCTTTTTAAAAAATAAGGATAGGACCCATTTTGCAGCATTCTTGTGTCATGATTTGACTCTATGTACACAACATCACATCCACAAAGAGACTCCTTTACAGAATCTGATATGTATCCTAAATCTGTGCAAATTGCCACCTTAGAACCCATATGATTTTTTATAATATACCCCAAACTTTCGCAACAATCATGAGAGGTGGGGAAGGGCTCAACTGTAGCAAAATCCAGTTCTACATCACATTGGTTTATGGGGTTATATTTATGACTATTTTTAAGAACACCTTTTGAAATTAAAGCATCTAATGTTCCGGTAGAGGCATATATTTTCAAGTCATATTTAGTAGCAAATACACTCAATCCACTTACATGATCCGTGTGTTCATGCGTTATGAAAATTCCCTGAATACTGTTTATATCTATTTGGTTATTTAAAAGTGATTGCTCAATTTGCTTGGCGCTTCTGCCGGCATCAATTAATATGCCTTGGCCTGCACTGCCAACGTATACACTATTTCCGCTACTGCCGTTAAAAAGCGGACATAATTTTGCCAACTGATCACCTCTTGTAAAATAAAATACTTCTTCTCATCGCGCTGCTTGCAGGCAAAAAAGAAATATAAAATAATATTTATTTTTAAATCCCGGAAACTATTGGAGACTCAGATTTTTTAGATGATATTTTTTTGATATCTGCGCCTAGTTCGGTCAATTTTTCAACTATATTTTCATAGCCCCGTTCAATATGTTCGATATTTTCAATGGTTGTGGTACCGTTAGCGCAAAGACCTGCAATTACTAAAGCAGCACCGGCGCGCAAATCCGTAGCCTTAACACGAGCACCCATAAGAGATTTGACTCCTTCAACTACTGCCAATTTGCCATCTACCGAAATTTGAGCACCCATTCTGCACAACTCTTCTACATACCTAAAACGATTATCCCAAACAGCTTCGTTTACAATACTTGTACCACTAGCTGTTGTTAAAAGAGCAGTAAATTGCGGTTGCATATCTGTTGGGAGCCCAGGATGCGGCATTGTTTTAATATTACATTTTTTCAAAGGCTTGTTGCAAAATACTCTTATTGATTCATCGCTTTCTTCTATACACACACCAATTTCTTCCAATTTAGCTGTTATGGATTCCAAATGCTTAGGGATAACGTTTTCAACTGTAACATCTCCGCCAGTTGCGGCAGCTGCCACCATATATGTTCCGGCTTCAATTTGATCTGGTATTATCGAATATGACACACCTTTTAATTTTTTAACCCCATGTATTTTTATAACATCCGTTCCCGCACCAATTATTTCTGCTCCCATACGGTTTAAAAAGTTGGCCACGTCCACTATATGCGGCTCTTTAGCGGCATTTTCAATTACAGTTAAACCCTCCGCCTTTGTTGCAGCTAACATTATATTGATAGTAGCACCAACTGATACTACGTCAAGATAAATATTGGTTCCAATTAATTTATTACACTTAACAGTTACCATTCCGCCATCTAGTTTGTATTCCGCACCGAGTGCCATGAAACCTTTTAAATGCTGGTCGATCGGCCTGGGACCAAGGTCACAGCCGCCAGGCATACACACAGTTGCTTCTGAAAATTTCCCTAAAAGTACACCAAGCAAATAACTTGACGCACGCATATTTCGCATTAAATCATACGGTGCAACTGTTGAATTAATCTTCCTTGGGTCAATTTCAAGCGTATCTCTATTTATCATTTTAATGTTGGCACCCATTTCACTGAACACACGGCACAACAAAGTAATATCACTAATACTCGAAACATTTTCTATTCTGCAGACACCATCAGACATCATTGCTGCAGGAATAATCGCAACAGCGGCATTTTTTGCTCCGCTTATTGAAACATTGCCTCTGAGCTTATTCCCTCCGGTTATAAGAAGCTTATCCAATTTTATCGCACCTCTTTTCTTTTTCAGCGTCTATTAGTTAATTATAAAGGTATTCTGCCCATTATCAACGCAAAAATTTGGCCAAACATGTTTATACAAAAAGTTACTTTTTTAACAAATTATGCTTAAATTTTTTGGTAATGCCAAATTATAGGCCATTAATCTTCAAAAATGTCTCCTTCGTCCAGTGTGTCGCCTGGATTGTATTCATAAGAACCCACTTTTTTAACGTTATTTGAGGACGCATCAAAATCAACTTCATAGACGCGGTATTTTGTGCCGTCAAGGTTTATAATTATCGTCTTTTTGCCTGTTGTTCCTTTAACAGTTACATTGTAAACACCATTGTACGCTGGTACGACTTTTTTAGTTGCATCCAATACGCCATTAATATAGCATGCAAGCGTTACTTCATGGCTTACAGATGTTGGCAAATCAACCGTAACATCAATAGTTTTCTCTCTTTTCACACCTGAGCTAACTGTAAGTTTAATAATGGAATCTTTTCCAACGGATACGCCCGGAAGTGGGCTTGTGGATAAAACTGTATCCTTAGCCTTATCGCTGCTTTCAGATGCGATATTATCCGCGACTTTGAGTCCTGCCTGAGTAAGTTCATTTTTAGCTACACTAATCGATTTACCTATAACATCAGGAACAGTCACTTTTTCTTCTGCCGGACCTTTACTGACGTATAGTCTTACAGTGGAACCTGCGGCGATTTTACTGCCTTCCTGAGGTTCTGCACTACTTACTATTCCCGCCGCAGTTTCATTGTCAGCAACCATTAATACTTCACATTTCAGGCCCGCATTAGTAATTTTAGCCTTAGCGATTTCTTCTGTTAGACCTTTAACGACAGGAATTGTTACCAACACGCCTGAACTATTGATTTTAAGCGTAATAGTTGCATCTTCTTTTATTTTTTTAGAGTTGGGTTGCGGTTCCTGGTCTATAATTATTCCTTCCGGTTTTGTCGGATCATAAACAGACTCTACTTTCCATTTGAATTTATATTCAGGGTTATTTTCAACTTCTGAAAATTTCATACCAATTAAATTTGGGACGTCTATATCTTTGGAATTGTGCCCACAGGAGTTAAACATTGTTATAAGGATAAATATTATCGCAAACAAACCAACTGCTGCTGCAATTCCGCCTGCAATAATTCCGGCCTTGGATTTTTTCTTGTCCTCATCGTCTTTATAGTTATATTTGTCTCCATATCCGGATTTACCCCTGACATCATTTATAGCATCAACATATTTTGTGGGGCTGTCATCCGAAAGATATTTGTATTCAAAATGTATGCTTGGGTCGTTCTGGAATTTTTCAATGTCAGAGACCATTTCGTCAGCTGTAGCGTACCGATTTGCTGGCGTTTTTTCCATAGCGTGCAGGGTTATTTCTTCAAGTCCTTCCGGAATTTCCGGATTAATTTCTCTGGGAGGTTTCGGCTTTGTTTGCATTTGCATTATTGCCACAGAAACAGCATTATCAGCCTCAAACGGCAGTTTACCTGTAAGCATTTCATAAAGCATTACGCCAACAGAATAAATGTCTGCTTTTTCGTCAATTAATCCGCCTTTTGCCTGCTCGGGCGAAATATAATGCACTGAACCAATTGCACGGTCCGTCATTGTTTGAGTTTCGTTTCTTGAAAATCTCGCGATGCCGAAATCTGTAACTTTTATTGTACCGTCTTTCAGGAGCATGATGTTTTGTGGCTTAATATCTCTGTGAATGACACCTTTCCCGTGTGCGTGCTGGAGTGCAGACAAAATCTGATGAATGAAATACACGGCGTCTTTCCAAGCAATTGTTTTCTGCTGCGATATAAACTCTTTGAGAGTTATACCATCAATATATTCCATTACGATGTATTGAATTTTCGTTCCGAAACTGACGTCATAAACTTTGACTATATTCGGATGCGAAAGTACTGCAATCGCTTTTGATTCATTTTTAAATCTGCGAATGAATTCTTTGTTCCCGAGAAATTCATCTTTTAGTATCTTAATAGCTACGATTTTATCTTCGACAATGTCATATGCCCGGTAAACAACTGCCATACCTCCAACGCCGATTAATTCCTGAATTTCATATCTTGCGTCCAGTCTTTTTCCAGTATATTTGTCCAAACTGCTCTCTCCTATTCACAACGTTATTATTGAGATCCTATATTTTTAAAATTGATACTGTAATATTATCTGCTCCACCACGATTATTTGCTTCATTCACCAAGATTTCTATGGTTTCATTTGGCTTATTATTAGCATAAATCTCTTGAATTTCTTCATCGTTCAAATAATTTGTAAGGCCATCAGTACAGAGTAAAATTAAGCATTCCTTATCAAGGGTTATTTGTTTGTACTCCGGTTCCACAATTTCATGTATTCCAACTGCTCTTGTGATTATATTTTTCTGTGGATGCGTTTGTGCTTGCTCTTTTGTGATTTCTCCGCTATTCACCATTTCCTGAACAATTGAATGGTCAGTGGTTATTTGCTTTATTTCTGAATTGTTTAAAATATATGCCCTGCTGTCTCCTGCGTGAATTACGTGTAAACTGTCATTATAAACTACACACAGCACAACAGTTGTTCCCATTTTTTTGAGGGTTTCATCTTTTTGCGCCATATCAAATATGATACTGTTTGCATTTTTAACAGCGTTTTCAAGTATGTATTTTATATTTTGCTGTTCCAAATCTTCTTTTAATTCACTGTTTAAAATTTCTTTGATTTCATTCGCTGCTGTTTTGCTGGCAATATCCCCGCCGTTGGTTCCGCCCATACCGTCACACACAACAGTCCACGCAATGCTTTCGGATATAACTTCTCCGTAAGACATATCCTGGTTGGTTTCACGAATTTTTCCGATATCAGTTTTGGTGTAAAGCTTCAAATATCCTCTGACCTCCCTTTAAATACATTTACGATTTTCTTGTCCACTATAATTACATTTTTTAAGTTTATTATATATTAATGTGAGAAATTGTCAAGTTTATACGGTTGATCCATTATTTTTAGTCAACATAGACAACACCTGCTGATAAACTTCTCCTGGATCATCATAAAAATTATTTTTAACAGTCGATACTGCATTCATGTCAGGTGCATATAGAGTCAGTGAAAGCAAGTCAAATTCCCCGCCGGAAACAGTACATGTAACGCTGTATCCTCTGTCATTTTTCTTAACTGTAACATGGTTTTCCTGTTCATTTTTTATTCTTTCAAGATATGTCTTAGTGTTTGCT
>CAYJIV010000057.1:0-5512 GCA_964370325.1 uncultured Eubacteriales bacterium
AATGAATCCGTGACTAAGTTTATCCAAAGCAGGTGTATTGCCAGCAGCGGCGTTGGAATCCGCATTATAAACGCAAGCAAAACCGCAACCACTTCGCCGATGTTCGTGGAAATCAGGAAGTGAATAGTTTTTTTGATATTGTCAAACATACCTCTTCCCTGCCGAACTGCTTCAACAATCGTTGAAAAGTTGTCGTCCGTCATGACCATATCCGAAGCCGCTTTGGCAACGTCTGTTCCAGTTTTACCCATCGCGCAGCCAATGTCTGCAGCTTTTAACGCAGGCGCGTCATTAACTCCGTCACCCGTCATGGCAACAACTTCTCCATTTGCCTGAAACGCCTTTACGATTCTTACTTTGTGTTCCGGAGAGACCCGCGCAAAAACGGAATATGAATCGATAATTTTAACCAATTCTTCCTGACTGATTTTATCCAGTTCACTGCCCGTCATGGCTTTCGTTCCTGCAGTTAATATGTGCAGTTCTTTGGCGATAGCCCTTGCAGTATCAATATGGTCTCCGGTTATCATCACAGGCTTTATTCCAGCGCTCTGACATTCAAGCACAGCGCGTTTTGCTTCCGGACGCGGCGGGTCAATAATTCCAATCAGTCCGCAAAAAACCAGATGGTTCTCTGCGGATTTCACATCCGGCTCCTGCTTATCCTCTTTATAAGCAACAGCAATCACCCTCAAAGCCTCCGAAGCCATTTCCTTATTATTGATAACATCCGGCGTAAGTGCAGCCGTTCCATTTTCAGTATGATAGTGTGTGCAGAGCTTCAAAAGCATATCCGGCGCGCCTTTAGTAATAACGCTATATTTACCGTTATGGTTATGAATGGTTGTCATAAGTTTTCTTTTGGATTCAAAAGGAACCTCACTCACACGCGCATACTGTTTTTCTAAAGCATTTTTACTCAACCCATACTTTAATGCCGCCAGAATAAGTGCAATTTCCGTCGGTTCACCTTTGGCCACTGCGCCGCTTGTGATTACCGAATTATTGCATAACGCTCCGAAAGATAATATTGCCTTGCTCAAAGGTGAAGACATCTCTTCAATTTCGGCAGTACCTCTGATTTGCACAACTTCCATACGGTTCATGGTCAGCGTACCGGTTTTATCCGAGCAAATCACGTTCGCGTGGCCGAGAGTTTCAACAGCCGGCAGTTTTCTGACAATCATATTTTTCGCTGCCATACGCCATACGCCTGTTGCAAGAACGAGCGTCACAGTTGCAGGAAGCCCCTCGGGAATCGCGGCAACCGCCAAACTAATAGAAACCATAAATATTTCGAGAAAATCAAAACCCTGCAATATTCCTAAAATGAAAATAACCGCACTGATTGCCACACTGCTGATACTGACTATCTTACCGATACTCGCCAGCCGCTTTTGAAGAGGCGTCTTCAGATTTTCTTCCTCATTAATCAAACATGCAATTTTTCCCACTTGTGTGTTCATTCCGGTTTCAACCGCAACCGCAACGCCGCGGCCGGACGTCACAGCACTGCTTGCAAACAACATATTTTTTCTATCCGCAAGTGGAGCATCAGAATTAACGATTAACTCTGCATTTTTAGGGGCAGCGAAAGATTCTCCCGTAAGCGACGCTTCTTCCGCAGATAAATTCTGCGCCTCAATAAGACGTACGTCAGCAGGGACTAAATCTCCTGTCGATAAAATTAATATATCCCCGGGTACAATGTCTTCCGAGGAAATTTTCTGAGGCTTACCATCCCTAATAACCTTTGTCAAAGGAGATGAAAGCTTTTTCAGAGATTCGATTGCTTTTTCAGCTTTGCTTTCCTGAAAAACCCCGATAACAGCATTTACTATCACAATTCCTAAAATTATTATTGAATCCATATAATCGGTATTTTTGTCCAAAAATGCAGTCACAAACGAAATTGCCGCCGCAATTAAAAGAATAATCACCATAAAATCTGAAAATTGAACCAAAAGTTTTTTGAAAAATCCATCTTTTTTCTTCTCAATCAGTGCGTTTTTACCATAACGTGCTCTTCTTTTCTTGGCTTCCTGAGTTTTCAAACCTGTTTTTGGCGAAACATCAAAAATTTTTAATACTTCCGGGCTTACTTTCGCGTGCCAGTCCATTTAATCAACTCCAATTATTTTTTGTCCTTCAGATAAATGTATATTTGAACAAGCACGCGTATTATTACATGTTTGAAAAACTTCAACATAGTAATGAGTTCATATAAAAAAACTACCGGCAATAACCGGTAGTTTTATCTGTCCACCTAAAAAAGCTTTGTAATTTAGATAACAAAATATCCTTCATGTTCGTATATGAAGGATACTGTTTTTTAAATTTTTAATAACGGAACAACGTGGCCAACATTTTTTTTCAATTTTTCGGCAGCTTTATCTATAGGTTTCAATATTGATTTTAGCTCTTTTTCAGCTTCTGCAGAATTTTTAAATTTTTTACTACCCCTAGCACCCTTTAACCGCTCCATAAACTTCTCTAACGGAAACAACGATTCCACAGTGCTGCTACAAAAAGAATTGTTAGCACCAGACCAAGCATTTAAAAAATCCCCCAAATTTTTTTCGGACTTTCCGTCAAAAAAATCTGCCATTTTTATGCTTTGTGCAGGACTAACATACTTCATGGCGTCAGCATACAACTTTGCTTGTTCATTAAATTGTATTCCCACTTTGTAAACAGTTTCTTGCAAAAGTTTCAAGGATGGATCTGCTTTTTTGGACGCACCTGTCGCAACTCTTTTAACAGCATTGGCTGCTTTCCCTGCTAACCTTCTAATACCAAGATCATACTGAATATTTTCGGGTTTAGTTGACGCGTAAAAAACCAGTGTACTTTGCCATTTTTTCCAGTCCTGGCCCTTCTTTTTAAACATATCACTAAGGTGTAAAGAAAAAAGGTCAATTTTTTTGCTTATATCTTTGATTCCACCTTTGACCGGGGCTTGCTCAGCAGCTTCGATTTTTTGTTTGATTTCTTTTTCAATTCTTGTAATTTTTGCAAAGTTATCTTTTATCATTTTTAAGTTTAATGAAACCTGACTTATGGCAGATTTTATTGCCTCTATAGCCGCAGCTGAATTTAAATAAAAACCTTCTTTGTCTCCAGTTCCTTCTAACAAGAATATGGATGCCTCAAGCATTGATTTGGATTTAATGCTAGTTGACGGCATACTTGAATTTCCAAACAACTGATCTTTGCGACTTTTTATTTCATCACATTCATAAGACATATCGTTAGTTCTATCCAACAATTCTTTTTTATTTGTAACTGTTGAATTTTCTATTAATTCGTGTAATGAAAGTATTAATGTTTGAGCACGTTTAAAATAACTTTCGACCTCATCTTCTGCTTTATCCAAGGCCTCTTGCAACTTAATTAATTCTTCCAGTATTTTGGCTCGTTCAACCTTTCGCCTTTCCTCTTCAGCCTTCTTTGTTTTAATTTCTTCAATCAATCTGGCAGGCACACTTTTTCTTCTTTCTTTTTTTTCTGCGACCTCAATTGCTAAACTTTGTCCAGAAGAAAAACCTTGGGATTTCGGCCTTTGTTTTTTCTTTGCTGCCAAACCGGCTTTTATTTCATCTTTAAACCGCATAGTAATTTTACTATTTCTATTAATTTTCACTCCCACGTACGTCGCCTTCTTTCTAAATCTGATTTCAAAATATTATATAAATTATATAATATTTAAAATTATTTTGTCAACTATTTTCAATAATCCGTATTTTTAAATCAATTTGTTTAGATGCATAACTAAAATTTTGTTTTCAGTTTCACTATTATCTATACAAATATCGGCTGGATTTGTTTGTTTTCAAGCGCCGCAGTTAAAGTCTCGGGGATTTTTTCAAAGTCACATACAAGAGATGTGGGTTTGTTTTTGTGGTCATCCGGGCGCAAAGGCACGAAATACAAATTTTTAGTGTTCAATGCTCTGCCTAAATTCTGTGCAGACGCCCCCAGTGCATCGTTTGTGGCCAATGCTAAAACCAACGGCCTTTGAGTTCTGAGGTGTGCTTTCGCTGCCATTGTAACAGACGTATCAGTTACAGCATTGCACAGTTTTGCAAGCGTATTTCCCGTACAAGGGGCAATTAACATAATATCCGTTAGCTTTTGCGGGCCAATCGGTTCGGCGTCCGGTATTGAATTTATAATTTTTTTCTCACAAATTTTCTCTACTATGTTTCTAAAATCAATGGCTTTTCCGAACTTTGTGTCCAAATTAAAAGCATTGAAAGACATTATCGGTATGACATTGTAATCCATTTCAACCAGCTTTTCCATTTGTTTGATTGCAGTTTCAAACATACAAAATGAGCCGGTCATTGCGAAGCCCACTGTGATTTTATTCATAGATTTTCCTCCTTAATTATAGCGTAAATAGTATTTTTGATAATTTCACCTGCGGTTTTTGAAAAGAATTTTCCAGGAAGCGCCAGAGCTTGAATAGCAGTAATTCCTATTTTTTCAGCAAATTTAAAATCAACGCCTCCAGGTTCTGAGGCAAGGTCTATAATTACTGTGTTTTTTACACAGCGAAGAAGCATTTTGGGGTCGAAAATAATGTGAGGCACGGTGTTGAAAATAAGATCATAATCAAGCACATCATCTGACGCATTAATATTTGTAAGTTTCTAACCCAAACTTTCTAACCAAACAAAATCTTGCGTATTTCGCGCGCTTACTGTAACATTTGCACCCATGTTTTTTAAAAGTTTTGCCAATGCTTTGCCGACCCTACCATATCCAACAACTAAACAGCTGCTTTTGTGTATAGTTTTTTTACAGTCTTCCATTGCCACTTTGACTGCACCCTCTGCAGTTGGAATAGCATTTTGCAGCATAAAATCTTCTCTTGAATAATAGTCTATTAAACAACTGAAATTGTCTGTTTTGATTGCCTTTTCAAGTTGTGATATAATCCCACCAAGTACTTTTTTATTTTTAAACGTTTTTTCTAGATCATTATTGATTTTTATTTCCCTATTTGCAAAAGGAACATTAATTATTTTCCCATCACGAGTAATTGGAACAGGCAGAATTATATATTCGCTTTCGGAAATCACTTTTGCAAGAATGCCGTTTGATAAGCTATGCTTATGCAAATCCGCATTTTCGAAACCGCAAAGCAGCACTTTATAGCTATCTTTAACTAAAGATTTCGCCATGTAAACCTGCCACATATCTCCACCGATTATTCCAAACGTTTTAGCAGCCATATTTTTACCCCTTTTCATCATAATTATAGTATGAAAAAATTATTTATATGTTCTTATGATATCATAATAAAACGTCATCCTGAGAAGCTCTCTGGCATCTCGAAATATACCCAAAAAATTTTTAAGATCCTTCGTTCCGCTCAGAATGACAAAAATTGGAGTATTATTTAATGACAAACTTTTTTGATATGAGCAAAAATGAGCTTTTGAAAGTTCAAGATAAACTTTTAGAAGAGTATAAAATTTTTCAAAATAAAAATCTGAAACTTGAT
>CAYJIV010000058.1:0-1582 GCA_964370325.1 uncultured Eubacteriales bacterium
AGTATTACTGGGATTGATGTAACTTTAACGAAGCCGGGTGATAAAGTTGAATACATATTTAATGTTGTCAATGCTGGAATATTAGATGCTGTGATTGATATGGTTACTCTAAGTGCCCCACAATTTACAGGTACTGGCTCAAGTGCAATGGCTGATCAAACGATAGTGTCTAACAATTTGATTATTACTTTAAAGTATGCAGGTGATTATTCTTCTCATGGTGGTCCCGCTTTAGGTGACGAGGTGGGGGAAGGCGATTTTTTGCCGGCAGAAAATATGTTTGCTTCAACACAAGGATTGATTTTAACCATAGCTTACAGAGATGGTGCCGAGGTACCAACAGCTCCTGTTACGGTAACAGGTCTTGGAATGACTATACTTTATGTTCAAGATTAGTCGAATACCGGTACATATAAATTTTTTTGGAGGGTTCTGGGAAAAGGCACTTGGAATTATGAAAAGAAGAGATTTTTCAAAAATAATTGCGATTGTTGCTTTGACAGTGTCCGTAATATGCACTTCAATTGTTTATGCAATGATGAGCACAATGCTTTCAATTAATGGTGAATCAAAAATTGAAGCTGGCGCCTGGGAAGTGAAATTTTCGAATCTGAGTAAACCGACAATAAATGGCAGTGCAAGCATTGATGAGAGTCCAGTTCTCAGTGATACCAGCATTAGTGGTTTTGATTTGAGTTTTTCAAGACCAGGAGATTCAGTTACATACACATTTGACGTTGTAAATAACGGAACAATGAATGCAAAAATCGGGACATTTACAAAAGCCATTCCAACATTTTTAAGTGTATCAGTTACCCCGGAGAAGTTATCCGATGAAAATTTGGTTAAAAATAATTTTGCTTATTCTTTAACATATATAGTCGACAGAGTTGCTGTTGGCGTTGAATGACACTTTAGCAGTCGAAACATCAAGCAATATGACTTTGACTTTAACGTATGGCGGTACAATGTTTCCAACAGATGTTGTTCGTATTGCGGGACTTGGAATTACTTTAATTTATAATCAGAATTAAGGAGATAGGATATGATGCAATGAAAAAGGGATATATTAGGTTATCAATTGTTTGTATTATGCTTTTGACAGTTTCGGTTTTGAACTGTTTTTTAAGTGTTTTTAATAATTATACTTTTGTCCTTTTTTTGCTTGTTTTCAGCATAGGATCATATTTTTTTCTTGGTTTTGAAAAAGACAGAGCGCGCTACAAAAAAGACGTTTTATTTGATATTTTAATTTACAGCATATCTTATTTGTTATTAACTTACCTTGCAGGACTTGCCACCGGTTTCATTAGTAATGGTTACAGTTTTTCACCCGTTAATATACTAAAAAACACTATTCCTGCAATAATTATTATTCTGTTGGCCGAAATTATAAGGTATATAATTGTAGTAAAAGGCAGCAAATATAAATTGATTTTGATTCTAACGTGTATTGTTTTTATTGCATTGGACGTCACAATGCTGATTCCCGCTCGGGAATTGCACATAAGCGCAAACCTGGTAGAATTTATCATTACGGTAATTTTTCCGTCTATTGCAAAAAATATTTTGTTAATGTATT
>CAYJIV010000058.1:1592-5031 GCA_964370325.1 uncultured Eubacteriales bacterium
TCGGATATAAGCCGGCAATACTGTACCGCTTAATTTTTGAAATTCCCATTTACCTTTTGCCAATATTTCCTGATTTTGGATTATATATAGGGTCGTTACTGCAAATATTGTTTCCCGCATTTGTAACATACATGGTTTACCGTAGCTTTGAAAAAATAAAAAACAAAGAAATTATCAGCAGGCCTAAGTTAAGATGTTTAAGCAGGATATGTTTGATTGTTGTAAGTACATTTTTATTGATAGTAGTTGCTTTGGTTTCCGGTTGGTTTAAATATTTTGCTGTGGTGGTTGGCTCAAGTAGTATGGAGCATACCATTAATAAAGGTGACGTAGTCATAGTCAAAAAATTCCAAAAAAACGAAACCGATAACTTGCGTATAGAGGATATATTAGTGTTTAAACAAAGCAAAAAAATATTAATCTATCGAATAATAAAAATTGAAAACATTCAGGGCGAAAAGCATTTCTACACAAAAGGCGATAGTAATGAAACAGAAGACAGCTTGGCAGTTACACAAGAATCCATTATTGGTACGACTTGGTTTAAAATACGATTTATAGGTTGGCCGACCGTATGGTTAGGTGAGTTAATAAACAAGTAAGCAAAAAGCATCAGATATAAGGGGGATATATTAATGGAAGAGAAAATTATAAATAAAACTGGAAACACTAAAAAAGAAGTAAAAATAAAGAGTGTGGAAAAGATAACTAAAAGGATCACATTTGCTTTGCTATCACTCATAATAGCTACTGTATTATTTTTGCTATCATTTTATACGAAAACTGCAGTAAGTTTGCCATATTATGAAAAAAGCAATGTTGATTACGCTGTTTTTCTAAAAGAAAACGATTATTACGATACGCCTTCGCTTGTAAAAGGCATGCAATACATTGCCGCCTTGATAGATTATATAGATGTAAAATTTGATTATAGTTTTAAAGTAGACGATAAAATTGATTATACCTATAAATACTATATTGAGGCATATACTAAGGTTTGTGACAAAAATAACAAAGAAAACATTATCTACGATTCGAAAACAACTTTACTGGAAAAAACAGTTAAAAGCAAAGAAGCGTCTTACAGTTTTAATATAAACGAGAATTTGAAAATTAAATACAGTGATTACAATGACTTGGTCAGAAATTTTAAAAGTTCTTATAATATAAATGCAGACAGCAGCTTAACTCTTACCATGTATGTTGAATTAGTAGGAGATTATTATAAATTTAAAGAACCTTCAGAAACCAAAAATTCCATAGAGTTGACTATTCCGCTTTCTGAGCAGATGATCAATATCAAAATGGATCAAAAAGACATTGATAATATTTCCCGATTTGAGGAGACGTCAAATAGGGAATTGTTTAACAACATATTTTTAATTGCAAGCGGTGCGTTTGCAGTATTGTTTTTAATAAGTGCGCTTAATTTATTGGTAGTAACAAAAAAGATAAAAGGCAAAAAAGTGTTTACCAGAAAAAAATATATAGCATTTTAAGAGAATATGACCGTGCAATTGTTGAGTTGAAAGATGATATACCCACTTATTATTCACGGCAGGCATTTATTGATGTTACTACGTTTACAGAATTATTGGACGCGAGCGACAAACTGGGAAGCCCTATTTTGTTTATGGAAAGAGAGAAAAACAAGGTCAGTTGGTTTATAGTAAAGCACGATGAAGATATCTATCGTTTCGTTATGAATGCAGAAGAATTGTAAGCTTAGTTCATTTTTAAAAATGCTAATATAATAAGTATTGCTCCACTGAGCCAGGATAAGCTAAATCTAAATTTACCTGCGATTTTCGTACCGAAAAAATGTCCAGTAACTAAAGCCAGTATTCCGATTACAAATGTGGAAATTATAATTTGAGTGGCATTATGGTTGCCAATTCCAGTTCCAATTCCAACTGCCAAGCAGTCCAGAGATAATGCTATGCTCAAGGAAAAAGCTTCGCTAAATGACATTGTTTTTGTACTGGTTTTTTCAGCATCTTTTGTTTTTGCTTTGGAGTTTAATATAAGATTTAACGGAAATCTGGAAAAAAGTGCATTTTTTAGGTAATCCGGGTGCTTTTTAGCGTAACTTTCGGTAATACTGCGCGTTAGCTGTATCATTCCCAAAATAAAAAGAACTGTAAAGCAGATAATATGAGTTATACCTTCTGGTATAATGCCACTGAGAAGTGAGCCAAAAAACAATGATGCAGCTAAAATCCCTGTGCTTACAGAACTTATCATAATAATCCAAATAACCGGTATTTTCACTTTGTTCGTTCCATATGCAAAACTGCACACAAAAATATCTAGTGAGATAGTAAGGGCTAGCAACAAGGATTCTAAAAATATCGCTAAATGTTCACTCAACATATTCACCCACTTTTTCAAATTAAGATCTATTATACCTAAAAAACACTTTTTATTTTAGGTTATGTGATTAATTATTTATTTGTGCAAGATGTTTTGCAAATAAAAGACATACAATGATGCTATAAACATTAATATTTACCAAGTTATAATTGCAAATAAAGCAGGTGTTATTGTATAATTATTTTATGAATCGAGCCAATACGACAAAATAATGGGTTAGAGTGCTTGCATGCAACATATCAAATTTATCCGTTGAAATCACGGGGTTAAAATACAGCAAAGCGAGAAAGATCTTATGAAAAAATCATTTTTGGACTTCAATTTTTTTTGATTTCTGGTTTATTGTTTATTGTTTTTTGTAATATAAGAGTAACAGCTGACCATGGCAATTATCTATCTCCGCCGCCTGTTATTGTAAAAAATATAGGGAAAACAAATAGTTTTATTCCCGAAGGTACATACGAAATTATTTCAGAATTAAATTTCAATAAAGTTTTAGATATTTCAGAAGCTGCCACGGAACAGGGTGCTAGACTTCAGCTTTATGATAAAAATGATACTGATGCGCAGAAATTTAATATTTCTTACAACAAGGATGGATTTTATACTATTAAAGCTAGATGTTCAGGAAAAATGATTGATGTTCCGGGAGCTAGCAAAGAATAAAGTACAGCTTTGTGGCAATATGATAGTAATGATACGGATGCACAAAAGTGGGATATAATACAAAACACAGACGGTTCTTACTGTGTGATTTCAAAATGCAATGGACTATACATGGACATTCGTGGCGCAAATACAAACAACTGCACTCCAATTCAATGTTACGAAAAGAATGGTACAAAAGCACAAAAGTTTAAATTTAAAATCTGCGCAGATACTGTTGCCCCTATAATAGTAGTAGGTGTCACAAAAAATATCGATGATTTTTTACAAAACATTTGTGATGACATATACGAAAAAAGCGGAGAAAGATTTGTTCCTGCTGCAAAAACAGGTGCAGGGTGGCATGGTGTGGCATACAAACTGAGAGGTAAAAATGAAGATTTATGTGTTAAAATCTTCA
>CAYJIV010000058.1:5102-5360 GCA_964370325.1 uncultured Eubacteriales bacterium
TATAAAGTTACGGGCAACGGTTACGCGGAAAATTTTTTAAAGCATATAAAAAATTCAGAAACACCTAATTTAACCTTTCCGGTTGCAGCATATAAATCTGAAAGCTTTTTTGGAAATATTTCAAAATTTAACAATTTATGCAATTTAAATGATTTGATAATAAAAAAAATAACTCTAGATGAAAAAATGGTGGCAACAATTATTTATGATATTTTAAATGGCTTGAATTGTTTGCATAAAACAAAAAATAATGAAATC
>CAYJIV010000059.1:0-935 GCA_964370325.1 uncultured Eubacteriales bacterium
TAATCTCCCTTTGTTTTTATTTTACCATTTACACAAACTTTTGCACGGTCTCAAAGCTCGCTATGTAGCGAGCTTTAAAATTTTATAAGTTTAGGGCTAAACTTGTTCAACTTTTTTTCTGTTAACCATTATTAACAATCCTGACGAAACAAATAATATTGCCGTCATACCGATCACTGTCCAAAGCGTATTGTCGCCAGTTTTTGGACCTTCCCAAGTACTTTCTTCTTTTTCCTCTTCAACAACAGGCATAATTGAAAAGTATTTTTCACCTACGCCTTCAGCTGTAGCTAATGTTGTAACTTCTTTTGCACTTGCAGCGCTGGCGCCTTCTTTTAGAACTGCCCCGGCATAAGTATTTACCTGAGAAGCTAAAACTGCTTGACTGCCATCACCTGTGGCCATTACTGTTACCTTCGCATTGCCAGTAATATCAAGAGCCGTTCCATGCGTATCTATACCAAAACTTTCGGCTTCATCAATACTGATATTAACAGTTGCACCTGAAATACTTGTTTTACCGCTAATACCATAGCCGCCCCCGCCTATTACGTCGAGAGTACCACTACCACTAATTGCCACTGAGTATGGTTTATTATCATCACCTGAATTTAAACCAACATTAATAGCTCCGCCTGGATTTATTAGACTATCGTCTCCACCGAGTTCTATATCTGCCGCGGTTACAGTATTTTCCCCTTTGACAACGATTTTCAAATTAAAACCATGGGAACAAATTGTTTTACCATCGTAACCATCAAGTGTAAGCGTGTACGTATCAGGGTCATAGGTCACACCGTTTACATCCGGAACTGGATCTGCAAGATCACCACCTGGCTCAATAAAAAACTCTTCGTCTACTATCAAATAAGGACTATCAATTGTAGCTGCTGAAACTGAGAACAATCCACCTGCTATTGTGAATAGCATCAAGA
>CAYJIV010000059.1:945-5281 GCA_964370325.1 uncultured Eubacteriales bacterium
ACGAGAATACTGTGCCTAAGAATTTCTTTGCTACTGTTTTCATACCTTGTTTTTCCTCCTTCAACTATTTTAGGGCTCTTGCGCTACCGTTATATTGCGACAAAACAAAGCAAATATACAAATAAAATTTTACCAATTAAATCTAATCATGACACTATTAACTAATGCCTAGTAATATATTTACTAAAACTACCGGTCTAAATCTATAAACAATTACTTTCAAATTTAAAATATTTAAGTACATTGTGAAAAAACGTGTTTCGCAATTTTGAATCATAAAATAAGTATAAAACAAAGGAACAGGGTGCTAAATTATTTTATGAAAAAATCACTATTAATTTTCATACCTTTAGCTATTACAGCAATTTTATTGATTTTTTCTAAGATTACATTTTGTCCCAAAACACCTAAATGTGTCAAAAACTTAATGAAAACTGAAGCTATGAAAAATGCTGATTTTTCAATGATATTAAAAGACATAGATTCCGGAAAAACCATTTATGATTACAACACACACAACAACATGGTTCCTGCTTCCGTTTTAAAAATTATCACAACAGCAACTGCTCTGGAAATCCTTGGAGCAGACTATCGTTACCAAACAATTTTACAGTATGACGGTGAGATAAAAGATAATATTTTATATGGTAATATTTACATAAAAGGAAATGGAGACCCAACTCTTGGCTCAAAATATTTTGAATCATCCACACAGTTTTTAAATGACTGGCAAGACGCCATAAAAAAATTAGGCATCAATAAAATCACAGGCTCCGTCATTTCCGATGAAATCATTTTCGATGATCAGGGGATACACCCTAAATGGATTACTGAGGATATTGGAAATTACTATGCAGCAGGCAGTTATGGAATAGACATATTTGATAACGAATATACACTGCATGTTAAAACAAATAATGTTGGCACTAAACCAGTTATAGAGAGTACTACACCTGAAATCATGCTAGAGGTTGATAATCACCTTGTTATTTCAAACAATGCTATTGATACTTCCGAAGCATATATTTTTGGAATTCCTTTTTCAAATGAGCGTTATATAAGAGGTGGGTTGCCCCCTAACTCATCATGTGTACTTAAAGGTGATATTCCTGATCCACCTTTGTATTTAGCAAACCTTTTTACAAATCATCTTAAAAAATCTGCGGTTTCTGTTGAAGGCGCACCCACGTGTAATAGACTTTTAGCTAAGTCCGGTAAAATGCTTCCACAAAAACGGAAAGACATAATAATCACCTATTCTGCAACTCTTGGTGAAATTATTAAAGTAACGAACCATCAAAGTCATAATCTATTTGCAGATGCATTGCTCAAAACGATTGGATCATCATGTCCCGAAGCAACAAATGATAAAATATCTTCGTTTGAAAAAGGAATTAAAGTTTTAAAAAATTACTGGCAGAAAAAAGGAATAGACACTTCCACAGCAATAATATTCGACGGAAGTGGGTTAGCTATACCCACTAGAGTAATAACCTTGTTTATTTGCAAAATTTTGGAGTTTATGGCAATTAAATCTACTTTCTCAGAAACATTTATTAATTCATTGCCCAAAGCAGGAATTATTGACAACACTGGTAACTTGAATAATTTTCTTAGTAGCACTCACTTACAGGGGAAAGCAAACTTAAAAAGTGGCAGCATGGATAAAGTAAGATGTTACGCAGGGTACATTGAAAACAACAGCAAATTATACGCAATTTGTTTGTTTTCTAATAACTATAATTGCAGCGGCAATGAAATGAATAAATTCATAGAAAAAGTTTTATTGAATTTATTTTAAATAATCATTTAACAGATAAAGTTTTTGCTCATAAAATGTGCATTCGATACGATCTAGTTATCTAAAAACATTGCATAATATTCTTCAAAAGTAATGTTATTTTCATAAACATAAGTTGCAATATCTATTCCCACATATCTATAATGCCATAGTTCAGATTTATACGTATTTAAAAACCCATACTTATGAGCATTTTCCAACAACCATTTGTATTCGGAGGATTTCGAGAAAAAGCTATAACCTCTAGCTGCAAAATCTATAGCTAATCCTATTTGATGTTCAGAAAATCCCGGTAGCGACACAAATTTGTCTATATACGCCTGCCCAAATAAGTCAAAAAATCTTTTGTTAGTATCAACCTGGTCCTCGTAGCTACGGTAAGCATCTCTGGATAAGAAATATTTCCCTTCAATTTTAGCATCCACACATAATTTTTCAAAAGCTTCCGCGGCTTCTCTTTGTAAAAACTGACCACCATCTAAAAAATACTCATCTTTTATTTTAACAAGATCTGGAACAACAAAATTTTCATCTAATTTTCTGTAATTATTGTAAACAAGCATTGTTACACTAAATTCTTTTAATATTTTCACATCTGTATTTGGAGGCTTATCCAAACCAAGGTTAACTTTGATTAAAGTTTGTTTGTAATCACCGTTATGATAATTCAAATAGCGATCAAAATTTTCTCCTTTGAAAAAATCAAACTCTAAATATTTTAAAATATCTTCAATTTTATCTTTCTTTTGTAATGCGTCAATAGTTTCATCGGGTAATTTTTTATTAATCAAGTTTATTTCATTTACTGTGTAACCCAAACTTAACAAAGCATTTACGCTGCTGATGAAATTTTCTTTATCAAAATAATCGATCGCAAAATATTCATCAACACGCTGTTTATCAAAATTACTATCTTTTAGAGCAATATTAAGCGTTTCGCTATAGTCATTGTCTAAGATCCTTTTTTTAAGGCCTTGAGTGACAATTTTATAAACATTAGAAAAATCATATTTTTTAGAAGTAATCTGAGCTGCAACTGTGATCGGATATATTAAAAGCACCGCAAAAATAACAGATACTATAATCATTTTGTTAAAAATTGTCCTTCGTTTTGCTTTTTTTGTGAATCTTTTATTATACATACCAAGCTCCTATTCGAAAATTAATTTTTTAATTTTAACATTAAAAATCCACAAATTCTTTTTGCACAGGCTTGCAAATCAGCTAGGTTTGCATTTTTTAAGTTATTTCTAAAACGTGTGCTACTATCTGATTTACCGTTATTTTCAACCATATAAAGATCTCCGCCTGCACGAATCATCAAATCAGTGGATGTTTTATCACTTTTCGAATAAATTTTAGTCGAATCATTTATTCTCGCCCACCAATCAGTCATTACTATTCCATCAAAACCCCATTCTTTACGAAGAATTACATTTATCAGATCGTAATTTCCTGCTGCCCAAACACCATTGATTGGGTTATATGAAGTCATAATGCAATGAACATTGCCTTCTTTTACAGCAATTTCAAAAGGTTTCAAATAAGTTTCACGCAGTGCCCTTTCAGAAACCGTTGCACTTACAAAATGCCGACTAAGTTCTTGTTCATTACAGGCAAGATGTTTTATACAAGCAGAAACACCACTTTTTTGAATTCCTTTTATAAACGCTGCAGCCGATTTTCCTGTAAGGATCGGGCACTCTGAGAAATACTCAAAATTCCGCCCACAGAAAGGATGCCTGTGAATATTTGCCCCCGGAGCTAAGATAATATCTATTTTATTTTTAAGCATTTCTTTACCGAGAGATTCACCAAGTTTTTCCAGTAAAGATTTATTCCAAGTACACGCCAGCGCCGTCATATTTGGCAAACAAGAAGTCGTTCTATATTCTTTATCACCGGATTCAATTCTAATTCCTGAAGGACCGTCATCACAACAAACTACAGGTAATCCAAATTTTTTCGCAAGTGCTTTTATGACACCGCCAAATGCTGCTGCAGTGCCTCTTGTGACTTTTGGATTGTCCATACCTTCACCCAAAGTTAATGCAGCCAATTCCTCTTTCGTAAACTGAGCAATGAATTCATCCAATGTAACTTTTCCACTTTTAGCATCAGCTAGTTTGTAACCTTTGTATCCAGTGTAGGGCATTTCTTTTGCTCTATTATTTTCAATTTTTTGAATTAGCTCTTTTTCTAATTCTGGTTGATTTTTGTATGGAACATCTTCACTTGCTATTTCATAGTTACCTGTTTTTTCATTCAATTTATCAGTTTTCACGCGTTTAAAATTATCAACGGGAATCAAGTTTTGCTCGAGCTGTTCTACACTGTAATTACTATCAATGTTAAAATTAAAAACTTCTTCACAATTACGCACATTTTTGCCTGTGAAAACTTCATAATTACCAGATTCCATAATATAAGCAGATTTATGCCCTGTTGCACCAGTTTCATCGTAAGAAACCTTCTCGCGTATATTATATGTAAGTTTTAAATTTTGGGAGTGATTTGGACTTTATTCCTCGGTTT
>CAYJIV010000060.1:0-5137 GCA_964370325.1 uncultured Eubacteriales bacterium
TTTTATTACAATTTTTCCATCTTCTCGGGTTTTCTTAACCTTACTAGAATTTTCCGCCAAACTAGTATTTTGACCGAATTTTTCAGCAACTTTATTTAATTCAATCAACATTTTTTTTGCAAATTCATGTCGTTGTTGATACTTTTTCCAAATGAGAACAGATTTAGATTTTTTGTATGCATCATGTAACCGTTCCATTTCTGAAAAATGCAAGTCAATCACTTCTTCAAAAAAAACCTTCTCAGCCTCGCTAGCACTTGTACTTAATATTTTCGTCTCCCAGTTACGCTTATACGTATTGATCGGCACCATGATTTTATTAGTACTAAATCCTATCGAACCGACAATTGTATTGGTCCTAACTCCCATCGACTCTACTGCTATTTTTTGAGGATCATATTTCATTAATATCGTACCGCATCCCGCTGACATATCTTTCACCCTTTCTTTGCTATTTTGCTATAATTTATAAATTTTATTTAATTTAAAACAATTTTATCAACAAATACACCAACCATCAATATTTTCTTCACTACTCCCACTCAATTGTTGCAGGAGGCTTAGAAGTTATATCATAAACAACCCGACTGATCCCTTGCACCTTTTGTGTTATTCTGGATGATATTTTTTCCAAAAGTTCCAAAGGCAACTTAAACCATGTCGCAGTTACAAAATTGTCCGTACCCACAGCTCTCAACGCTATTACATATTTATAAGTGCGGCCATCATTCTCAACACCTGTACTTTTAATGTCGGTAAGAATCGCAAAATATTGATTAGGTAACTTTTCAAGATTTGCTCTTTCAATTTCTTCTCTTATTATAGCATCCGCATCACGGAGTATGTCCAGTTTTTCTTTTGTAAGTTCACCAATAACCCTAACTGCAATTCCAGGCCCTGGAAACGGCTGACGGTTTACAATAACTTCAGGCAAACCGAGTTCCTTTCCAAGCGCCCTAACTTCATTTTTATATAAATTTCTGACAGGTTCAATAATACCTTCAAAATCAATGCTTTCGGGTAATCCGCCAACGTTGTGATGACTTTTTACAACCGCATTGTTTTCTGTTCCACTTTCAATTATATCCGGATAAATCGTTCCTTGACAAAGAAACTCCACTTTGTCAATTTTCTTTGCTTCTTCTTCAAAAACCCGAATAAATTCTTCGCCGATTAATTTTCTTTTTGTTTCAGGGTCGGTAACTCCCGCCAACTTTTTCAAAAACCTCTCTTGTGCATCAACCCTGACGAAATTCAAATCAAATTCTTTTTTAAATGTTTTTTCAACAATGTCAGCTTCATCTTTGCGCATAAAACCATGGTCAACAAAAATACATGTCAACTGCTTACCAATAGCTTTGTGCACTAAAAGTGTTGAAACAGCCGAGTCTACGCCGCCGGAAAGTGCACAGACAACTTTTTTGTCACCTACCTGATTTTTAATTTCTTCAATCTTCTTCAAAATGTCCATAATTCTCATATCCTTTTCTTTAAAAATAATATTTAAATCTCCCGCAAAAAGCGGGAGATGAAATAACTTTATTTACTCAACCGTTACGGATTTTGCCAAATTGCGTGGTTTGTCTATGTCGCAATCTCTCAGCAGTGCCACGTAATACGAAAATAACTGCAATGCTATTACGGCCAGCGAAGGCATCATATCCCCGCATGTTTTTGGAACATAAATCACGGAATCCGCAACTTGTGAAATTTTTTCCGCTTTATCCTCTGTGCTAATAGCCAAAATTTTTGCGCCACGCGCTTTGACTTCCCTTATATTGCTCACAATTTTATCAAAAAGTTCGTCCTGCGTTGCAACAGCCACAACCAACGTTTCATCCTGAATCAGCGCAATTGTTCCATGCTTTAGCTCCCCTGCAGCGTAAGCTTCGGAATGTATGTAAGAAATCTCTTTTAATTTTAGCGACCCTTCCATACAAACAGCATAATCTACAGTTCTGCCCAAAAAGAAAACATTTTCAGATTTATAATATTTTCCCGCCAAAGTACGGATATACTCTTTTTGATCCAAAACACTGCTTACTTGCTCAGGTAAAAGCTTTAAACAATTTATATATTCTCCATATTTATCGCTTGAGATAGTTTCCAATTTTTTGCTCATATCAAGCGCGAGTAAATAAACCAACGACAACTGAGTACTGTATGCTTTGGTGGTTGCAACTGCAATTTCCGGCCCTGCCCAAGTATAGAGGACATAGTCAGATTCATTTGCAATAGAACTACCCACAACATTCACAATTGAAAGCACTTTCGCACCGCGTTTTTTTGCCTCGCGAAGCGCCGCTAAACTGTCCGCTGTTTCGCCCGACTGGCTTATTATAATCACCAATGTGTTCTCATCAACAATCGGGGAACGATATCTAAACTCAGAAGCCAAGTCAACTTCCACAGATTTGCGCGTGAGTTTTTCAATAATATATTTCCCAACATACCCCACATGTGAAGCGGAACCACAGGCAACAATATATATCTTACGCAAATTTTCCAAATATTCTTTTGAAAAATTGATGTCATCCAGCTTTATTTCATTTCCGATAAGTCTGGGAGAAATTGTAGATTTCAAAACTTGAGGCTGCTCCATAATTTCTTTTATCATGAAATGCTCGTGCTCATCTTTTTCGGCAGTAGCAACATCCCAACTAACCGTCAAAAGGCTCATACTAAGCGGATTCCCTCTAAAATCATAAAGTTTAACGCCATCGCTTTTGATAATTGCAATTTCATTTTCCTGCAACCTGTACATCTTGCGTGTATAAGGCAGTAACGCAGGAATATCAGAAGCCATATAATTTTCATTCTCACCAATGCCAACTATCAGAGGACTGTCCTTCTTCACAGCAATTAACGTATCAGGATTGTCAGCACAAATTATACCAAATGCAAACGCACCCTCTAGTCTCGCAACTGTTTTTTTGACTGTGCTGAAAATATCTCCGTCGTAAAGATATTCCATTAGCTGAGCAACCACTTCTGTGTCGGTTTCAGATTTAAAAGTATACCCTTTCTCCAAGAGCAATTTCTTCAGCTCCATGTAATTTTCAATTATTCCATTATGTAAAAGGGCGATTTTGCCTGATTGGCTCGCATGGGGATGCGCGTTAACGTCAGACGGACCACCATGAGTTGCCCACCGGGTATGGCCTATTCCTAACGTGCCACTAATTTCAGGTAGAGTTTTCAAATGATCCTCTAAAACCTGAAGTCTTCCCTCTTTTTTTGCCACTTTAATACCGTCTTCCGAATAAACTGCAATACCTGAAGAATCATAACCTCGGTATTTCAGCTTTGCCAGACCACTAAACAAAAACGGCACTGCATTTTTATGACCAACATATCCCATTATACCGCACATATCATAAATCTCCTTTTAAAACACTGTATCTATATAATATGCATTCAGGGGCTGCCCCATTCGCAAATCAATTAACGTATTATATATTAACAATCCTCTGTTTACAAGTAATTTATTTTATCCGTGAAAACTTTCGTTTGAAAAAACTCTATATCTTCGAAATGTTTGTTCAAAATATTTTGCAGCGGCTCTATTATCACGTTTTCAGATTTATAATGTCCCACATTTACAACCATTAAATTTGCAGCATTAGCTTCTAAAATCTGACTATGCTTAATTTCACCTGTTACAAATGCATCTGCACCTTTTTTGATTGTATCATCAACAAATTCACCACCCGAACCACTACACAAAGCTACTTTCTTAATAATTTTATCAACAGACGTATACGTGACACCTTCACACCCCAGCTGGTTTTTAACAAATAAAGCAAAATCACGTGATTGCATTTCATTTTCAAGTTCACCTATAAAACCCATCGGTTTAACTTTCTCAATGATTGACAAAGGTTTTATGTTTTTTAGATTTAGTTTTTCTGCCAAACATTGATTAACGCCTATTGGACATATATCTAAATTCGTGTGTGCACAGATTGCATTTATGCCAAACTTTGCCAAATTATAAGGTACGCTCCCAGATTTTAAAAATTTAAACGGCTTGAAAATAATAGGATGGTGACTAATTACTAAGTCTACACCGAGTTCATGCGCCTCTTGAACCATTTCATTTGTAATATCCAGTGACAGTAAAACTTTATGTACTTCATTTTCAAAGCTACCAACCAACAAACCAGAATTGTCCCACTCCAAGGCTGAATCAAACGGTGCCATTTCATCTAAAAAATTGTATATATCAAGTACAGTTGCCATTTTTACTGCTCCTTTTTCAAGATTCTCTCTAAATTACTTATTACCTTATTATAAAAAATTATTTTCTCCGTAAACCCCTTTATTTTAGCGCCTTTTCTTTGGTTTTTTAAACCGTTAATTTGCTTTTTAATGTATGAAATAGCTGCTTTATCAATATTTTCATCCAACTTACCTACATATAAATGGGTATTATCTAACTTATTCGTTTTTCCTGTATAAACAACTAGCATAACAGTATAAACTTTGCCAGCGCAAACCACCGCGATTTCTTTTTTAATTTCATATCCACTTTCACATAAAAAAAATCTTAATTCATATTCCGAAGTCATGGGTTGCAAAATGAACTTTTTCTCTTTTTTGTTCGTCCATTTGCACTCACCTAATATCTTGGCAATTAATTCTCCACCCATACCAGCAATGATAATTTCTTCAACTTCATCTTGATTAATATTTTTCAATCCATCAGAAAGACGTGTAGAAATTACATTTTCAAGCGAATATTTTCTTATATTATTCTCCGCTATTTTAAGAGGCGCTAGGTTTATATCACATGCAAGGGAATATGAATTTTTACCGATCTGCGCCAACCAAATTAGTATATATGCATGGTCTGTACCTATATCAGCAATTCTTGAACCCTCGGTTACAAAATCGGCACAAGTTTGCAACCGTTTACTCAATTTAATGCTTTGCATATTTAATTACTCCTTAGAAACAAAGAAAACTGCGGTTAACCGCAGTCTCCTTTTTGAAAGAAATCAAAACCTAGTTGGATTCTTCTTCTCTCATTTTTGCAAAGCACTCGCTGCAGTAAACTGGGCGATCTTCACGGGGTTTGAATGGAACTTTGGCTTCGCCGCCGCATGATGCACATTCTGCAATGAAAGTTTCACGG
>CAYJIV010000061.1:0-5002 GCA_964370325.1 uncultured Eubacteriales bacterium
TCCACAGAAGCACTGAACTGTTTGAGTCGGGTAGTGCCGCAAAGCACTATGGAGTATCTTTATAAAAAATGTTCTTCAAATGCACCGTTTACGGTTGAAGTCAATGAACGTGTGAACTGCCCATTTATTAAAGTTTTTGAAGTTCCTGTAAGATATTCAGGGGTTACGCTTGCGCCACATATTATCGGGTACCTTTCTGCTGAGAGGCAGGGTTTGATTGGAATTGAAAAGGCGTATAATGATTTTCTTGCTGGTGAAGACCACAATATTAAAATCAGATACAATGTTGATGCTGCAAACAGAATTCTTCCCGGTGAAAAAAAGTTGATAGAAGACAAGTCTTATTTGCAAACTAAAGGTGTGATTTTGAATCTGGATGGCAGAATCCAAGCTCTTGTTGAAGAAGTTGCAAATAAGTATATAAGTCGCGGAGCGGTGCTAGTTACAGAAGTGCCGAGTTGTGAAATTAGGGCATCTGCGAGTCTGCCGGAATTTTTACCGCAGGGGGTAGGGGACTGCCTTGACGACAAAAATTCTCCGTTGTTAAACAGGGTATTTTGTAAATTTGACTTAGGTTCTGCGTTTAAGATAATCACTTCTGCGGCTGCGCTAGAAAAAGGTATTAGTGAAAATTTTTTGTATTATTGTGAAGGTAAAACCGAAGTTGAAGATACAATTTTTAAATGTCATAATTCCAAAAAACACGAATGGATAGAATTAGAGCAGGCTTTTGCACACTCTTGCAACGGCTATTTTATTGAACTTAGCAAGAAAATGGCGCAGGATGAAATACTTAAGATGTCTAAAAAATTCCGGTTGGGTTCATCGTTTACTTTTGCGCCGGAAATGGTTTCATCAGAAGGATTATTGCCTTCTTTGGAGAGCTTAGAGAATCCTAAAACTTTAGCGAATCTTTCGTTCGGTCAGGGCAAAATGCTGGTAACGCCGGTTCAGGTTGCGGGGCTAATCAATGCAGTCGCTTCGAGGGGGATATACACTCAACCGAAACTGGTTAAAGGGTTAGTTGACGAAGCAATGAAATTCGTCGTCAATGACAGCACAAAACTGGAATATGAAACGGAGCGGATTATATCTGAAAGTACAGCTGAAAAATTAAAGCGGTATATGAAAGCCTCCGTAGATTACGGAACGAGCATAAAAGGAAAGCCGGAGCTTCTGGAAGCTGCAGCTAAAACATCTACTGCACAAACAGGAATAATGGAAGATGGCAAAAAAATTGAGCAATCTTGGTACGCAGGATTTTTTCCTTATGATAATCCGAAATATTCTATTGTTGTGCTTTCTGAAGCAGGCGCCGGTGGCGGTGAAAGTTGTGGCCCAGTGTTTAAAGAAATTGTAGACAGAATGCACACAGAACTACCCGAATTGTTTATAAAATAAAAGCTTTTGGAGTGTTTTTATTTTTAGTTATTTCCAAGAAAAACTAACATTATTATTTTCAGTTTTTATATTGGAAATATGTCTATTTGATATTGCAGCAGTTTCAAATGTTTTGGCCATTTCTTCAGTTGGGAAAGTAATAGTAGCTTCCATATACATAGCGTTTTTGCTCAACTTTTTTCCATCAGGAATATAGGGTTTAAATCCTGCCAACCACCAGTGCTTTTGTGGTTTGAACTCAAAAATTTCTTTGCCTTTGTGTTTTAATGAAAAATTTACGGTGAGTATTTCGTCGTCATTTGCGCCTCTGTATTCAATTGTTATTGGTAGAAGGTCTTTTTTAAATGGATCTTTTATGTATGTGCCGAGTTCAGCTCCGTTCCCCAAAATTGGGCCGTAGTTGCCTTTCCATAACCAAATTACCCAGCTTTTATTGTCGTACTCAAACTCTATTTTTTCTTTTTTCAAAAAAGAAGCAATTTCATCATATGTATCATCGAACCCATATTCTTTTTGCCAGGTTTCCGGCCTTGAATAGTAAAATTTATTTTCTCTGTCATATTCTAAACCAAACCATTCCATCGGAAGAAAAACTTTGTTAGTATCTTTAACGCATTGTTCAACAGCTTGTTTAAATTCTGTTATTTTGTTTTCCAGTTTCTTTTTTGGTTTTTGTGGTGCTACGGCATTAATAGACAACGCAGGGAAAATTAAATATGCAGACAACAAACAATAGCCAAGTTTTTTTAGAAAATTCACACAAAATCACTCCTTAAATTAACTATTAAGTACTAAATAGTATTCAATGGTGACATTGTGCAATATTTACAATTGATTGTCAATGTTTTTGTTTATTTACGCACAAATTTAATGATTTAGTATATCATCATGAAATGGCAGATGCTGCCCGCTAAAACGAATAAATGCCACACTGAATGCATATATCTAATTTTTTTGCCGATGACGTAAATTATTGCGCCGATAGTGTAAAAAGCACCGCCTGCAAATAGCCACCAGGTTTGCGTTGGTGTTACGCTTGCCATGATGGGTTTTATTGCAAAAACTACAGCCCAGCCCATGCCTATGTAGCATATAAGCGAAAACTTGGCAAATTTGTTGACATCAATCGAGTTGAGAATTATTCCCAAAAGTGCGGTAGCCCATACGCAGCATAAAATTATTGTTCCTATGTTTCCCCTGAGTAAAAGTGCGCATATGGGCGTATAAGTTCCTGCGATTAATAAAAATATAGAGCAGTGGTCAAGCTTTCTGAAAACTTTTTTCGCCCTGTTTATTTTTAGGGCGTGATACAAAGTTGAGATTGTGTATAAAATTATCAAAGTTGCGCCGTAAATCGAAATGCTGAAGATATTTTGAAAATCTTTAGGTGATTTTATTATCATCAATATCAAAGCTGTAACTGAGAAAATCACACCCAAGCCATGAGTAATGGCGCTGATTATTTCTTCGGACAGGGTATAAAAAGGTAATTTGAAGTTTAATATTTTTTGATGCCTGTCGTTTTTTATTTCTATATCTGGTTGCACCTTTACACCTCTATTTAAAACTCATTATTTACAATTATACCTTAATTACAAATCATAGCAACTAATAAAATTTAATATTTATATCTTAATCCTCATAGTAATGTGACAGAGGAGAGGATTGTATGCGGAAATTTTCAATCAAAAATATATTTAATAAAGGAAATAAAGCACTTTTCAATGTGGGTAGTTTAATCAAGAAAAATGCGCTTTTTTATATTACTTGTGGGCTTAGTGTAATGATTTTTTCTGCTCTTGCTTTTGTTGCGTATGGGAAAATTCAGGGTCAAATAAATTCTGGTGAAAAAACAGACCACAGAACCGTTATAATTGATGCGGGCCACGAGGGGTCAACTAATACTATACATTTAAAAGAATAAAACAAAGAGTACATCACGTGTTTACACACTTTACCACTATTTCAGAAATGGAGTAGTGGTAATTTTTTATTATGAAAATAAGGAGAAATAAAAATGGGAGAAAGTGCATTTTGGGTATTGTTAATTTTGATATTAATAAGTAATGCAGTAGGAATATTTTATATCGGAATGTTAGAAGAAGAAATCGAAAAAATATATGAACTTATAAAAGGAAAGGAAAAAAACAAAAATGATTGAATTTAAAATATTAGGAAATCCAAAGGCAAAAGAACGAATTAGAATGGGGCTAAGTAATAACGGTCAAATATATAGATTTACACCTAAACCAACTAAAGAATACGAAAAAGAAATAAAAAGAATATATACAAAAAATAGTTTTAAGTTTTTTGAAGAAGATAAACCGCTTTATATAAAAATAACAACGTATGGAGAAAGACCTAAAAAAATAAATTTAAAAAATAAATATTCGGTATCAAAACCCGATTTGGATAACTGTGCAAAAATAATTTTAGACGCATTAAATAATGTGGCATATAAAGACGACAGCCAAGTGGCAAAACTTGAATGCGAAAAATTTTATACAGATAAAAACCCGTATGTATCGGTAAAAATAATGGAATTAAAGGAAAATGTGGGGGTCCCCACAAAACGAAGTTTTGAAGGGGAAAAGGAAAAACCACGAAGCGATGATAATTTTGCCAAAGCAAAATAAAATAGCGAAGGGAGTTTTGACGCCATGAAATTATATGAGGTATCAAGAAACATTTTAGAATTTGAAAGTTTATGCGAAAGCGGTCAAATACCCGAAGAAGCAATAAAAGATACACTCGATTCAATAAATATGGAGTTTGAAGAAAAAGCCGATAACATAGCCTCTTTAATAAAAAATAATGCGGCACACTCAAAAGCTCTAAAAGAAGAAGCAAATAATTTATATAAACGTGCAAATTCAAAAGATAAAAGCAATAAATTTCTTTCAAATTATTTGTTAGAAAATATGAAATTAATTGAAAAAATGCAAATAGAAACCAACAGAAATAAAATTAATATAAGAAAAAATCCCGAATCAATAGAACTTGAAATAAATTTTATTGAATGGGCGTCTAAAAATAATGCAGACCATTTTTTGAAATACAAAGAGCCACTTCCCAACAAAACCGCAATCAAAGAGGCACTAAAAAGCGGAGATAAAATTCCTTTTGCTAAACTTGTAAAAAATGAAAGGATTGAAATTAAATGAATCCAAAATTAAATTGCTATGATTTTGAAATTATAAGAGGAGATTTTTTATATTATTGCCCACGTCGTTTTGAAGAAATATACGAAAATGACATTTTATTTATAATAGACGGAAATTGCTATTGCTTAGATTGTAGAAGACCGTCAATGCTTGAAACGAGTTCTTTTAATTTAATAAAAGCAGGAAAAACACCAACAGAAAAGCAATTAGCTGAAATAATAAGAAAGGCGGATTTATTTTGAATATTTATGAAAAATTACAAAAAATAAAACTTGAATTATTAAACTGTAATTTAAAAAAATCGGGCGAAAATAAATTTGCAAATTTCAAATATTACGAACTATCAGACTTTTTACCTCAAATAATAAAACTTTGTGAAAAATATAAATGCTTAACGATTTTTAATTTTGAAAGAGAATCAGCGAGTTTAAAATTTA
>CAYJIV010000062.1:0-4752 GCA_964370325.1 uncultured Eubacteriales bacterium
AGCGATAAAATAGTTATTTCGCAGTCGTGTATTATATTTTCTTTGTCTACAATTATTTGATTAAAAGCTTTCAAAAACAGCGCCTGAAGCTCATTCTCATACAAATGCGGAGTAGTACATTTTTGGCTATTTTTGAATTTATTTCTACATTGCCAAATAATGCGCCTGTACTTATTATTTGAGTGCCACACTTTAGATCCGAAAAAACTATCGCAATTGCCACAAATTATTTTACTTGAAAAAATTCCCGCAGAACTGTTTTTAAGTCCAGATGCTTTTCGTTTTTGCATTTCTATCTGCACTACATCAAAAATTTCGGGAGAAACAATTGCTGGATGGCTATTTTCCACATAAAATTGAGGCACTTCGCCTTCGTTCTTTTTCATTTTTTTGGTTAAAAAATCAGTACAAAATGTTTTCTGCAAAATGGCATCACCACGGTATTTTTCGTTGGTTAAAATGCTTTTGATCGTGCTTGTTGCCCATATTTTTTGCCTGATGGGCTGGGAATATTGCTCTTGATCAAAAATTTTGAGATAGCGCAGTAAGTTTTGCCTTCAAGAAAAAGTTTATAGATAAGCCGTACAATTTTTGCTTGTTTTTCAGCAATCATCGGGAGCCCCGTGTTTTCGTCTTTTTCATAGCCCAAAAACTGCTTATAAGGCATGCTTACTTTTCCGTTGGCAAATTTTTTTCTTACGCCTCACTTGACATTTTCAGAAATTGATCGACTTTCTTCCTGCGCGATTGAACTCATAATCGTAATCAAAAGCTCGCCTTTGGAATCGAGCGTCCACACATTTTCCTTTTCAAAATAAATATTCACACCTTTTTCTTTAAGTTTCCTAATTGTTACCAACGAATCGACCGTATTCCGCGCAAAGCGCTGTGCGGATTTTGAAATAATTAAGTCGATTTTTCCATCGAGCGCATCCTTAACCATTTGATTGAATCCATCTCGTTTTTTGGTGTTTGTGGCTGTTTCTTTATCAGTGTAAACATTCACGAATTCCCACTGTGACTGGGATTTGATGTATTTCGTATAGTATGCCACTTGCGCTTCATAGCTTGAAGTTTGTTCCTCGTGTTTCGTGGAAACTCTGGCATAGGCAGCTACGCGCTTTTTGGCCTCTTGGACTACTGAATTTATTGTAAAAATCTCTTTTTTCACAGGAATAATTCTGATGGTTTTTTGTGCTATTGACATGATTTAAGCTCCCTTGCTTTTTGTTTCATTTCGGGAGTCCAGCTCTGACGTCTGGACTTGTTTTGCCACGATTTCTAGACCTGTCTTCCATCTTTAAGGCAAAAAATAATAGTGCCGTGATTAGGCACTATTATTTGTTCTATTTCTGATATTTTCGCCACTTCTAACAGTTTTTCTTTCAGTATATTTTCAGGTATTTGTTGTGAATTACAGTAACTTTTCCCCAGAGAATTAAAAGTATTGCAAATCCACACAGATTTTGCGTATTTTGTCCCCGCGGAAGCCGTTTTATGCCTGTAATTACCGCCACATTTTCCGCATTTGATTTTCCCGGTAAAGATGTGCTGTTTTTGAGATTTCGGCGATTTTTTAGATCTGATTTTTATTTGATTTTGGACTTTCTCAAAAAGCTCTCGATCTATGATCGGCTCGTGATTATTTTCCACAGCGCTTCTTCAATAAAATAAATCCCCTTATTAATTTTAGACTCCATTGTTTTGTTGTTTATAAATTTCATGTCAACTCCTCCAGCGGTTACATAAGCGGTTTCTAAGCTTCCTACACTTTTAATATCAAACGAAAAAGACTTAATACTTTCCGTAATTTTATCAATTTATTTATTATTCAGTGATTTGATTTTTTTATTTAAATCAAGCTTGTTTGCTAAATACAAACTGAATTTTTTGCTGAACAAATCACTTAGAAATGAAATAAGTTGCTTTTCACTATCATAATTTTTAATTTTATTTTTTAACTCATCAACCCCCATGCTTGGCAAAAAATCTATAAATATTTCTTTTTCTGAATTTTTATAAATATGCTCACTTATCTTCATAATTGCTTCGCCGCCAAGACCTGAGTGTGTGAAAACGAGATTCCCGATTGATGATTTATTTTTGATTTTCACCTCGATGTTATCAAATGAGGTACCTGCTAAATTCGTTTCTTCTTTTAAAATTATTCCTACTTCAGCTGGCGAAAGAGGGACGGTTGGCTGATTTAATTTTTTGGCAAATTTCATATTATCGCCAGCGCTGCCTGTTGATTTAAAACTTGATCCTCCAGTTGCAATAATTATATTTTTTGTTAAATATTCAGCTTTATTAGTAATTACGGTTTTTAGTTTTCCATCTAAGATATTTAACACGTTTTCGTTATATTTAAATTCAACCTTTTGAGTGTTTTTTAATAGAGCAGTTAAAATATCTGATGACTTATTGCTTGCAGGGAATATTCTGTTGTCTTTCTCTTCTTTCAAAATAATTTTATTTATGCTAAAATACTCATATATATCGTGTGGCCCAAAAATATTTATAGTGCTATATAAATATTTTTTGTTGTAGTCTACTTCATGTAAAAAATCATTGTTGTTTTTTAAATTTGTAACGTTGCATCTTCCGCTGCCTGTCAATAATAATTTTTTACCGGGAGTAGCGTTTTTTTCAATTAATAAAATTTTGTGATTTTGACTTGCCTGAATTGCTGCCATGAGACCGGCCGGACCGGCACCCACTACTACGCATCCATACATAGAATTCTCCTTTTATTTAAAAATAAATATTTATAATTTGGCATAAAGAAAGGCTGTTGTTGAGTAGATGAAATATAAAATTGTTGTTGATAGCTGTTGCGACATGACCCCCGAACTTAAAGAAAGGCTCGATGCTGTTTCTGTCCCTTTAACTATAACATTTGGCGAAAAAAATTTCATAGATGACGAAACACTTGATTTGCCAAATTTCATAAAAGAAATGGAAAAACACGACGGAAAAATAGGCACAGCCGCACCTTCGCCAATGCTATATAAAGAAGCTTTTGAAGGAGATTATAATTCTTTTGCAGTGACTTTATCTGCTAATCTTTCCAGCTCGAACAACAGCGCTCATATCGGTAAAAGCATTATGGAAGATAAAGATAATAAAAACGTACATATTTTCGATTCCAAAAGCGGAACCGCCGGCGAAGTTTTAGTTGCTTTGAAAATACGAGAACTTATAGACGAGGGTATGCAAAGGCTAAATATAATTGAACATGTGGAAAATTTTATAAAGAACATGAAAACATTTTTCGTGCTTGACAATATCAATAATCTTTTAAAAAACGGGAGACTCAATAAAATAACCGGAAAAATTATCTCGATATTTAATATAAAGCCCTTAATGGGAGCAGATCAAAATGGCAACATCGCTTTATTTTCTTACATATGGGGAGAGAAGCAAATTGTTAATAAACTTTCAAACATGATTAAAAAAAGCGGCAAAAACACAGACGGCGAAAAACTTGTTATTACACATTGCGAGAATTTATCTTTAGCACAAAAATTAATGGAAGCCATTAAAAACAAATATAATTTCAAAGAAATATTAATTGTGCCTACAAGAGGGTTAAGTTCCGTATACGCAAACACCAAAGGTGTTGTCATGGCGTTTTAATTATTTTTTTTCAAAAAAAAATCGGAAAATCAAAATACAGCCTTTTCAAATATTGATATAGCTAAAAACCATTTTGACACAGTATTTGTGATGTTCAACTAAAAGAGAAAAATTTTTTGATTGCGAGGTACAAAAAATTTCTATCATTTGAAGTAAGTGGTTAAATTATTTTTATAAATCGTGTAAAGGTGGACACCCTTAGAGAAAACGTGTAAAAGTCATCATCTTAAAAAATTTCTTTAGAGCAATGGAGCATTTCGGCGTCAGAGTTGGCTGCCTCTGAGTTCGCGCAATTATTACATGTAGGAATAGTTGCATTACTAATTGCCGCTTTATAAAAGCCGTTGTGGCACACATGTGTTTTAGGGAATTGAGGGTTCGTGGCATTTGTTATTTCTGAAATATTACTTGTACCTCCAGTAATGTAATCTTCATCTTTGATTTTTAATTCTTCAATGATGTTTTTTTGTTTTGTCATGATTAACACTCCCAATTATACATATTTTTCTTTTTAACTTATTATATTTGCAATAATTAAAAATTCAAATGAGAAAAAATCACTTAATTTTTTAAACTTATATCACAAATACTATCACAATAAAACCAGGGTGTCAATAAAAATAAAGTAATATTTTGTAGTTTAATGTAATTTTGTGTAAAAAATAGTCAAATATTATATACGGAGCGTGATGAAAATTCAGTGTAACACTAAATATGGTATCCAAAAAATACTATATTATACATTTATATATTAATAATTATTCGAGCACAAAATATATTAATTTAATATTCTAAATTCAGACCGTCTAAGCATTTAATACAACTTTTTTATAATTACTCTATATTTATAAGCATCAGTATACAACCGATATATATGCGCTTTATATTGAGGAAATAGTAATGGGTCGGGCATGGACTTAAGAAACCGGAGTTACATTTTGCAATTAGGTGGCAAAAAACTTAGTTGCGTATTTGTTTTCCAATCGGTTGTTTCTGCACAATATTCGTCACGACACATACAATTTGCTGGCAAATCGAATGTGTTATTATTAGGATAGCTTGAAATGAGTCCTTCAGGTTTTAAAAGTTGCAAAGCATTATTTAAAAAATTGT
>CAYJIV010000063.1:0-4743 GCA_964370325.1 uncultured Eubacteriales bacterium
TTTTACACCTCTGTCCCTATTTTACACCCTTTTCAACTTATGCGTTTGTCGTGCCTTATAGCATTATCCCAGAAATAGATTATTTAGGGCACGGAACTGCAGTTTCCGGTATCGCGGCAGGAAATGGAAGGTCAAGTGGCGGACTCGAAAAAGGTGTTGCGCCAGAAGCCTCTTTAATTATTGTAAAATTAGGTCAAAAAGGCAGGGAATCATTTGCAAGAACAACGGAAATTATGCGCGCTATAAAATATTTAATAGATAAAGCACAAATATTAAATATGCCAATTGCTATAAATATTAGTTTTGGGACTAATAATGGCTCACATGAAGGAAGGTCACTATTCGAAACTTATATAGATTCCATGGCACAAAGATGGAAAACTGTTATTGTTACAAGAAAAACATGATGACTCAAGAAAAATCAGAATAAGTGCACTTTCATCGTTAGGATACTCACCAGATGAAATGGCTCCTCATATTCCCCATTCGCCAAAATTAATGGATAGACAGATGTTTTGTAAGGTGTACGAAAAATGTATAAAAAAAATTGCGAAATTTCCTGAATGTTTTAACCCTAAAGTGCCTGTAATGGTTACAATAAGTTTATATGGGGATAAACAGCATGTTTTTGAAGTATGGGAATCTAATGCATAAAACACTGTGCTATCAAGTTACCAAAGGGAGAGCGATTTATGATTTTAAATTTTAAAAGAATGGCAGTTTTTATTTGTGGAATATTCTTAACAATTTGTAGTTGCTTTGTTAATGCAGAAGATATTGTTATAATTTCGGGTTATAGTTACGATGAAAAAGGACCACACATAGTTTTTTATAATATCGATAAAAAGGAATATCGCAAGCAATACTTTAATCAAGAACCTGTACATATAACAAAGTTAGATACAAGGTATTGTATAGGGACATTTGATTTAGACACTTTTGAATACGCACCTTGCCCACACAAAAACAAATTAGCTTTGGATTCAAAAATAAATAATTGTGATGATTGTTATTATAAAACAGGATTTAATCCTTCGTTTTATAATGCTGCCCAGATTTCTCCACAACAGTTAGAATATAATAAAACTCCTCATATAGTTTACCTCGCATACTTTTCTCCTACGTGTGTTAAGGTTGGGATTGCGTCAGAGAAAAGGGCTCTCCTGAGATTACTTGAACAAGGGGCTAAAGCAGCATTTGTTTTAAAAACTTTTTCAAATGCATATCAAGCAAGAGAATTAGAGGCTAAAATTGCTTATGGTGGCTATGGTATTTTAGAAGGAGTAACTGAAAAACAAAAAATAGATGCTTTTTGTAGTGTTAAATATGACCCAAAAATCGCTGTGGAAACCTTAACAAAATTTTTGCAGTTATTAAAAATCACACCAGAAAGCTCATTTTTGGATCTTTATTTGAAATATTTTTATGGTAACAGCTTTACTTTTCCGTACCCTGATAAATCGAGAATAACAACTCGACAGATTTCTGGAGAAACTATTGGAATGTTGGGAGATATGGTTATAATAAGACAAAAAGATAGATATTTTCCGATTGTTAAATCTTTTCCTATACCTATAAAAAAATTCATTTCTTATCAAGTAAATATCTGAAAAACTTTTTTATTCAAATAAAAATTAATATGGTTAATTTGAAGGGGAAAAACTATGATAAATTCAATAATACTAATGTTTAGTCAGTATAACAAAAATAAAAAAATTTCCAATATTTTTAAAGCGGTTTGGATTTTGTATGCTATTGCGGCATCGCTTTTTAATTTTAACCAAATTTTTATATTTGTTAATGTGAGTGCATTTCTGTCAGTGACAGGGGTTGTTTATGTCATAAGCAAATTTTATTCAAAAGTCAATGTGTTTTTGAGTATCATTTCTGTATTAATTTATAGCTTATTTGTAGATGTAGTGTGTTATTTTGTTCTACCTAATTGGACTCAGGAACAATCACTTATTCAATATATAATAAATGGATTTTTATTCAATTGTAGATACGTATTTTTAAATGTGGTAGTATTTGGAATTGTGATTTTGTATTTAAAAACTTACAAAATATGGCCAAAATTACAACAAAAATTGATTAGAAAATTTTTTATAAAAAAACTAGAAGTTAATTATTAAAGCAGGAGGCTGTGGCATGAAATTTAAAAAGTTTTCAAATTGGATAATCTGTTTTATGGCGATTTTAAGTTTTTCTTTGCCGTTGGTTAATGCGGGAAAGGAAATTGAGATTAGAGCAAAGTTGTTAAATCGAGAAGAAGTTATATCTTATTTAACAAGCAAAGATATAGTTCAAATATATGAAAGTCATCAAATAGATACTTACTATGATAATCCAGCTTGTACATTTATTCCTGATCTTGAACATGCGTATAAATGGCTTAGAACAAGAGAGGAGAATGGAAAAACAACTTTAAATTTCAAACACTGGTTGCCTGAAGATAGGCTAGTTAAAACATATTGTGAAGAATCAGAATTTGAAATTCCTGGCTTTATTGAAATGCCATCATTTCTTCCCAAGTTTGGTTTGGAACCGCACGGTTATATACCTATCATAGTGAATACTTCGATTTATTGTAAAATGAATAAATAAAAAGGGTGGTTTTAATGACAAGCAACGAACTTGATATCAATATTTATCAAAATATCCGTGAAACTTTGGTTTTAGCTCGCACTAAAGTTTATACTGCAATAAATTTTGAAATGGTTAGTGCTTACTGGAGTGTTGGTAAACAAATTACAGAAGCTATTGGTGAACGTTCCAAATACGGTGAACAATTGCTTGAATATCTTTCTAACAAGCTAACATCAGAATTTGGTAAAGGATTTACTGTCCGCAATTTGAGAGCCATGCGTCAATTTTATCAAATGTTTTCAATTCGGAACACACTGTGTGCCGAATTAAGTTGGTCACATTATAGGCTCTTAATGAAAATTACAAATGATCAAAGAAGAGAGTTTTATTTAAAAGAGTGTGCTGAATCAAATTGGAGTGTACGCCAGTTAAATCGTCAAATAAATTCGTTTTTTTATGAAAGGCTTATCGCAACTCAGCAAAGCGGCAAAGAAACAGTTAAAAATGAAATTCAAAAATTAGAACCAAAAACAGATCCTGACTATATACTCAAAGACCCTTACATTTTAGAATTTTTGGATTTAAAAGAAAATAAAGATTATCTCGAAAAAGAATTAGAGCAAGCACTTCTTGATAAACTGCAAGATTTTTTATTAGAGCTAGGCAAAGGATTCACATTTGCATCAAGACAAAAACGAATAACTTCAGATGGAAAACACTACTACATTGATCTTGTTTTTTACAATTATATTTTAAAATGTTTTATCGTAATTGATTTGAAAACAGGGGAATTAACTCATCAAGATATAGGGCAAATAGACTTCTATAGACGAATTTTTGATGACAAGATAAAACCAGAAGAAGATAATCCCACAATAGGGTTAGTTCTTTGTTCTAGTAAAGATGAAAACATGGTAAAATACTCGATTTTATCAGACAATAAAAATTTGTATGCTTCAAAGTATTTAAAATATCTTCCAACTGAGGAAGAACTCAAAAAAGAACTTGCATTAGAAAGACAAGAGATTGAAAGAAAGTTATTACTGGACTCAGAAAACAAAAACATTGAGGATCAACAGAAATGAAATTAAAGTAGGAGGAGTTTATAATGGTATCAAGTCAAGATTTTGTAGAATATGTACATGAGCAATTAAACTGTGTAGACGGCATCACTTATAAAAAGATGTTTGGCGAGTATGCTTTGTATTTAGATGGTAAAGTTTTTGCACTAGTTTGTGATGACCAACTGTTTCTGAAAATTACAGAAGCAGTCAAAGAAATGCTTGGTGACTGTGAAACTGGCTGCCCTTATCCCGGAGCAAAACCACACTTTTTAATAAGTAATTTTGAAAATCAAGAGTTTATGAGAGTGCTAATACCAAAAACGTGGGCAGAGTTACCGTTTCCAAAACCTAAAAAGAAAAAAGTAAAATCGTAATAGTTTAAAGTGGTGGTATTCGACCACTTTAAAATTTATATAAAAATCTATTGAAGCGCTTCGGCGCTTTTTTGCTGTCCAAATTTAAGAAAGAAGGCGATTGCATGAACATTTTAAAAAGATTTTTTAAGTCGAGAGATAAACCTACCGTGCAGAATAATTTGATTGGCAGCTCATTTTTAGGCACTCCAAGCATGAGTGGAAAAAGCGTTAACGAGCAATATGAAAGCGGAATTAAAGAAGGCTTGGTTTTAATAAATCCTATGCACATAACTTCCAGCGTTTTTATAAATGATGATGAAAGTGGGCTACACCACGACTATGAGGTTTGGCTTGAGAAGTTAGCACCTGAAAAACCTCACGACCAATACAAACACAATGGATTTGAAGATAATGCTGATGCTCATTTGAAACGTACAATTATGGGGAGAGAAGTGGTTGTTGCCATTACGAATGAAAACCTTGATTTTGGAACTTGGGAACAAATATTTTACTTTGAATTTGATGGTAAGCGCGATAAACGAGTGCTTGTAAAAATCATTGGAGAATAAACATAAAATGAGGTGATTTGCATGAATGGAATAATGTGGGGAATTTGCTTAATTTTTGTTGGTATCGGACTAATCGGCAAATTCACAGGACTTTTCAGCATTTTGTTTAATGGTTGGTGGACTTTATTTATAATTTTACCGGCAACAATTGATTTATTTACGAAAAGG
>CAYJIV010000064.1:0-4710 GCA_964370325.1 uncultured Eubacteriales bacterium
TCTAAATTTATATAATACTGTTTTTAACATAATATAATTTTTAAAAATTTTTCGATAATTAATTTTAAAAACCACCATAATATATAAATAAAAAAGAAAGTTATTCAAAAACATTTATAAACATACAGCGCAGTGCGACAAAAAATCATAACATGTTGTGTATATAATGTTTCCACTAACAATTTAAAAACTTAGAAATTTTGTGTTCTAAGTAATGTTCAAAAGCAAGGTGGCAGTGAAAATGAAAGAAACAACTGTAAACTCAAGGCAAAAAATTTTAACCATGGCAAAAGATTACTCATTTAAATTGATATTTTTCAAGGCAATGTATTTTATCTCAGGAATTTTGGTTGCAAGAGGTTCAATTTTTGGAAGATATTACCCTTTTGGAATGTCCATAACAGGCGCAGCACCAGGAAAAGGTATGACTGCCGCGTTGATAGGAGCCATACTTGGATATTTACTTTCATTGCGTCTCGGCGCGAGCATACGTTACATATCTACTATGGTAGCGATTTCTGCAATTCGCTGGACTTTAAGTGACTTGACGAAAATCAAAAAACATGCGCTTTATTCCCCAGTAGTGGTGTTTATTTCCGCACTGATTACAGGCTTCGCCGTAAATTCCGTTGAGGGATTCGATGGCCGAGATATCACCATGATGTTTATTGAAGCATTACTCGCAGCAGGTGCAGCATATTTTTTTGATAGGACTTTTAAAATTTTCGCAAATAAAAAATCGTATGCGTTTAGTCAACAGGAACTTGTGTGTGTGTCCATAAGTATTAGTATTGTGACGCTTTCGTTGGCTGGAATTGTAATCGGTGGTGTATCTATCGGACAGGCTTTGGCAGTTGCCATGATTTTAACCGGTTCATATTGCATGGGTGTTTCGGGCGGCAGCATTTCTGGAATCGCGGCAGGCGTGGTATTTAGTATGCCGTCATTCGGGATTACATATATTTCCGGCGCATATGCATTCGGCGGGATGATATCAGGATTTTGCGCACAGTTTGGCAAAATCGGGGTGTGCACTGCTTTTTTATTCGCGAACACACTCGTATCATTTCAGTCAGGTGACCCAGCGCGCATCATCAGCGGACTGTACGAATCAATTATCGGAATTGTAATATTTCTAGCCTTGCCAAAATCTTTCTTTAACAGGGTGCAATTGTCTTCACCTTCATTTTTGAAGGAATCAAAAATTACAGGCCTTAAAAGTGCTGTAATTCAACGCTTGAACTTTGCTGCAAGATCACTTTCATCAGTTTCGGGCTTTGTGGGTATAATCTCTGAAAAATTAACCAAAATTCACTCACCTAACATTAAAGACGTCTGTATGAAGCCTGTTTATGCCACTTGCACTAACTGCGGACTTCGTGGTCTATGCTGGGATAAAGAACATCAAAACACAAACAAAAATTTTGAAAATATTATTAACTTAGTGTCTTCAGGGAAAAATGTCAGTCATACAAACTTTTCTGAAGATTTCTTGAAAAGATGCAACAAGGCTGATATTTTAGTTAACGTAATTAAAAACAGTTACAAAGAATTTTTGTCAGCACAAACGGCAACCAAACGGATGTCAGAATTGCGCAAAGTTGTTTCCGAACAATTTGACGGCATGGGTTGCCTATTAGAAGACATTGCAGATCAATTTGAATCTTACCAATCTTTTGATGAAGAACAGGCATTTAAAGTGCAAGACAGATTGAAATCTTTAGGCATAACTCCACAAAGCGTAACGTGTAAATATAATAGCACTGGCAGGCTCTCCGTTGAAATCGAATCCAAAACAAAAGACATCGACAAATTTGGGAATAAAACCACCAAAGAAATTTCTAAAATTTGCGGTCGAACTTTGGACAAACCAAACATTTCAGTGATTGATAATATGTGCAGGGTACAGATCAGTGAAAAAACAAATTTTGATGTAGACCTTGGTATAAGTCAACATGTATGTAACAATGGCAAGTTTTGCGGAGATAATTACTCTTACTTCAAGGATGGCGACGGCAATTTTAACGTAATCATCAGTGACGGCATGGGCACAGGCGGGAAAGCCGCAGTTGAGGGGGCAATGGCTTCCGAACTAATGAGCGATTTGATAAAATCAGGAATAAGCTTTAACTGTGCAATTAAACTGGTAAATTCTGCATTATTAGTGAAATCCGAAGATGAATCCCTGGCTACAATTGATGTTATGACACTTAATTTATTCAACGGCGAAGCCAGATTTTTAAAAGCAGGTTCTCCAATTACGTTTATCCGAAAAAATGGAAAAGTTCGTAAAGTAGACATCTCTTCTCTGCCAATTGGAATATTAAACGAAGTCGCGTTTTCATCCGGATACTGCAACCTGGAAGACGGGGATTGGATCTTAATGCTATCCGACGGCGCAACTGATATTGACGACGGTTGGATCGAAGAAATTTTTGGGTCTTGGAAAGATAACGACGCCAAAAAACTTTCCCAATATATTGTGAGTGAATCTGTCAAAAGACGTAAACAAAGCCATGATGACGATATCACGGCTGTAGCAGTTCGTTTTTTTAAATTAAATATATAAACTTTCAAAAAATTTTGAAATTTCATAATTTGTCATTTATAATAATTTCATAAATTCAAAATTTATACATAAGGATGTGTTGGCCATGGCACTCGTTTATAATTTTAAAAAATTAATTACTAGCATCGGCAAGAGTGGTTTTGTTGATTCAAAACTTTTGTTAGTACACCTTGAGAATACGATGGAAAGAAAACACTTAGTTCAATATTTTACTGATAATAAGTGCCCTAATGCAGCAAAATTGATATCTAATCATTCAGGAAAAATCAGAGCATATGCAATGGCACCTGACATTCTTAAAAATATAAATAAATTGGCCCAACACCAAGCAACAGATCAAGATTATCAAGACGTCGATCCAAATATACTAAACTATACTTTTGAATTCGATAAAAAATTTTGGATGATGGATATCTTAAATCCAAAATATACATAATAGCTTTATAAAATCCAAAAAAGATGTTTTATGTTCTCCAAATCACCTTGCCCAATATTTTCTGTCGAGGCTTCTATATTGAACTGCTTCTGCAATGTGTTTTGTTTCTATTAATTCACTGTTGTCCAAATCTGCAATGGTTCGGGCAACTTTCAAAATTCTGTCATAACCTCTAGCAGAAAAGCCCATACTTTCAAATGCTTTTTTCAAAAGATTTTGTGCAGCGTCAGTAAGCTTACAAAATTCATAAACTGAGCCTGCTAAAATTTTTGCATTGCAGCTGTACTTTGATTTTTGATATCTCTCATTCTGAATTTTTCGGGCTTCATTTATTCTGTTTTTTATATTTTCAGAAGTTTCTAACGTTTCATCTGAAGCTATACTTTCGAAATCTACAGCTGGAACTTCAATATGTAAATCTAACCTATCTAACAATGGACCAGAGACCTTTGCTAAATATTTAGCAACAGCATTAAAAGAACATGTGCATTTCTTTTTTGGGTGACCATAATATCCGCATGGACAGGGATTCATCGCTACTACTACCATCACAGAACATGGATATGTAAGTGTATTTTTCACGCGCGAAATTGTAACAGTGCCATCTTCCATAGGCTGGCGCAAAACCTCCATAGCGTCTCGCGTAAACTCAGGCAACTCATCCAAAAAAAGCACACCATTATGGGCTAAGGATCGCTCTCCCGGCCGCAGTACACTTCCCCCACCAGAAAGACCCATCGATGAAATTGTGTGATGTGGCGCCCTGAATGGACGCTGTGTAATTAACGGCACTTCAGAGGATAGCGTCCCCGCAATCGAATGTACATTAGTAGATTCAATCATTTCTTCGAATGTCATATCCGGCAGTATAGAGGGTATCCTCTTTGCAAGCATACTTTTCCCTGATCCAGGCGGCCCAATGAGTAAAATATTATGACCACCAGCAGCAGCAATTTCCAGCGCACGTTTAACATCATACTGCCCTTTAACTTGTGAAAAATCAAGTTCAGTTTTATTCAAATTCGGAGGAATAACGGTTTTAGGGCATGATGCAATTTCTGCTTTGCCGCTTATATGGTTCATTACTTCTGTAATGTGATTAACAGGTAGAATTGATATACCGTCAGTAACTGCAGCTTCACGCGCATTTTTTGCAGGCACAAATATTTTTTTGAATCCTTTTTCTTTAGCTTTTATAGTCATCGGAAGTACACCATTGACAGGATTCACATCTCCACCAAGTGACAACTCACCAATAAAAATTGAACCGTCAAGGTTAACATCCATTATCTGCCTACTGGATTTAAGCAACGCTATTAATATAGGTAAATCGTATATAGACCCGGCCTTTTTTATGTCTGCTGGTGCCAGATTGACTGTTATTCTTGAAATCGGAAAATTAAAACCACAATTTTTCAGCGCAGGCCGCACCCTATTTCTTGATTCTTTAACGGACGCATCGGGTAACCCAACCACGTCAAATGAAGGCATACCTGCGGATACATCTGCTTCAACTTGCACCACAAATGAATCTATACCTAGGGTACCCATGCTATATAACTTTGAAACCATTTATTCTCCAATCGTTTTTTAATATTACCGGAATAATTATACAACAAAATTTTCCGTTTTTCAACATAAATTAAAAAAACCCCACGACAAACGCATAAGAAAACAACCCCAAAAATTAGATAATTACGGCGTT
>CAYJIV010000065.1:0-4519 GCA_964370325.1 uncultured Eubacteriales bacterium
CTCAAAAAAACCGCGTTAATTGCGAGCTTTAAGGGTTGGTTAAATTCGATTCTATAAAATAATGCAAATTAATCCGTTGCAACCATCGTTTATAATCCGTTCAATTGTTTCTTTTATCTTGCCCCTCGCGTCACTTGGCATACGGTAAAGCTTATTATGCAGTCCTTCATTAACAAGCTCATGCAGTGATTTCCCGAATATATTCGACTCCCATATCTTAGACGGATTTTCTTCAAATTCACGAAGCAAATACATTACAAGTTCTTCAGACTGCTGCTCCGAACCGACTATAGGTGTAACTTCTGTTGTAATCTGCGTTTTGAGCATATGCACTGACGGCGCAGAAGCACGAAGTCTTATGCCGTGTTTTCCGCTTTGGTGAATAATTTCGGGTTCATCAAGACTCAGTTCTTCCATAGACGGCATCACTATGCCATAACCTGTTTCGTCAACTTCATCATAAGCTGCGGCTATTTTATTGTATTTTTCTTTTAGTCGGGCCAAATCCATCATGCAATCCATTAAACTGCATTCATCGGTGATATCAATTCCGGTTTTCTCGCCAAGCACTTTGTAAAACAACCCGGGGTCCAGTGCCAGCTTAATTCTTGCATTGCCTTTGCCTAAATCCACAGAAGAAATATCTGTTTCGGTTATGTGCTCACAATCTTCAAGCGTATCAATAATTCTTTGAATTTCGTTTATCTTGCGGACGCTCTGAGAAGCACTGTTAATACAGGAGTAAATATTTGCTCTCAGCCAATGGTTCTTTTCAAGCGATGACAGCCAACCCGGCATATCAATTTTGATTTCTTTGACCGGAAACTCAAATAATATCTGCGCAAGGATTCTTTTAGTTTCATTTTCTCCAAGCTCAAGACAGTTAATCGGAATTACCGGCACCATGTACTTCTCCGCCATAGTTTCCGCAAGATTCTTTGTTGTTTCGGAGTATGGCTGTGTGCTGTTAAGAAGAATTATAAACGGTTTTTTGATTTGCTTGAGTTCATCAATAACCCGCTCTTCGGCCTCTTCATATTCTTCCCTGCCGATGTCGCTGATACTGCCGTCTGTGGTCACAACCAAGCCAATCGTAGAGTGGTCTGTTATGACTTTTTTAGTGCCGATTTCTGCCGCCATGTTAAATGGAATTTCATCTTCAAACCACGGCGTCATGACCATTCTGGACATTTCGTTTTCAATATATCCCAGCGCACTCGGAACAATGTAACCAACACAGTCAATCATTCTGGCTTTGAAGTTCGCGTTGTTTTCAATATTGACCTCTACCCCATCTTCAGGAATGAATTTGGGTTCAGTCGTCATAATGGTGTGCCCCGCTGCAGATTGCGGCAACTCATCAACTGCTCTTTCGCGCTGTGTATTATTTGAGATGTTCGGAATCACCAGAGTATCCATAAATTTTTTGACAAATGTGGACTTACCCGTTCTGACGGGTCCTACAACTCCGATGTAGATATCTCCGTTGGTTCTTTGCGAAATATCTTGATAAATATTGCGTTCTTCCACTTTTTTTCCTCCCAATATGAGAATTTAAATTTTATTAATATATTTAGAATTGAATTACTTCATCGGAATTAAAAGCATGCCGTCTTTCGTGGTGGCTTCGGAGGATAGCTCATTTTCCTGCTTGATTGCATTAACGGAGGTATAATATTTTCGTGCAATATCCCAAAGCGGTTCGCCTTCAGCCGCGTAGTATATGGTAAGTGATGCGCCGGTATCCTTATTTTTGGGCTGTGTTTCATCAGCCATAGCGGCAAGTACCATATTATGTTTCTCATCCGCATATACGGCCGCGCAAAGTTTGAAATCAATTTTAATGTCAATCGCATTGCTTTGAGAAATGCTGTGGCCCATAGACACAGGCTGAATACTGCTTTCAACGATAATATCCTGCAAAGTACCCATCTCGTGTTCAAAATTTTTGCTGTGTTCAAATTCAATTATTCGCTCAATGTAGAATGGCGTATTTTCAGTATCCGCCGCCAAAATACCAAGACTCATTTTACCGGTAAAGACTAATTTGCCGTCTTGATACCTACAATTTGCAGAACACGCATCGCTCCAGACGTCAATCACTTTTGAAGCGTTTAAATCTGACAGCTCAACCGTTGCTTTGTGTGAAAATGAATCCCGCACTGTGTCAATTAATTTGTCGAGCTTTAAGGTTTCGTTTGTTGTTTCTAAATCGTAATCCGTAGAGTAAATGTCAGACACTATCCCAATTGTTTTATTCGAATATGCCATAACCGTTGCGGCAATTTTAATCTCAGTTGAAATCAAATTGGGATTCTCCGCGTTTTCAGAATGTATCTGCTCGTCATGATTTAAAACCTCAGAAGTTATAACGCAAACGCTGTCTTCGGCCGCACCGAGAACATCTACAATCTGGCTTATCGGGATTGAATACTCCATAGTTTCGAGCGAGTCAGAATCCAAATCGCCCATGTAGAGTATCTTCACGGTTGCCTCACCTTTTACAACAACTTTGTTCGCCATGTTTTTGTATTCATCCATAATCAAAGTAACGTCTGAGCGAACAATTCTCTCAGGAGCAGGTTTGTTTTCAGCAATGTCGAGCATTTCGCTGATAGTAAATTGTTGCTGACCAATGCCGATTAATGAATTGAGTTCTCTGTTTTCGATTTTTTGTTGGATATCTTTTCCGCTCACGCAGCAGGAAACATTTTTGCTCGCTTTATTGTAAACTTTTGCACAGATTGAAAACGCTCCGTGAATATCAACTTTTCTTTGGCTCACAGCTCTGCAGTTCACATATTCAACTTTAACAAACGTAGTTGCAACACCGTTTTCCGGCGCGGATTTAATATCAATCGAGCTTGAAAACGGACTTGAATTCTCACAACACCTGATTTTCATATTCTCGGCATCAAGGTAAATCATGCGGATACTCGCAGTACCTTCAAGGTTCAGCCTGTCACCTGAAATGTTCCTCATAGTTATGTTCGGACAAACCTGACACTTTAAAATACGCTGAATATCCGGGCAGTAATCCGGAAGGGAAAAATCAATGTCTATAGGTAACTCTTGGCACCCTTCAAAAACAAGCTCGCGGACTGCTAAAGTATCTTTGCTGACGTCATAATTCATTTTCAACCGCTCCTCGTTTCGCGTAGTTATTAAATTTTATTCTTGTCTACTTATGTTTATTACTGAATTTGAAAAATATGTTTAAGATGGCTGTGCTGCTGTTTCTCCCGTACTGATTTGCTTGCCTTGTGTATCCATTTTGTAGTTGTCTTTATATATAATCTGGGAAATCGGGACAATTTCATAACCTTCTGATTTAATCATATCTATAATTTTCGGCAGTGCTTCGGGCGTATTCTTGGCACCGTTGTGCATCAGAATAATCGAACCCGGCTTAATCTTGCTTTTAATTCTGGTAACCATCTCGTCAGGACTTGGGTCTTTCCAGTCCAGACTATCAACGTCCCACTGTATGCAGTGCATATTAAGTTCATTCGTGGTTTCAACCAAAGCGTTGTTGTAATCCCCATACGGCGGCCTGAATAGCGTTGGCCTGACTCCCGTTGTGCCCTCAACTTTTTTGTTGCAATCTTCAATCTGAGCTGCCATCTTGTCTTTATCCAGCTTCGTCATGTGCGGGTGGGTTTCAGAGTGATTCCCAACATCGTGGCCGGCATCAAATATTGCTTTAACAGATTCAGGATACTTTTCCGCCCAGAATCCAACCACAAAAAACGTAGTCTTTATGCCTTTGTCGGCTAAAATATCAAGCAATCCCTGCGTTTGCTCATTACCCCACGCTGCATCAAATGAAAGGCTAACGACTTTATCTTTTTTATCAACACAATAAATCGGCAGTTTACGGTCACTTGCAAAAAGACTGTTCATAGTAACTACTGCAGCGGCTATAACTGTAATTGCGCACCCGGCAATCATCATTAATTTTTTTCTATTTAAAACCCAAACTTTCATTTTTTCATCCTCCTCCAGAAATATATATGTATAGCTATTCCAATTTAAAACTCAAAAGTATTTCTTCTTAATTTTTCATTTTGTAATAATGAATCCCGCGGTTAGACAGCATTTTCTCAATCTCTGATATCAAAAGCGGCGCAAAAGCCAAAGCTAAAACTATCAGCCACTGTGAAATATTCAGTATTTCCGTCTTGAAAAAGCTCGTCAGAGACGGAATAGATATAACCAAAATCTGCAGAAAAATTCCCAAAATAGTGGCAAACACAAGTTTGATATTACTGAAAATTCCGGTCGCAAACACAGATTTTGAGCTTTGCACATTGAAAGCGTGCATCAGCTGACTTATACTCAGCGTTGTAAAAGCCATGGTTCTTCCGATGACAGGGTTTGCAGGGTCAACATCAAAAAACACTCTTCCAATTACAAACGCAAGCAAGCTCACCGCGGCAATAAAAAGCCCTTCAATAATAATGTTGTAGCCCATGCCGTCGGCAAACAGACTCTTTTTAGAATTCTGCGGTTTTCTCTT
>CAYJIV010000066.1:0-4233 GCA_964370325.1 uncultured Eubacteriales bacterium
ATTTCTTGCGCCCGATATCAAAATTAAGCATGATATTCGGAAACATTACGAAACCTCTCAAAGCCAGAACCGGCATAGTTTGTTCACCTAAACTTTTATAGTCTATGTTTATTCAACTCCACTTTTTTGTATAGTTACAGAATTGCTATTTTAGTCCATGAGGCGGATTGCCAATTGGTTCGCTTGCTCTTATCGGATTTGTCATTTCTTTTTTGAATTTTTCATGAATAGCTTTTATTTGCGGGCAATTCAGATGTTTTTCATAAATTTGCATACATACATTCATGGTTCTTTTGCTATATTTGGAAGGATCAACATTTGCTTTGCTTCTTACCATATTTTCTATATATCCATTTGTTGCTTCAATTGCTTTAACTATTTCATCTGTATATTTAGATTTGTCAGGGGAGTTTTTACCCTTATATTTTTTAAGCACCGCTATTATATCATTTAAAAATTTACTTGTTAAAAGCTATGTATGATTTGTTTTTTTACCTGTAATTTTTTGAATGTCTCGGCACATCTTGTCATAACTATAACCATCTAACACTGATAATTTTGGCTTAGGTTGCTCGTTACCTTTATCATCTTTTTGATAATATTCTGCTAAAGCTTTAACATAAGTCTCCTTAAATTCATTAACAGTAAAAATTTCAAATCTTTCTCTCAACGGTATAAAATTGTCTAAATTTGGAATTGCCATACAAATTCACTCCTTACTAAATTGAGTCATTTACTTAGAACTACAATATTTTCAAATTCCCTTCACGAGTAAATTGTATAATGTTTTTTTAAGACGCGTCAACTTTTTTGGGTTTTTTGTCAACTAATTTGTTTGAGTTTATTGATATCACAACAGGTTTTCTACCTTCATCATATATAAATTCAGGCTGTCTTTCACCTTCAACAACATCTGCATCAATAACCACTTTTTCAATTGTGTGGTCTGACGGCACACTAAACATCACATTTTGTAATGTATCTTCTAATATTGAGCGCAATCCTCTCGCACCAATATTTCTTTCTATTGCCTTCTTTGAAACAGCTTTTAATGCTGAATTTTGAAATTCCAACTCCACATGGTCAAGCGCAAACAACCTTTTATATTGCTTAATCAAAGCGTTTTTAGGCTCTGTAAGAATTCTGATTAAAGATTTTTCATCAAGACCTTTAAGAGAAGTTATAACCGGTAATCTGCCTACCAATTCAGGAATAAGACCAAATTTCACAAAGTCCTGTGGAACAGCTTTGCTCATCCAATCAGTTTCATCGAGTTCTTTACGGGTCATAACATTTGCTTCAAAACCTAAAGAAGAAGTTCCAACCCTTTTCTCAATTATCTTTTCAATGCCATCAAATGCACCGCCACAAATAAATAAAATATTTGAAGTGTCGATTTGAATGAATTCCTGTTGCGGATGTTTGCGCCCACCTTTAGGAGGTGCATTTGAAACCGTACCTTCCAAAATTTTAAGCAATGCTTGTTGAACACCCTCACCACTAACATCTCTAGTAATAGAAGCGTTCTCAGATTTTCTCGCAATTTTATCAACTTCATCAACATAAATTATTCCACGCTGCGCCTTTTCAACATCATAATCCGCGGCTTGAATCAATCTCAAAAGAATATTTTCAACATCTTCACCAACGTACCCGGCCTCTGTTAAAGTTGTTGCATCCGCAATTGCAAAGGGTACATCGATAAGTTTTGCAAGTGTTTGAGCAAGCAAAGTCTTACCCACCCCTGTTGGACCCAAAAGTAAGATATTGCTTTTTGTTAATTCGACTTCATTTTCACTTCCGAAAAATATGCGTTTGTAATGATTATAAACAGCAACAGACAGCGCTGTTTTAGCCGCATCCTGGCCGATAACATATTCGTCAAGATATCTTTTAATTTCTTTGGGTTTAGGCAAAATTTTATTTTTTGATGCAACAACATTACTCGACTTAGCATGTTTATCCGCGCCTTTTTTAATGTCAACTTCTTCATCAAGTATAGTTATGCAAAGTTCAATACACTCATCACAAATACATACACCCGGCCCTGCAACCAGCTTTTTCGCTTCGTCCTGAGGCTTGCCGCAAAAAGAACAACAAAGCTCTCTATCTTTACTTCCTCTTCCCATGCTCATTTAAATCACCATTTCCTTTAATCCAAATGATTATCTTTTAGATATTACTTTATCTATCATACCATATTTCATAGCTTCTTCAGCAGTCATAAAATTGTCTCGTTCTGTGTCTTGCTCAATTTTCTCAAAAGGCTGACCAGTCATTTCAGCGAGAAGCTCATTCAGATGCTTCCTATCCCTTAAAATTCTATCGGTATAAATTTTCATGTCAGTTGCCTGGCCTTTTGCTCCGCCTAGTGGCTGATGAATCATAACCTCGGCGTTTGGAAGTGCAAATCTCTTACCTTTTGTTCCCGCAGCCAATAAAAACGAACCAAAACTTGCCGCCATTCCCATACAAATTGTAGATACATCACATTTTATATAGTTCATCGTGTCATAAATAGCAAACCCATCCGTCACAGACCCGCCCGGGCTATTAATATAAAAACTGATGTCTTTTGAAGCGTCTTGCCCTTCAAGATACAGCAACTGCGCAACTATCAAACTGGCTGAATTTGCATCAACCTCGCCGTGCAAAAGCACAATTCTATCATTAAGCAGTCTAGAGAAAATATCGTAAGATCTCTCTCCGCGGCTTGTTTGCTCCACAACATAAGGCACTAAATTCATTTTGAAAACCTCTTTCGAATAATAATGATTCGCCAAAATTTGAAAATTTATTCAATCTAAATATATTTACTTTTTGCCAACTTTATTTTCCTTAATAAACTCCATAGCTTTTTTGAAAATGATATCTTTCGTAACGTCATCTTTTGGAACAAACTGTTTAATTTTGTTTGCCTCCATTTTGTAGGATTCCGCTATTTTATTGTATTCAGCCTCAACTTCGTCATCTGAAGCCACCAAATTTTCAATTTGTGCAACTTTTTTAAGACCTAAATCCAGTTTAACATGGTTTTCTGCCTGCGGACGAAATTGTTCTTCGAGTGACTCCGGGGTCTGGCCCGTAAATTTCATGTAATTCTGAATTTTCATTCCCTGTGGCTGAAGCCTGTATTCAAGGTCCCTGATAAAATCTTTAGTTTTGTTTTTTATCATCGCTTCCGGAATCTCTGCTTTCACGAGCTTAACAAAATTATCAATAAGCTCATTTTCCTCTTCCGCTTTAGCTTTGGCTTCTCTGCCTTCCAAAAGTTTGGATTTAATATCAGCCTTAAATTCTTCGAGCGTATCGAATTCGCTGATGTCTTTTACAAATTCGTCGTCAATTTCAGGCAACTCTTTCTTCTGGGTTCTATGTAACTTAACTTTGAAAACAGCAAGCTTACCAGCCAAATTCTCCGCATGGTATTGCTCCGGGAACGTAACGTTTATTTCAAACTCTTCTCCCGCTTTATGCCCCACAACTTGCCCTTCAAAACCTTCAATAAACTGTTTTGCACCGAGTTCCAAAGATGCATGTTCTGCCTTTCCGCCTTCAAATGCAACTCCGTCTGAAAATCCTTCAAAATCAATGTCCACGACGTTGCCCATTTCGGCAGCTGCATCATCAACTGTTATAAGTCTTGAATATTTCTCACGAACTGTCTGTATTTCAAGATTCACGTCTTCATCTGTAACGGGTTTTACTTCTTTTTTCGAAACTTCAATACCTTTGTAATTTTCAACCGAAACTTCCGGCATGACTGTAACTTTGACTTTGAAAATCAAGCCTTTGTCCTTGCTCATTACCACAACATCAAAATCAATGTGGTCATCCACAAGTTCAACGTTCGCTTCTTTTGCAGCACTTTCTATAGCATCAGGATAGAGCGCATTTATGGCATCTTCATAGAAAACCTTTTCGCCGTAATATTTTTCAATAAAATTCCGCGGTGCCTTGCCCTTTCTAAACCCCGGAATAATTATTTTGTTTTTTTCTCTGCCATAAACTTTATCAACTTCTTTGTTGAATTCTTCAGAACTAATTTCAATTTCAAGCTCCAAGCGATTCACATCAACTTTATTTGACGACTTTAAACTCATTTTAAAATACCAATCCTTTCAATTAACAGCAGCATTTACTACTTGACCAAAATTGGACAAAAATTTATGTAATCACAGGAAATAAGCTGAAAATTTATGCCTTTGTAATCATCGTGCACAATCTTTCTTG
>CAYJIV010000067.1:0-2747 GCA_964370325.1 uncultured Eubacteriales bacterium
ACCGGACTGTTTGCCCACAGAATGTATAAATTTTTTGATTTCATTTGTTATATGAGGAATAACTTGCACGGTTTCGCCCAGATATTCACCATTGCGCTCTTTTTGAAGAACATTCCAGTACACCTTTCCGGCTGTGAGATTGGAGTATTTATTCAGATTTTCATCAATGAATCTTTCGTAATGGCCAAGGTCCAAATCTGTTTCGGCTCCGTCTTCAGTAACAAAAACCTCTCCATGCTGATACGGACTCATTGTACCGGGGTCCACGTTTATGTAAGGGTCCAGCTTCTGAGCTGTGACTTTTAAGCCTCTGGATTTGAGTAACCGTCCTAGTGATGCTGCTGTTATACCCTTCCCAAGACCAGACACCACACCACCTGTTACAAAAATATATTTCATATTTTAACTTCCCCCTCAAAAACCTTTACAGCATTCCCCGTCAGAAAAACCGCCTCATCAGTATAATTTACAACCAGCTTCCCACCACGCAAGTGTACCGTAACATCTGTGTTTTTATCGCAAAAACCATTTTCAACAGCTGCAACCACGCTTGCACACGATCCCGTGCCGCAAGCCAAAGTTTCACCGCTGCCGCGCTCCCAAACACGCATTGCAAGATTTTTTTTATCCTGTACACTTACGAATTCCACATTCACACCCTCTGGAAACATTGTGTTTGCAGATAAACGCGAACCTATATCCTTAATATTCACAGAGTAAATTTCATCAAAAAACATAACGCAATGAGGATTCCCCATGGAAACACAGGTTATATTGTAAGTCTCGTCCGCGATAGTTATTGGAGCATTGATCACTTTGTCTTTTTCCAAAAGCATTGGAATATCTTTAGGCTTTAACACTGCTTTTCCCATATCCACACGAACTAACGCCTCGTTTTCAGAATTTTCAAGAATGTTAAGAATTTTCACGCCGCTGAGAGTTTCAATTTTAATATCATTATTATGCGAAACAAGGTTATTATCTCGTAAAAATTTACCCACACAGCGAATTCCATTACCGCACATTTTACCTTCACTACCGTCTTTATTGAAAATTCGCATTTTTGCATCAGCTATTTCTGATGGAAGAATTAAAATAATTCCGTCTCCGCCAATTCCATATCGTCTGTCAGAAAGCACTGTACTCAATTTCTCCGGAGCTAAAATTTCCGGGTCCAATCTAAAACCGTTGATAAATATGTAATCGTTGCCACAGCCGTGCATTTTTGTAAATTTAATTAACATAATTTCCTCCTGAAACTCTAATTACACAAAGTTATATTTTACATCAAAACTAAGGGATTTACAATAAAGTTTTTAATTTAAATCAAAAACCAGCCGATTAAATAAATATACGGCTGTACTTGATTTATTTATAACCAACACAACTTAATTTGCTTTCCCTTTTCCGGGTGACCTACCCCCACGGCGGGATTCGGTGTTTTTCTTGACATCTGAAAGTTTATCATCACTTAATTTTTTAAACTTATTCATCATATCTTCAAATGCGTTACCTGTACCAGCCGGCTCATTCCGGCGGTTATTTCCAAAACGTCCCGATCTACCGGAATCATTAAAATTATTTCTCGGTTGTTGGTTATCCATTGCTTGCTTAATAGAAAGTTCAATCTTACCACCGGGCTGAGCATTTAAAACTTTAACTTTTACGCTTTGCCCTTCCGAAAGATGATCTTTCACTTCCTTAACGAATACATTAGAAACTTCAGAAATGTGTACTAATCCTGTTTTCCCACTTTCAATCTCCACAAAAGCACCAAATTTTGTTATTCCTGTGACTTTACCTTCAACAATCAAACCAACCTCAAGCTGCATAAAAATTTAACTTCTCCTTATAAAATAATAAAAACTATTTCCTGAAACAGCTATTCTATAGTATTTTCAAAAATTCTTTTAGGAACACTTTCCTGCTCTTCTGAATTATCACCCTCATTTAATATATCTAAGATTTCTCTGATTTCAGCTTGTTTTTCAGAACTTTGTTTATTAAACTGCACAATTTCATCTTTTTTGTTCTTAATTTTTATATGTTGATTAATAAACAAAAATATTACATAACCTAAAACAGACAACAAAGCTATTTTTATTATCAATTTCCTGATTTTTTTACCTTTTAAACCATACTTCATTTTATTGGTACTTCCCTGCCCATCGGGTAAAAATAATATGAAAACTCTATTAATTATGCATGTAAGAGATATGTAAATTCAAGAAATTTTTAAATTTTGTAAAAAACGCCCAAATCGCACGATAAATTATTGTGCATATTGTTCTAATCCTTTATGGCTTTTAAGTTTTTTATCCCAAAATTTTGAAACAATACCATTTAAAGCTGCAAATTTATTCTTTAAAAATTTAACAATTTTTGCCGAACATCTGTAAATAACTTCACCGAAAGTAATATGATAAACTATCCAACCAATACCTTCTCCAGCTAAAATATAAAATCTTGATTCACCATGGTTAAACCCAAGTACGAACAAAAATGTAATTATGCTGCTAATAATAAAATAGATCACGTCCTGAAGAAAAACACCTAAATTTTTTGGATTTATTATCATCCTGATAATCCTGAACACATCATAGAGCAATCCAAGAGCCACTCCAAAAATGCAAGAAAAACCAAAAATTGATAACTGATTAAAAGCAGTTTTCTCCAAATAAATTCCCCTTTACTTAAACATTTTAGCAAAAATCCAGAAGCAGCGTTTGACTGAGTATCAACGTAAA
>CAYJIV010000067.1:2757-4092 GCA_964370325.1 uncultured Eubacteriales bacterium
CTAATTCTCCAATATCAAGAGTCAACTTTTTAATATTCAGGTTTTCACCCTTGATAGTTAGTTTGCCAAGGTCAGTGTATGCCACAATTGATTTATCATCAAAACTATCTACTTCCAACACACCGCTGATATTCAGACTTTTTCTGTTATTCAATGTTAAACTGTGCGGCATCTTTGTCATATTCTTACCATCATCTTTTGTCACGTAACATCACCCTTTGCAATTGTTTCACTTTTAAAATATTTATGTTAATAATACTCGCAAATAGTACTTCTCATATATTTACTGACTTCTTGTTCCGAATAATCCAAATAATAATTGGCGAAATAATATAATTTTTTAAAATGTTGACAAAATATTTGATATATAATAGCATTTATGTATCCGAAAATGTACAGTGCTATTCTCAAATGTTGTTTTCTGATAATTTTATAATTATTTTTCAGGAGGAGATCAATGATGATTTGCGAAAAATGCAAAACAGAAATAACCGACGACATACAGTTCTGCCCAAATTGCGGAGCTAATCTTGACGCACCAACATCCAAACCCACATCTTCGGCATCGGATGCAATAAACAAACTCAACGACACATCTGACACAACATCTGAATACGATTCAAAAGATATTTCTGAAAATAAAGTGATGGCACTCTTATCTTACTTAGGAATTTTATTTGTTATTCCATTATTTGCAGCGCCAAAATCAAAATTTGCGCGTTTTCACGCTAACCAGGGACTTATTTTATGCATATCCGGAATAGCATACTCAATCATTAACAGCATTTTGATGTCTATATTGAATAGTATTTTTCGAGGATATTGGAACGGATATTTAACCTATACAAGAGGGCCAATACATGGATTTTTAAGTTTGATACTTAACCTTTTGTATGTCATTTTTGCTATTTTGGCAGTTATCGGCATAATAAATGCCGTAAATGGGAAAGCAAAAGAACTCCCACTGATCGGTAAATTTAAAATTTTGAAATAAACAACAAACAAAAAGCTTTGATATTAGATATTATCAGAGCTAAGAGAGGAGAAAAACATCATGAAAAAATTTTTAACCTTATCTTTTGCAGCTGTTTTGCTTTTGTCTTTAACAGCTTGCGGTAATAAAGAAGAAGAGAAAAATGAAAATAATATGGCAAATTCAACCGTTGTTACGGAAAATAAAGAATCAACAACTACCGAAAAAATCTCTGAAACATTTATTAAAATTTTTAGCAGTGGGAACTACCATATGAAATCTAAAATAACTGAAGACGGCACAAGTATAACTATAGAAACTTATAAAAAAGGTGATATGGTTGCCACAAAAATAGAAGACGG
>CAYJIV010000068.1:0-4091 GCA_964370325.1 uncultured Eubacteriales bacterium
ACTTTAAATGAAGAGGCATCATTTATTTCATATCCATCAATAGGTACTGGTTTAAACCTTACACTTTTTGATAGATTACTGCCCGGAACTTCCATATAATAGTGAGCTTTTTCGTCGGCCTGTTTTATTAAAAGCCCGCCTGCATCATACATCTTTAAATACTCAGTAATAGGTTTAGTTTTATCATTCATGGTAAACTTAATGCTGTAGTCTGACGCAAGCGTAGTGGCATTAATAGTAATAAATAGGTCAGCATTATAGCCGGTGCCGTAACCATCACTGTTAACGTCGGGATTCCACGTGCCACTTATTCCAAAACCCTTTACGGTGGCTTGTTTGTTTGCTTCACTCGCTGAGGCCCCTTTAGCCATAAGGTCTTTGCGAACATAATAGTCAACTATTTCACAGGGTTTTATCTTTACTTCAGTATGTTCATTACCGTAACTGTCAAATATAGTGAAAGTTATATCATCCGGTAGAGGAGACCCGGAATCCATAAGGAGGTTAAATACAGGGCGCAGCAGCGTAGATTGAGACGGGTCATACGAAACCGGATAAACTAATCTGTTATAGTTTCTGCGTGATGTTGGATTTCCATAAGAAACGGATGTTTGTGCAAGTACAGCAATCATGTGTGAGTTGGGAATACCAAAATACCCAAGTTCGTTTTGCGGACTGCCTATTTCATCAACAACCTGTATACCGGCCGGTATGTTTTGAAAAACTAAGTAGTTTGCCGGGGGATCTGGCTTTGTCATCGTATCATTAACAAGGGTAACGTTGTTTTTGTTATAAGAGTTTGTAATGCAGTCTGGAACATATCCCTTCCAAGTACGCTTGGGGAGGGTTATCTCATAATATCCGTTTGATTGGCGTCCGTCGCTTAATCGTATAGCACTTTCTACGTATTTGCATTGTTCAATTCTATGTCCGTCGCTTACAGGGGCAGTTGAACAATGACAATCCCAGGATGAAAGTGGCGTTTTCAATTCGTCATCCAGAAGAAGACTCCGCTGTTCTGCTATGTTTATTCTGAGCCTGATTGTATCTTGTTCGTTGCCAACATCAACCGTTTGTACGGTAGGAAGGCCGTCACTTGAATGAGCATTGTGTTCGGAATCAGTTACATTAAAAAGATGGTTGCCATCTTCGTTGTAATAACGAATATATGTGGAGTTAAAATCTGAAGTGTTAACATATATACGTCGTGAAGCAAAAGCTGTTATTCCTGCGGTTGGGGTAATGCCCATTAAGCTGTAGGTATTTACTCCAGCTTCTTCTGCCACGGGTTGAATTTCTTCGCCGCCTGCACCTTTCATCTGAAAGTTAGCAATGTTTCCGCCTTCTTTTTCAACAACTGTAATATCAAAATCAGAGCCGTAAGGTATGATATTTTCTGTAGGTAAAACTTCGCCAGTTTCTGGCGATATAAATTCAACGTCATTATTTTCAGGTAGTTTAATTGTAGAAGTCTGAATTTCTATTCCAGTTGTTATGATTTTTATGTCTTGAGTAGTGTCTGTGAGTTTATATGAACCAGCTTCATTTTCAGGTAAGATTAAGGTTCCGACGTTCGGCTCTATTTTTACTGTGATATCTGCGTCAGAATTTGTGAATTTGTAGCCTTCTGCTATACTGATTTTGAATTCAAATTCTCCGGTTTTACTTTCGATTTTAGTGTTTGTAACAGGTTCCACAAACTGTGTGCCAGTTTTGTAAATTGCACCGTCGCCTTCCAGTGAAACATTGTATTTAGTAACGTTTATATTCTGTGCTACTATACTTGTATCCTTTGTGATGTTTTGAAAAACATATTGGTTTCCGGCTATAATAACATCTAAATCTTCGCGCAGGCTTGCGAAAGATACTTCATCGAGAGAATATCCGTCATGAGCAGTTCCTGTAAATGCAATGGAGTCACCATGTTGCACTTTATAAGTATTGCCTTCAATTAACTCAGCATTACCGATGTCTCCGGGAGCAAAATCCGCGCGAGGTGAAGATAAAGGTAAGCTTACCATATATGTGTTTTTAATTAGATTTTTTGCAAGTAAAGTTATTGGATCTTTAATTGAAGGAATAGTATACACGTCGTTGGAGTCTGGATATAACAAATAATGTTGCGCTTCGTCGGCATTTGCACGAATATCATAATCTCCATTTGTTAATTTTGATTGCGGTATAGCATAGAGTTCTATAGCGTTTGCATTTTTAGTGTAAGCTGCGCCTGGTTCCATTTTGAATTTAAATGTAGAATTATATTTTATTTGTGCGGAGTTTATTTGTTTATCGGATATGCCTTTAATTAAAACGTCTGTTTCTGAGGGTATTGAAATTGGGTATAATGCGTTATTGTTAGGGTTGACAGTGATTTCTGTATTTTGTGTTATGTTTTGCAGGCGGTAATGACCTTCTGCTGTTGGACGTGTAACAACACCGTTTACGGTAATTTCTTGACTTTCAAGCGAATTTTCATAAATGAATACAAAGTTGTCGCCATGTGTTGCCATTATTTTATTTTGCGAGGCGTTTATCCAATCGTTTGTTGAATTTTCTTTTTTATATTTAAACACATTCAATTCAGGGGCATTAAAAGATAGATCATATTTATTTTTTTCGATACCTGAAATAGTTAGAGCATTGTCTGAATTTGTGGGAATTGTCCAGTTTTTGCTTATGTTGTTTTGTGAAACAACTATTCCATTATTTGTTATTTCAAGATTGGACTGTGAATATTCAGGTTTGAGATTCAACCAGAATTTCAGTGCGGTATTTGTTGGTACGTTTTCAATGGTGTATGTGTTATTCGTGCTGTCGAATTTTGCATCGGCAGGCGCTTCATTGTTATATGAATAAATAATATTCAAAGGTTCATTGAGTGGAATATTAATATCTTCTGTTTTTATTGTAGTATTATATTTATCTATTTCTACGCCATGAATTTTAAAAGCGGTGTTGCGCATTATTTTGTAAGTATCAGTAACGTAGGTTTGATTTGGGTCAATAAGTTCATTTCTTGCAACGGACCTTTTTACAAGTTTATTATTCGTATCTTATTTGTAATCATTTAGTTTCAGTGGCTCTTCATTTGCAACAGTCGTTTTTATAAGTACATCTTTTACCAGAAGTTTGCTGTAGCCTGAAGCTTCAAATTTTAACAAAAATTGGATAGAAGTATCTCTTGCAAGTTCCAAAGAAGATGTTCCGGCGGTGCTTCCCTTAGGCACATCATTTATAATAAATTCCAGTTTTTTTATCCCGGAAACTTTTTGCGGAAGAATAGTTTTGTACAAAGTTTCCTGAGCTTTTGCATTGTCCCAGGATGTGTGCAAAAAAGACATCATGCAAACTAGTAAAAACATTAATAACTTTAATGTTTTTGATTTTTGATTTGAAAAAAATAAGTTTATCATAAGTGTAATGCCTCCAATTTATGCTAAATTTAAAATAGTTATAATGATTATACCAATTATTACAATTTTTGCAACATATTATATAATTTTTCTACAATTTAAAATGTTTTTAAAATCATATTATTGTTTTTGAATTAATATATATAATTAAATTGTATATAAGTTTAGGGAGGAATGACGTATGGAAGAATATTCATTTGTTAAAAACAAACCTATAGAATCCGTGCGAAATGGAATTATAAATAATCTTTTGAGTGAATATGGTTTTTTGAATCAAAGCATAATTGACAAAAGTCTATGTGGGCGAGATATAAAAGCTTTGCAGTTGGGGAATCCATATAAAATGGTGTTTTTGAATGGTGCGCATCATGGCATGGAGTGGCTTACCTCTTTATTATTGCTAAATTTTGTAAATAATATGTGCGAACATATTAAATCAAACAAAAAATTTTGCGGAATTAATATTTCTGCTTGCTTGGATAAAACTGGAGTTATGATTGTGCCATGCGTTAACCCGGACGGGGTGGAAATTTCATTAACAGGACCAAATGCAGCATGTGAATATAGTGAACTTGTTAGAAAAACTGGTAAAGCTGCTGTATGGCAAGCGAATGCCAGAGGTGTACACGACAAACGCATAAGTTGAAAAGGGTGTAAAATAGGGACAGAGGTGTAAAA
>CAYJIV010000069.1:0-4077 GCA_964370325.1 uncultured Eubacteriales bacterium
TATGTACGGTCAGGGTATTTCCAAAGAGGGCGAACTGTTGGATTTAGCCGTAAAGCTTGACATTGTGCAAAAGGGCGGGGCATGGTTTTCTTATAAGGATAAGAAACTTGGCCAGGGCAGGGATAACGTCAAGGAATATTTCAAAAACAATCCTGAAATTGCCAAAGAAATCGAGAAAAAAGTTGTGGAAGGTTCGGATAAAATTTACTCTAGGCCTTCAGCTTCAAGAAATCTTGCCATGCCGAATCTTGCTGACTCCAAAGAAGATGCCGGAGATAAAAAAGAGAATGACAGCATAGATATAATAGAAGAATAGCAAAATGTGGATAACAGACATAAAAGATGGAAAACGGGGCCAGAAATTAATATTTGCAGACAACAAATATTTGATAAGCTTGGCTCCCGAAATACTTTTGAAGTCCAAACTTAAAATTGGCGGTTGCTTAGATGAAGTGAAACTGAAAAGTCTCACTGCTGATTCTTTCGAGTATAAGGCCAAAGAAAAAGCACTACGGCTTCTTTCATTTAGAGCGCACTCAAAAAAAGAGCTTGAGGATAAAATCAAGCTGAAATTTGGTGAAGAAGCTGCAAACCTTGCAGTATCCAAAATGGAAAAGCTTAATTTAGTGAATGATATAGAATTTGCAAAAATGTATGCAAATGAATTACTAAACCGAAAAAATTGTTCATTAAAAAAAATTGTGTACAAACTGGCAAGAAAAGGTATAGACCAGGATTTAATTGAAGAAGTTATAGCTGGTTTTGATGATATTGATGAGACTAACAAAATCACAAAACTTTTAACCGGGAAATATCAAGGAAAATTTGATGACGAAAAAGGTAAACGTCGAGTGGTTGCCGCATTGCAGAGATTAGGGTTCCAGTGGGATCAAATTAGAACAGCTTTTAACAGGTTGAACGAATTAAACGAATAGGGGTACAAGAATGAAAAATTTAGCGAATAAACTTACCATTTTCAGAATAATTCTTGTACCGGTTATATTGCTTTTTATGTTGTATGAAACTATCCCGCAAAGATTTGTATATGCTTTAGCTGTGTTTTTAATTGCATCTTTCACAGATTATTTTGACGGAAAAATCGCAAGAAAAAGCAATACTATAACTAATTTTGGAAAAATTGCAGATCCACTTGCAGACAAAATTTTGATATGTTCAATGTTAATATGCTTCGTAGAATTTCGATTAATATTGGCATTGCCGGTTGTTATTATAGTTGCGCGCGAGTTTATAGTTACATCTGTAAGATTTTTGGCGTTGGACCAAAGTAAGACAGTTATTTCTGCGAATTTATGGGGGAAGCTGAAGACATTAAGTCAGTTCCTGGTTATAATATTTATTTTATTAATTCAAATTTTAAGTGAATTTAGTCAAACAAATATTAATTTTGATATATTAATGATTATTCAAAATGCTTTAGTATGGTGCTGTACAGCATTGTCAGTTATATCTGGCTGTATTTATATTTATACTAATCGAGGGCATATAAAAATTTAAGGAAGTTAAAAGTATAATGAAAAAATTTAAATTGTTGTTTGTTTTCATATTGTTAATTTTTAATACTACATTTATGTTACCGGTGAATGCCATGAAAGTTATATGGAGAGGCAGTGAACAAGCGCAAGATTTTCCCGGAAATAAGCCATTAAGTGAGGGGGAAATTGAATTTATTAAAAGACTTCGCGCTTGTGTAGAAGTTGAAAACACTAATGGGTTTGAGAATTTATTGAAAAATTTGTATAGTCATTTTGGAATGAATGGTATAAGAATTGTATGCCATTTTTGCCCTTTGGAAGAACACAGTGATGGTCCCTTCATATGGAAACCAGAATATCAATTCGATAAATATTACAAGTTTATTATTTGGGGAAATAGCCTGAGTCGTAGCGTTGTTTTAGCAAAAGTAATATTTTTAAAAGTTGAGCAAAGTTCATTGCAAGGGTTGCTCAATTCAATGGTGACTGAAACAACTTGGCACAATATTACAGAAATTATTATACAGGGAGACATAGTTAATGAAGCTTTACAACACGCTTACGCGGAAAAAGGAAGAGTTTGTTCCGATTGACAAAAGCGAAATTAAAATTTACGCTTGTGGGCCGACTGTATATAATTATATACACATTGGCAATGCACGGCCAATTTGCGTGTTTGATGTGTTGCGAAGATATCTTGAGCTTAAAGGTTATAATGTAAAATTTGTTCAGAATTTTACAGATGTTGATGACAAAATAATCAAAAAGCAATTGATGAAAAATCTGATTTTCTTGCAGTTTCACAAAAATATACGAGAGAATACAAAAAGGATGCCGCTGAGTTAAATATCCGAGAAGCCACAATTCATCCGAAAGCCACAGAAAATATTGATGAAATTATCAAAATTATTAGCACTCTTATTGAAAAAGACCATGCTTATGTATTATCAAATGGGGATGTATATTTTAAAACAAGATCTTTTGAAAATTATGGTAAGCTTTCAAAGCAAACAATAGATGATTTGCAATCTGGCGCGAGAGTTGATGTCGAAGAGTTAAAATCTGACCCTTTAGATTTTGCACTTTGGAAATCCGCAAAACCGGGAGAGCCATTTTGGGCAAGTCCGTGGGGTAGGGGTAGACCCGGTTGGCATATAGAATGTTCTGCTATGGCGGAGAAATATCTCGGTGAAACGATTGACATTCACTGTGGTGGACAGGATTTGATTTTTCCGCATCATGAGAATGAAATCGCTCAAAGTGAATGTGCAAATAGCGTAAAATTGGCAAACTATTGGATTCATAACGGATATATCAATATTGATAGCCAAAAGATGTCCAAATCTCTTGGGAATTTTTTTACTGTCAGAGAAATTGCTGAAAAATATGGATATGAGCCAATTAGATATCTTATGATTTCCGCACATTACAGAACTCCGATAAATTACAGCGACGAAGTAATGATTCAGTGCAAAACTGCACTTCAAAGGCTTTATAATTTTAAAGAAAATTTGGAGTTTGCAATAAAAAACGCGAGCGAAAGCGGCGAAAAAAATATTATAGATTTGAGTATATACAAAACAAAATTCATAGAAGCTATGGATGACGATTTAAACACTGCGGATGCTCTAGCAACAATTTTTGAGCTGATAAGAGAATCAAATTCAAATGTGATTTCGAAGTCAAATATTGATAAGTCTATGCTTGTTGAAATACTGGATTTGCTGAATAAACTTACAGATGTTTTGGGTATACTATATGAAAACAAAAAAGACGTTCCGAGACGAGACGAGATTGAAAAATTAATGGAGCGCAGGGAAGAGGCGCGCAAAAACAAAGATTGGGCTTTGGCGGACAAAATTCGAGATGAGCTAAAATCTATGAAGGTTACAATTGAGGATACACCGCAGGGTACGAAGGTTGTTATGAAGTGAGTGATGTTTGAATTGGGCAAGGAAATTGAAATAAGAAATGAACTATTTAATGAGGAGCAAGTGATTAGCTTTTTAAATCAAAATGGTGTGAAAGCATTTAAGAGCAATCATCAGATTGATACTTATTATGATAATTCTGAAAATAGTTTTTTCAAAGATCCTGAACATGTGAATGATTGGGTCAGAATTCGCGAAGAGAATGGTAAACCAATGTTTAATTATAAACATTGGTTGCCGGAAGGTGCAGAAATTCGCACATACTGTGAAGAAACCGAATATGAGATGAGCTCGAAAGAAAATTTAAAAAAAATATTGAAAAATTTGAATTTTGATACAAATTTTATTCCATTTATAGTTGTGGATAAATTCAGACAGAGTTTTATATATAAAGATTGCGAAATATCTATAGACAAAGTCAAAAATTTTGGGTGTTACATAGAAATTGAATATAAGGGTAAAAACGATAATGTGGAAGAAATTTTGCTGCTCTTAAAAGAAATTTCTGCGGATGTTGGGCCTTCTGACCACAAAGGACATGCGTACAATATTTTGAAAAAGAAAAATTTGATTTAAATTACTATTAAGGGCGGGTGAGATTGTCTGAAATGTCACAATCCATTATTTTACTGGATAAGATCAGTATTTCGTTT
>CAYJIV010000070.1:0-4071 GCA_964370325.1 uncultured Eubacteriales bacterium
ACGTGAATTTTAGAGGAGAAAACAACTCGCCACTTTCGACTAGCTCAGAAATAAACTCACTTTTATCAGTTGTTTTGCTGACGGTTGAAAGCAATTTTAACAATTTATCTTGATCGGATTTATATTCGGTAAGCGCATTTTTTAGCGGCATATGTGAAATGTTTTCGTTGCTTCCAGTGCTGTAAGTTGCCAAAAAAGCAAATGGATATTTTTCGTCTTTGTTTTCAACGAGGTGAAAAAACACTCTTCCGGCTGGGTTTATTTCGGAATTTTTACTTGTCAAATACTCCGCGACAGTACCTTCAAATTTTGAAATTTCACTATCAAAAACATTTTGAAGCTTTTCAAAAATGCTTTTTATCCAAATGATATTTATATGTTCGATTCCGGACACAAACGGCACACAGTGCAATATGTTTAAACAAACCTCATGACTTACGGACTTTGATTTTTTCGTAATTTCTATGTCGCCGTCTTTAGAAATTTCATTAATAAAATTTTCAGAAAAACTGAAATTGTACAAAGCTTTATATTTATCTGTTTTGAAGTCATTTAACAGTTTTTCATTATAATAAAAATTCTTATTTGTCGTAATTACAGGCTCTATATTAAAATTATATTTGTTAAAAAATACTGTTAATTCATGATTTTCCATTGATTTTCACCGTCTCCCAAAAAGCTTTGAAGTTTTGCTCGTTTTTGTTTTTTCCGAATTCATAATATTTCACATTTTTTATTGCATCTGGAAGGTATTGATGTTTAACAAAATGATTCTCGAGATCATGCGGATACAAATAATTTTGTCCTTTAACTTTGGCATCTTCGCCGTCAAAATGTTTATTTTGAAGCTTCCTAGGAATTGGCCCAGTTTTGCCTGATTTTATATCTGAAATAGCTTTGTTTATGGCCTTGTAAGCAGAGTTTGATTTTGGCGAAAGGCAGACCATAATTACAGCATCTGCAAGCGGAATTCTTGCTTCGGGCAAACCAACTTGAAACGCGATATCAACGCAAGATTTCACAAAAGTTATAGCTTGGTGATGGGCTAGCCCCACATCTTCGCAAGCGCAGACCATAAGGCTTCTGCAAACCGAAGATAAGTTCCCTGATTCAAGCAGTCTTGCAAGATAGTGAATTGCTGCATTTTCATCAGAACCTCGCATTGATTTTTGAAAAGCAGAGAGCAAATTGTAGTGTTCATCGCCGGATTTGTCGTATTTCATGGAACTTTTATCGGAAAGCTGTAAAATGATTTCAACTGTAATTTCGCCAAAATTTGAAGAAATCGCGGCAAGTTCCAGAATGTTTAGAGATTTTCTGACATCTCCACCACAGGAATATGAGATTTGAGTAAGTGCGTCATCGGAAGCTTTCAGATTTTTATGCTCTTTTTGTAACTGTAAGATTGCTCGATTCAAAGCTTTTAAAATTTCTTCTTTTGAAACTGATTTAAACTCAAACACTATCATTCGGCTAAGAAGCGCACTATGTATGTAAAAATAAGGATTTTCAGTAGTTGAAACAATCAGTGTAATCTGACCGTTTTCGATGAATTCAAGTAAAGTTTGTTGCTGCTTTTTGTTGAAATACTGGATTTCATCGAGATATAAAAGTACACCACCCGGAGCACTAAACGTGCCAATTTCAGCAATTATTTCTTTTATATCAGAAGTGCCAGAAGTTGTGCAGTTCAGCTTTCTGAATGTTTTATTTGATTTTTTCGCAATAATTTCTGCAAGCGTAGTTTTGCCGGTACCGGGAGGACCGTAAAAAGCTAAATTCACAGCATTTCCTGATTCAATCATATTTTTAAGTGTCTTGTTTTCGCCTAAAAGATGTTCTTGACCGACAATTTCTTCTATGTTTTTTGGACGAAGCAAATCGGCTAAAGGTTTGTTCATTTTGATAATTCTCTCCTTACCTTTTATTAATCTTCGTAAGGAATATCATTTTCTTCGCACCACTTTTTTGCAATCTCAATGAAGGCTTCTCTTTTAAATGCATACCACTCTTCCTGTAATCCAGTACGAACCAAAGTATCTTTAAACCTGCGAAATGCACCTTTTCCTTCTAATGACACATAAAGCAATTCTTGCTTGTGATTATCTATTATAGTGTCAGCAAAGTCACTCATGATCTGATACTCATGAATATCGTACGATGAAGGCAACGAGATGTATTCTTCTGCTTCATATTTTTCAGGATCAACGTCTTCATCAGGAAACATAGAGCTATAATATTCAAATTCTCCAGTTTTAGTGTTGAAATAATAATACCAATCACCATCACCAGATACTTGCTCTATTTCTTCAGCAACATCATTTATTTTTAATTTTTTCACTTGCATGCACCTCGGTTTGTTTTAGCATGAAATTTTACTTAGACTTTTCACCAAAGGAAGGTGTAAATACTCTAGTTGAAAGATCTTTGTCAATCATTTCTAAAAGCATAGCGATATTTTCTGCTCTTTTTAGTCTGGTGCATATTTCAGTTGCATTCGCTTCTTCTTCAACCTGTTCTTTGACAAACATTTGAATAAATCCGTAAAAAGCATGGTCTTTTTCTTCCATCGCTATTGTCGCCAAATTATTAATCATAGATGTAACCTTTTTTTCGTGCTCCAAAACATTGGCAAACATGTTAAGTGGACTTTCCCAGCTTTGAGGTGGCTGTTCGATGCTTTCAAAAGTGGAGTGTTCGCCTCTTTCGATTAATTGATTGTGTAAAGTCATGGCATGGGTTTGTTCCTCCTGAGCCTGAATCCTCATCCAGTTTGCCATACCTTTAAAGCCTTCATTTTCACACCAAGAGGACATTGAAAGATACAGGTAAGCGCTGTAAAATTCCGCGTTGATTTGCTTTTTAACTGTTTCCAAAAGTTTTTGATTCATAAAATTTTCCTCCATTGTTTAATTAGTTTGTTCTAATGCTAAGGCTAATTGATCAGGACAAGAAGTTCTCCTACCGCCACAATTTATGCCTTTTAATTTTTCAATTATATCACTCTTACTCGTGCCGTTAACAAGTGCGGCTACTCCTTGGGCGTTACCTTGGCAGCCACCTTCGAATCTGACGTTTTTCACAACATCTCCATCAAGCCCCAATTCAATATTTCTGGCGCATGTACCAGAAGTTTTGTATGTATATTTCAACCAAATCAGCCCTTAAATTAGTTTCAAATATCTGCTATAATGATAACATAAATCAACAAAATTTGCGAGGTCACGAATCAAAAAAATCTGGCGGTGAAATAGTATTGCAATGTGGAACTTGTGGCACGGTTGCCATAAAATAAGTGCGGGATGTAAGTATTGCTATGTTTACAGGCAAGATGAGAAATACGAAAAAGACAGTAGTATTGTTTTCAAAACCGCTAATTTTAATTTACCGCTGAAGAAAAACCGCAAAGGTGAATATAAAATTCCAAGCGGTGAAGTTGTTTACACTTGCTTTACTTCTGATTTTTTCGTTGAAGATGCTGAAGAGTGGCGCAGCGAAGCATGGCCGATGATGAAAATTCGCAGCGATTTGAAATTTTTAATAATCACAAAAAGAATTGATAGATTTTTTGTAAATTTGCCTAATGGTTGGGGAAATGGTTGCGTTAAAGCAGAATAACAATTAAATGCTCCGTGTTGAATAATGTTATACTTAATTTTTAGATTAGTTTCGGAAAATAATTTTTGTCTGAATTCTTCGTTAATAGAATTAAAAGTTTGTATATCCTCTTCGCATATATATCCCATTTCATCTTCAAAACACACATTAGAATTACCACCGAGGCGGCTTTCTAGCAACAAGAACAACGTCTAAATCTGCCGTAACAAGGTTGCCTTCGCTATAGAGAGCTTTTTGATTGGCTAATGCGTTGTTTGACACGGTAAGTGGCGTAGTGATATTTAAATATTCGAAACTATTGTGCTTGTTTTTTCTGTGTTTATTGCTTTCTTCAAGTACATAACCTGCCAACACACCATCTTTCTCTGTTCTTTGAGTAACATAATATGGTTTTGGGCGCACTCCTTCGGCAATAAGATCGAATGAAAAAATATTAATATAACTAGTAATTAT
>CAYJIV010000071.1:0-4006 GCA_964370325.1 uncultured Eubacteriales bacterium
TTTACACCTCTGTCCCTATTTTACACCCTTTTCAACTTATGCGTTTGTCGTGATGCCCCTAAGTCATATCTTTTATTAAGTTAAAAACTATGTTAAAATCAACATGAGAATATACACCTAAATTGAAAAATAGCTCAATTTTTCAAATTTATTAGATTTAATAAAACTTGGAGGTTTTCAAAATTGTTTAAATTACTTTTGATTTGCGGAGGTCCCTCACCTGAGCGTGGGATTTCATTAAATTCTACAAGGTCAATTTACGATAACATTGGTAATTCAAAAGATATAGACGTTAAAGTGATTTTTATTGATTGCAATTTGAACAAATATTTCGTGGATAAAACTTTTCTTTACTCCAACACTACCTCGGATTTTGATTTTAAAATTGCATCCGAATGTGAAGCAATTGATGAAAAAAACTTCATCGAAGTACTAAAAGAAAGCGACCTGGTATTCCCTATCATGCATGGGCAATATGGCGAAGATGGTACACTGCAGAAAATTTTAGAAAAAAATAATATTAAATTTGTGGCTTCCGGCTCAAAAGCCTGCCGGAAAATGTACAACAAATTCAACGCTGAAAATGAAATTTTAAAGGAATATGATTTCACGTCGGTTCCAAAATTGTTTTTAAACAAACAGAGCAACATTTCGGACAAAATAAAGCAATTTTTCACAGAAAATAAAATTGACGAAGCTGTAATAAAGCCAACTGAAGGAGGCTCCTCAATCGGCGTTGAATATGTTAACGGCGCCGCTCACGCAATTAATACAGCAAACGAAATGCTGAAAGAGCAGTCCGCAGTTGTTTTGGAACAATACTGCAAGGGTCAAGAATTCACTGTTATAATCCTTCAAAATAAAAACGGCGAGCCCGTTTCTTTGATTCCAACGGAAATTGAAATCAAAAACAACTCCATGCAAAGAATGCCCGAGCAGCAACGCGAAAAAATAAACGACTGCAATAACATGCTGTTTACAACGCGAAGGAAATATTTGCCCACTAACGAAACTCACTACTATATTCCGCCGAGATTTTCAAAAGAAAATATTTCGAAAATTTGCGAACAAGCCGCTAAACTTTTCAAGTTAGCCGGCGCAAAAGACTTCTTACGAATTGATGGCTGGCTTTTGGAAAACGGCGAAATTTATTTTTCCGATTTCAACCCGATAAGCGGAATGGAACAAAACAGTTTTATTTTTCAGCAAGGCGCAAAAGTCGGATTTACTCATCACCAGCTGATTGACTACATACTGAACAACTCTGCAAAGCATCAAAATATAGACTATCCCAAAACACAAAAAGAAAAATCAGACAAAAAACACGTAAACATTTTACTTGGCGGAATAACCTCCGAGCGTCAGGTTTCCCTGATGAGCGGTTCCAATGTGTGGCTCAAGCTATTAAATTCAGAAATCTACGAACCGCACCCACATTTAATCACAATGAAAGATGGAGAATTCAAAGTTTTAGAACTCCCATACGATTTAGTATTAAATCACACTGTTGAAGAAATCATCTACCAGCATGCCACACCAAAAGACGAACAATATGAAAGTGCCCTGATACACGAAATACTTGAAAAACTTGGAGTACAGGGTAAAGAAATTTTCAAAAAAACAAGCAATGAATACGTTACTTTAAATGAATTTATTGAAAACTGCAAAAAACAGGATGCGTATGTATTTTTAGGCCTTCACGGCGGTTTCGGAGAAGACGGCCACATCCAAAAACTTCTTGAAAACGCAGGTACACGATTTAACGGCTCCGGTTCAGAAACTTCACATCTTTGCATGGATAAATATTTAACAGGCAAAGTCGTTGACGGACTAAACATTCCGGAATTCAGAACTGCAAAAAAAATAAGCACAGACATCAAAGATTTAATAAAAGTTGTTCAAGAAAACAAAACCGAAGAATATTGGAACAAGCTGATTGAAAAAATCGGCGGCAACAAAATTGTTATAAAACCTCAGACTGATGGTTGCTCAACCGGGGTTGTGATTTTGACCAGTAAGGAAGAATTAAAAAGTTATGTTGAGTTTTTCATAAGTGGCATTGATATCGCTCCTGCCAGAACCTTTAAAATGCACGACGGACAAATTACGATTGGTATTACAAATGAAAAACTGATTTTTGAAGAATACATAAACGTTGATAAACTTGAAATTACAAATAATAAAATTTTATATGATTCACCTGTTAAATGGATTGAACTCACACTCGGTGTTTTAGAAAAACAAGGAAAATATCATGCATTAAATCCAAGCATAACAATCGCGAAATCAGGAGTTTTAAGCCTTGAAGAAAAATTCCAAGGTGGTACCGGAGTAAATATCACTCCCCCACCGGAATATCTTATTAAACCATCACTTATTCAAAAACTTAAAGATTCAACTCAAAAATTAGCCGAAAAAGTTGGAATTAGAGATTACTGCAGAATTGACGCTTTCGCAAATAATGCAACAGATGAAATAATTATTATTGAAATCAACACTCTGCCCGGACTTTCACCTTCAACTGTTTTGTTTCAGCAAGGCGCAAAAGAAACCCAACCGCTGCATCCAAAAGCTTTATTGGAATACATAATATCAGAATAAATTTACTAGATTTTAGTCTGAATTATTTGAATATACCTCAAGTGCTGCACTGCACTTGAGGTTTTTATCTTACTTGATTTTTTGCTGATTTTTAGCTTTACGGTTGTTGCTTTTAGGACAATTATCTTTTATAATGTAGAATTGTCTCAGGTTTTTCAAAAAAAACAAATTAACCAACAAGGGAGGCCAATGCATGAATCGTCCTTCAAATGATCCTCGAAATAATTCAAAAAAACGCAATGGCCGTAAACATTCTGGTTACATGGATATATATAGTGACGAATCCAAGCGCAAAGATGAATACGTTGACATTTATTCTTCTGAGAAAAAAAAAAGCCGCGGTATTCGGGTATCTTTCGCCAAAGTTTTTTCTGTACTTGTTTTTACCATACTCGGTACCCTTGGCGGTTTGTTGATATATGTTTACAACACCCTGCATTCATTTAACTACGATGACTTAAATGGGACAGGCACTTCTTCCACAGCAGACGACTTCGAAAACGATGAACTATCTGATAAAATCATGAACGACTCAATGGTCCTAAATATTTTACTAATTGGAAGCGACTCTGTTGCTGCAAATGACAACGGCCGAAGTGATTCTCTACTGGTTCTTTCGTTTAATATAAAAAACAAAAAAATTAAAATAACATCCATAATGCGCGACACCTGGGTAGTCATACCGGGCCACGGAAAAGACCGTATAAACGCGGCATATTCATATGGTGGGGCAAAACTTTCAATAGAAACTGTTGAACGAAATTTTGGCATTTTAATTGACAGATATGCTGCCGTTGACTTTGAAGGGTTTTCAAAAATTATAGATACTCTCGGTGGAATTGACATTGATCTCACATCAAGCGAAGTTGCATACATCAACAGATATTCCGGCGACAAACACACTCTAAGGGGTTCAGGGCTTACACATTTAACTGGTCTTCAGGCTCTTCATTATTCAAGAAACAGAAACAGTTCTGGTTCTGACTATGACCGCACTGAAAGGCAAAGAACCGTTATTAAAACTGTAATTAATACAATGAAAACGGCCAATGTGGCTCAAATCACCGAAATCGTTGCAACACTCGGGCCAACAGTAACTACAAATTTCAAAATTTCAGAAATAAGTAGAATGGCCAAAAACGCTCTAACTTACCTTAACTATCCTATTGAGGAATTCAGCCTTCCAACAGATAATAACGTAAGAGATGAAACATACGATCAAAAAATGGTTTTAGTAATTAACGATATGATAAAAACTCGTTCAGATTTATCAGCATTCATATACGAAGATATTTATACAAAAAGTAAACTGAATCAAAATGTAAAATCATAAATAAAAAACGCTAACTTGGGAAGCGTCCATAGTTTTGTGTAAATGAGTAATAACATTATTAAATATTAGTAG
>CAYJIV010000072.1:0-3985 GCA_964370325.1 uncultured Eubacteriales bacterium
TTTACACCTCTGTCCCTATTTTACACCCTTTTCAACTTATGCGTTTGTCGTGAAATAATAGCAGTTTATCAATCAATTTTTCCGGGTGCTGTTTTAAGTGTTTGTTATATTTAAAGAGATAAAAAGTTCAGAAGTAGATTTTTAAATATAAGTGTAAATTCCAGTTCCAATACATTGGAAGTTATAACTATATTGTATTCACACAATGTTTCATTGCCAAGTTTGCAGATGAGCTTACCTGCTTTGTAGTTTTCCTCAATTGGTGCAGTTATGTTTTCGTTTAATGTTATCTCGTAAGAAATATTTTGTTCACTGCCTTTTGGTACGATAAGATTGCCGGTAATGTCTGCGGTTATGGGTGCTTCATTTTGCATACCATTTGTAATTTTGACTGTTTTAGGCATATCTTCTGGCAAAGTTGGCGTTATTGTTGTATATGATGCAAAACCATAATCGAGTAAAGAAGCAGCGTCTTTATATCTGTCCGCTGTGTTTTCGCATCCTAATGCCACAGCTATTAATTCTACGCCGTTTCGGTTGGCAGTTGCAGATATACAGCTGCCTGCTTGTTCTGAAGTTCCGGTTTTTAATCCGGTTATACCCTGGTAAGATTTTATCATTTTATTTGTGTTCACTATTTGAGTCTGGCCGTTTCGAATGTGATCAATCCAAGTGGTTGTGTACTGTGTTATGTTTTTGTGTTTCATGAGTTCGCGGGACATCAAAGAAACGTCATAAGCGGTTGTTACGTTGCCGTCTTCATCGTTTCCAATGCAGTTTTTGAAAATAGTATTATTCATGCCAAGTTCTTTTGCCCTTGTGTTCATGTCAGATACAAATGCACCTTCTGAGCCTGCCATACGTTCTGCCAGAGCAATGCAAGCATCGTTGGCGGACACTAAACTTATGGATTTTATCAAGTCGCCAATAGTAATATTTTCGCCAGATTTCAACCAGATGTCAGCGCCTTGTGCGGCAGCTGCATTATCACTGGCGTTTACGCTGTCATTTTCAGATATTTTGCCTGCGTCAATGGCTTCCAATGCCAGAAGCATTGGCATTATTTTCATAACAGAGGCGCAGAATCTGACTTCATTCGAATTTTTTTCAAACAATATTTTCCCTGTGTTTTGTTCAATAAGCACAGCTGAGGGAGATACAATATCTAAGTCTCCTTCACGTGGGAAGTAGTTATTGATGCGAATAATAATAAAAGCGCAGTTAAAAATGATAAAAATCTTATTTTTTTCAAAAAATTTCACCCTAACATAAATTATGATTTTAAACACTTATCATAAATTTATGAAATAAGAGTGACAACTATTCGTTTTTGAATTCTATTACTGAAAAAAGGCAGATCAAGTTTAAAATATACCTGATATTATTCCATCTTTGTTTATGTCTATATTTTCTGCAGATGGATGTTTTGGCAGCCCGGGCATAGTCATAATATTTCCCGTTAGAACCACTATAAATTCTGCACCGTTGGAAAGGGTGACATCTCTGACAGTTATATTAAAATCTTGCGGTGCACCGAATTTTGTGGCGTCATCTGAAAGTGAATATTGAGTTTTAGCTATGCATATGGGAAGTTTATTTCTCCCAAGTGATTCAATTTCTTTAATGGCTTTTTCAGCAGTGTCAGTGTAAGTTACGCCATTAGCTCTGTAGATTTCCTGCGCAATTTTTAATATTTTTTCTTTGATAGGTAAATCTTTAGAATAAATTGGGTGAAAGTTTGATTCTTTTTTACAAGCCTCGCAAATTTTTTCGGCAAGTTGTATGCCGCCGTTGCCGCCTTTTGAGAATATTTTTGAAATTGTAAATTCACAGCTGCTTTTAATGCAATAGTTTTGAATAAATTCAATTTCATTTTCCGTATCAGTTTCAAAGTGATTTAGCGTTACTATGACAGGTACTCCATATTTTTTAATGTTGTTTATGTGTATTCCTAAGTTTGCGATACCTTTTTTCAGAGCTTCCAAATCTTCATTTTTAAGATCTGTAATAGCTGCGCCGCCATTATACTTAAGTGATCTGACAGTTGAAACGATTACCACACAAGACGGTTTCAAATTTCCGGCAGGGCATTTTATATCAAGAAATTTTTCTGCGCCTAAGTCAGCTCCGAATCCGGCTTCCGTGATGCAGTAATTTCCGAGTTTGAGTGCTAATTTTGTGGCTCGTATCGAATTGCATCCATGCGCAATGTTGGCGAATGGACCGCCATGCATTATGATGGGTGTTCCTTCAGTGGATTGTACAAGGTTAGGTTTAATAGCGTCTTTCAAAAGCGCGGCCATAGCGCCTTGCACTTTTAAATCCCGCGCGTAAATTGTTTTCTCATTATAATCATAAGCGACAAGTATATTGCCAATCCTGTTTTTTAAATCTTCCAAATCAAGAGATAGACATAAAATAGCCATTATTTCGGTTGCAACCGTTATGATAAAATTGTTCTCTCGCGGGATTCCGTTCATTTTGCCGCCAAGCCCTATGATGGTATTGCGAAGAGCTCTGTCGTTCATGTCCATGCATCTTTTTATTAAAATTCTTCGCGGATCTATTCCCAGTTCATTCCCTTGCTGCAAATGATTGTCCAGTATGGCACAGAGCAAATTGTTTGCCGAAGTTATTGCATGCATGTCTCCTGTAAAATGCAAGTTGATATCTTCCATGGGCAGGGCTTGTGAATATCCGCCGCCGGTTGCTCCGCCTTTGATTCCAAAAACAGGACCCAAAGAAGGTTCCCTTAAAGCAATAACAGCCTTTTCTCCGATTTTAGACATTGCTTGACCAAGCCCGATTGTAACTGTAGTTTTGCCTTCGCCTGCTGGAGTAGGATTGATTGCAGTGACGAGCACTAATTTACCATCAGAGTTGTTTTTCAATCTGCTGAGAAGTTTTTCGGAAAGTTTTGCTTTATAATTGCCGTAAAGTTCTATTTCTTCACTTTGTATTCCGATTTCATTGGCAACGTCTGAAATGGGTTTCAATTTAATTGTATGTGCGATTTGAATGTCTGATAACAATTTACAAACCTCCTCTTTAGGATGCTATTCTTTACCTTTGAGCATTTCCAAAAAAAGTTTATATATTTTTTCAAGTGAGTCAGATTTATCAAAGCTTTCGCAGTGTTCTTTCATGATTTTGAGCTTTGATGTGTCACTGAGCAAATTTTTTATTATTTCGACGCCGTTTTGGTTTATATCAAGTTTGACTGCCATGTTATTACTGATTAAAAACTCAGCATTTTCTTCTTCTTGTCCGGGAATGGCATCAAAAATTGCCATGGGTAAATTGCACGCTAACGCTTCTGTGATAGTGAGTCCGCCGGGCTTTGTTATAATTAAATCAGACACCCACATGTATTTATCAACTTCATTTGTGAAGTAAATTATATGTGTTTTTTTGGGGAAAATTTTCTCTTCTGAATTTTTATATTTTTTTCGGAGGATCAATTGTTTTGATTTAGATTTTAATTTTGAAAGCTGTAAAACTACCTTGCTTCTTTTTGGTTTTCTATTATGAACTATATTTTCAATTGCATCGTATAATTTTTGGTTTTTTCCTGTGATAATAATGATTTGAAAATCAAGATCAATGCTTTGAAGTTTTTTGTAGACTTCAGATATATTACCAAAACCAAAACTTCCAGCCATGATTAAAATCGTGGGTATTTCAGTACTCATCCCGATTTCTTCAAATATTTTATTTTTATCTTTTTTTGTATAAAATGTGCCATCTATTGGAATTCCAAACGGATGTATTATATCTTCATTAACGTCCATTTCTAACATTTGCGGAATCATATCTTCGTTGGCTACAACGTAAGCGTCTATCTGTGGATTAATCCAGGTTCTATGCGGTGCGTAATCGGTCATAAGGCATATAGTAGGAATATCAATTTTTTTAGTTCTTTTTAATTTTGAAGCCATTGCAGTTGCAAAGGGATGTGTAGTTATAAGTACATTTGGTTTATACT
>CAYJIV010000073.1:0-3961 GCA_964370325.1 uncultured Eubacteriales bacterium
AAAGTAATACCGCTTTAAAACTTGTCAAAAGAAATCATATTTTGATTGCTGATGACATGGTTGAACTTAGAAAAATGAAGAATGGACTTTACGGAAACGCTTGTCAGGAATCCAAAAACTTTATGGAATCTCGCGGTTTAGGTCTCATAAACGTAAAAAGATTAATTGGTGCAGGCGCTGTACAAGAAGCTGGGAGAATTGATTTAATTATTAAGTTGGTTCCATTTGAAGAAGGCAAAAGCAATGATTTTGACCGAATTGGTGAGATGCAATGCACAGCAGAACTTTTAGGTGTTCAAGTACCTTATGTTGAAATTTTTGTTGTTCCGGGAAGAGATATGGCAGATCTTATCGAAACGGCTGTGCTTAATAATCGACAAAGGTTTATGGGATTTATTGCACCGAATGAATTTTTTGAAAATAATGGCATGGAAGGTAGTAAAATTGCCCCAAAAATTGTGAAAGAAAAAGATATATGGGGCATTTAGTTTTAAATTTTAATTTTCTTAAAATTTTCTCCAATCATAAATTTATCTATGCTGTACGCTTCCACATGTAGACCACTAAATACGGCGGCATTTTGTTAACTGCGGTTGGATTGGAACTTCCGGAAGAACCAGTTCTCCCACTGACACTGTGATTGTGGCTTCCGGCCGAGTCTGTGTCAGTAGTTTGGGCTCTGGTTGCTGACGTAGTGTACCCAATTGCTTCTCGATATGCTGAACCAGAGTTGTTTCTGGGAAGGCCGTGGGTATGTGAACCTGCACTTCCGGTTGTTGCAGAAAAACTGTGTGTATGGCTCGGCATATTTCCTGATGCGAGTGTCACGGTAGATGCTCCGCCGGTAGAATTCACGATATATGAAGAACCCGCACCGATCAAAAATCTATTTTGAAGCTGAGACCAAGTTCCGCCAAAAAGAGTACCTGGATCAATAGAACTTACACTCATATAAATGACTCCAACAGGATAAATCATATCGAAAATTGTTTGTCCATTAACTTCTAAAGAATTTGATTTTGCAGGAAAACAATTAATTCCCACTGATAATTTTTGTGTATCGAAAAAGCAAATTGGCATGCCCTTTGGAATGGCTAAATTATGCGTAGTAGTGCTAAATTTATCTGTCGCTTGAATTTGCAAATCCCAAGCAAAAAGATTATCTAGATTTATCTGAGTTTGCGTATTGTTCAGAAAATCAATCCATGAGTTCCATACAGAATCAGAAGTTTTTTTCAATCTATACTGTAATTGTCCTATTGAATTCAGCCCGTTAACATTGGAAATTTGCACATTTGCAAGTAAATTAGTTTCATTCTCATAATTGTTAACTCTTGTTGCAGTTGCGTTGATTATCGGCATGACCCAATCTAAAATTGTGACTGTTTTTGAAATCGTCGTGCTATTTCCTCTGGAATCTATTGCTTTAACTTTTAACGTCAGATTTTGCGCTGAGTTTACAGTCCTAAAAGAATACGTTCCAGCACTTGATCTATCCGTAGTCACACCATTAAAAATCGTCTGGTATTTGCTTATCGTAGCACTATTTTGCGCTGTTGTAGATGTGAATGTACAATTTAAAGTTGATTTATTTCTAACGATAAGTTGATTATTGTTAGTGATTGCTGTAACAGTGCCATTTGTGTCCTGATAAGTCAGTTGCGAAACCGTAAAGACAGGATTTGAATTTGTAACTTTAAATGTAAAGCTGGTACTGGCATCACCTATGAAAGTACTGCCCGAATAGGTCTCGCACCAAATTGTACCTGTACCGCTGTTTGCGTTTGGAATTCGCGCATACAAAAATGCCACCAAATAATCAATGTTTTCTAAAAAGATAATTCCTGAAATCAATCGGTGGGCGTCGAACAATGTCGCTAAAATCGCATAACATCGAGGTTTTATTAGTGTTTGACAGACTTAAATAGAATGTGATAGAATGTAGCCATCTTAACTTTTAATCCGGTTGTCCGGGGCTCGAGTCCCCGATGGCCCGCCAAATGTCCTAAATACGAACCCTCTAACTTGTTTAGAGGGACTTGTATTTTAGAATCCTGTGCATTGCAGAAAATGCAGAGTTTATCAGCAAAGAGATAGATTTTATTTATGAAAGTATCAATCAAAGCTTGGCGAAATTTTACATCATTAATGTCGCCTTTGATAAATTTTTCGAAGAATCTAACTTGATCAAATCGAAGCTTTGGTCTTTGAATTTTTTCTCTGGCAATTTGAGCTTCTAAATTTTGTTTTTCGGTTTGACGTTTTTCTATTTGAGCAGAAATTACATCAACGGCTTTTCCGTTTTCAAGAGCTTTGATTAAATTTGCTGTAGCAACCGCATTTTCTTTGACTAATTTTTTGAGCCTTTTAAGTGTATCGCTGTTACTTTCTTTTTCAGAAAGATCGCAAATATTTTTAGCAATTTCATCAATTTTATCGCTTGTCAAAATTTTCATAACGGAATTTACAACTAGATTTTCTATTTCATGTTTTTTAACTGATTTAGTAGTGCATTTTTTCTTGCGATTACCATTGCATTGGTAATATTGATGAATTTTTCCTAGTTTTGAAGTCCCGCTAACGCCAACCATTGAAAATTCACAGTTACCACAAAATAATTTAGTTGTCAGTAAATATTGTTCTTCTTTGCTCTTCGTTCTAGCGGGAGCTTTTTTATTCTTTTCTAGCATAATTTGTGCTTGCTCGAAGGTTTCATTATCAATAATTTGCGGCATTCCATCGGGAGTTTCTATTTCTTTACGAATGTAAACTCCAGTATATTGCTTATTTGTAAGAATTCTGCGAATAGAATTTTTATTAAAATCGTTGCCCATTGAAGTTTTAACGCCATTTTGATTTAAAAAATTCATAATTTCAAACATTTTTGAGCCTGAAATATACATATCAAAAACACGCTTGACAATGGAAGCGCCGTCCTCATCAATTATGAATCGTTTTTCACTATCAGTTTTGAAACCTAAAACCTTAATTCCACCCGTACACAAGCATTTTTCAGCATTTATTTCAAGACCGCGTTTGACTTTTTGCGACAATTCAACGCTGTAATATTCAGCCATACCTTCAAGAACAGCTTCCATAAGAATTCCGCTGGCATCATCAGCTATGATTTCGCAAGCGGATAACACTTTAACGCCATTCTTTTTAAGTCTGGCTTTATAAATCGCTGAATCGTAGCGATTTCGAGCAAATCGGTCAAATTGATAAACTATAACGGCTTCAAATTGGCGTTTGGCGCTATCAGCAATCATTCTTTGAAATTCTGTTCTTTTTTCGGCTTCACGACCTGACATAGCACGATCAATGTATTCTCCAACAATAGTATAGCCGTTGCGTTTGGCGAAATCATGGCAAACTTTAAGCTGACCCTCGATGGACTGTTCGTTTTGAGAATGACTGCTGTATCTTGCACTAATAACTGCAGGCTTCATTAATTTTTGTCTCCTTTTTCTTCAGATAAAACCTGTAATAAAGCGTTTTTAAGGCGATCGTTCATTGAAGATTTTGGATCAAAACACATTTCAACGAATTCTTTTAGTTTTTCATTTTGATTTGCAATTTGCTTGATAATTTCAGGTTGATACTCAAAGAGTTTTCCTTGAGGCTTGTCTGTACGACCAAAAATATAATCAAGCGAAACATCAAAGTAATTTGCATACCAAAGTAAAGTTTTCGATGGTAAATCAGCGGTTTCTTGTTCATATCTTGAAAGGCTGGTCTGTGCAATACCAATAAGCTTAGCGACTTGACGTTGTGTGAGGTGTGAGGTTTGAGCCTTCACGTAATTCCCGAATTCTTTTTGCAATAATTTTCATAAACAGCACCCCTAAAAAATTTTATGTATTAATATTATAACGCATATGCGGTTAAAAGTAAATGACTCAGAAGAATATCACGACAAACGCATAAGAAAACAACCCCAAAAATTAGATAATTACGGCGT
>CAYJIV010000074.1:0-784 GCA_964370325.1 uncultured Eubacteriales bacterium
AATAATGATAATTTTCAATGATATACTGATCAATATTTGATCCAAAAATAGCTATGGCATACCGTTTAATTCGCAGGTGGCACAGTTAAACATGTTCTCAATGCGGGATGTCTTCCTGCGTCTAGGGTGGAAAATGCTTTCTAAAAAGCACGTCAATATACAGGATATGCCAGGATCTGAAGTAATTGATAATTAAAAAACACTAATCGTTCACTCATTTAAAAGAACATCGATAAAGGAGGAAATAGCGTGCTGGAAAAAAGGCCGTCAATATCAGTTGCGCAGATGTTTATCATGCTGTTTATAAGCCGCATGGTGGTAACCATGACTTACGGCACACTTCTGATCGGCGACTCCGATATGTGGGATCACATACTGTCCGCAGCGATTTCTTTTGTAATTACAGCTATTTTAGTGATTCCAATCTATGGACTATTTTCCATGGACCGTAAAATGAACGTTTTGGACAATCTTCAGGATGTTTTCGGGAAATTCGGATTGGTTTTCATCGTATTTTACGTTGGATATTACTTAATGATAAGCGCGCATACACTGGCAGTTTTCAATAATTTCATGGCAAGTGCAATAAACCCGCCGATGTCATTGACCTTCCTTTCGATTGCAATAACAGGCTCAGCGTGCTACGGGGTGTATAAAGGAGTGGAGGCACTGGCGAGAACTTCAGGATTTATCCTGATTGCAATGGTTTTATCAATGCTGTTTATGGGAGTCTCGCTTTTCACGAGCATAGAAACCATAAATTATAAACCGTTACTGTATGACG
>CAYJIV010000074.1:794-3815 GCA_964370325.1 uncultured Eubacteriales bacterium
GAAGGTACTTTGTATATGCTTTCCCAAGCTACATGTATACCTGCAATGGCAGTGCTGTTGCCGCTGGCCAGAGGAAAAACCAAAGCCGGCATACTCATTTGGAACATATGCGTTTATGGTGTTACGACACTAACGATTCTGCTCATGGGCGGCACAATGGGAGACTTCGTTAAAACACAGCTGTTCCCGGTTTACACTGCCTCCGGAATAGGTAAATTTGGGTCATTCCAACATCTGGATTCGCTTTATTTAGGAATATGGACATCAGGAATATTCATCAAACTTTCGCTGTTTTTAATGTTGGCAGGTGAAGGGGTCAAGAAAATCTTCGGCGAAAAAGCACGTAAAATATCTGTTTTAATTTTTAGCGCAGTACTGGTGACACTTACGTTCTTTACAGAAAATTATAATATTTCCACAGCTATGTTTAGTACCGAATTTTTGCTTTGGTCACTGGGTTTAATTGTGGTATTAATTCCATTAATTTTAATTATAGGCAAAGCTATTAGAAGGAGAAAAATTGGTGAAAATTAAATATATTAGTTTGTCTTTTTTAATTTTAATATTGTTATTCTTCACGGGATGTACACAAAATACACAACTGCACCAAAAACTTATGGTGCAGGGAATTGCTGTTGATATGGAAGATGAAGAGTACATGGTAACGGTGCAGGCTTTGGATTTTCAAAATCCGGCAGACAAAGACGAACCCAATCTGAAAATAGTTGAAGTACGTGGAGATTCAGTTTTTAAGGCACTCGACGAAATTTCAAAACGAACCAGTCTGACAGCTGTGTATTCACAAAATTTGATTGTAATAATAGGCGAAGATGTTGCCAAAAACGGCATAAATAATTTTATTGATTTCTTTATTAGGCATTATGAGGCTCGTCCGAAAGTCAAACTATGTGTAGCAGAAGGTAAGGCTTCGGAAATATTGAGTTTGAAACCTGATGAAAAACCTGACACAAAACCAATAAAAGCTAAAGATATCCATGAGTTAATTCCTGAAGAACTAAATTCAGATGTATTACACTTTGTGGGGAATTTAAAAAGCAAAATTTCAGATCCATTTATGGCTTGTCTTAAAGCAGAGGAAAAAGCAGGTAAAAAATCCGTTGTGATGAACGGAATCGCAATTTTTAAAGATGACATTTTAACCGAGTTTTTGAAAGAAAACTTAGCTTTTGGATTCATGCTTATGAAAGGCGTTCCGAAATTTGGCTCCTGCTTTGTGGAAACGGAAGAAGCAGGGGACGTCACATTTACAATAAGCAAAGTTTCGAGCAAAATTTCTGCGGCATTAGATGAAGACGTACCTGTATTTGACATTAATATAAAAGTGGGTGCGTATGCTTTTTCAATGGATAAAAATTTTTATACCTATGAAGATGAATACATCAAAAATATTTTAAAAGAAAAACTCTCTGATAAAGTATCTGAGTTTTGCCGGTTGGTAATTGATAATATCATTCTAAATCAAAGTGACATTTTAAATTTCGGGAAAATTTTGAAAAACTCCAATCCGGCATACTTTAAAAATATAGATAAAAACTGGAAAGAACATCTTAGAAAATGCAGATTTAACATTAATAAAGATGTCAATGTTGTGATCACCGGAAAAGAGCCAGTTTGAATATAACTTCAAAAAATCACCGTGTTAAAATATCTAAGCTAACTACAAGTTGGGTGGATAAAATTCATCTGTCGGAAAAGCGATTCTACTGAACAAATCACAAGGACTTTCTGAAGATTCAGTACACTCCTTTTTAGGAACACAAAACTCATATGCAGGTATTCTAAGCTGTACGTTTCTTTCAATTTGAACAATACTAAACAAACCTATTGTCATGGTTACTATTTTTTCAACATCATCATTGAGAATGAATTCTCCACCGAATCTTCGACAAATGCAATCAGGTATTCTATTGGCAGTCTGACAACTATTGCCACCAGGAACACACAGTTTCGCATCGAGCGTAACGGGAGTAGCTACCTGCACTGTACACTTTGGCAAATTGTTCGACTGTGTAAGCTGTAAATCGGTATCATTGTTAACAAAATCAGAGCTAAAAATCTTAACATTCCCTTCGCTACCATATAAAACTGTCTTTTTTTTGAAAATACTAATACCGCAAACGGACACCGGCACAACCGATGGTGAAATGAATACTTCAAGATTCACTTCAAAGAAAAAGGTTATATCAACAGTAAAAAAACCTCTTTGAAATGGAATTTCCTCCAAATCTATAAAAGTAGTAATAACATTTACATCTTTTACTCTTACACTGTCAGCTTGATCGATTACATTTTGTCCAGATTCGCCAAAAAACACTCTTAAATTCTGGCAACAATCTTTATCTGCGCACGAATCGTAAATTCTGAAGGCATCAATGCATACTGATTCTTTTGGGTCTTTTTCATGACGTGAAAACGCAGAAAAATTTTCAGTCATATAAAACACCTCCCATAATTATTGAAAAAATATCAAATATAAAACAATTGATAAAATTTGATGTTTTTTTAAATCTGAAACTTTAGTTATTAATAGTATATTATGGTTTTTTCACAATTTGTGTTACCGTGTTACTTTAAAAATTAAAATCTGAATCAAAAAAATTGAGCTCTAGCTCTAAAATAAAACATATAAAATTCATTTAGGTGAATAATTTACTTATGTAATAACAAAACAAAAAATACTTCCACGATTTAACGCTGGGTTGTTGGTTTTTTGGAAAATTGTACAGTAAAGTAAATTTTCAACTATATATGATATTGTCAGTTCAGTCCATTTTTGGGGTTTAATTGATTTTGGCTCTATTTCTTATGATTTATCGAAACTTCTACTTCAAGCAATTCTTGCACGGAGATAATTGAGCGAATATACTATTTTAAAATATTCGTCTCTCATAAAATATTGACAAATTAATTAACAAAGTATAGACTTAAAGTGAGAATATCGAGGTGTAGCTCAGTTTGGTAGAGTGCCTGGTTTGGGACCAGGATGCCGCAGGTTCAAGT
>CAYJIV010000075.1:0-606 GCA_964370325.1 uncultured Eubacteriales bacterium
TAGGCAACTTTATTATGCCTGACGTCTTCATAAAGCAGTTTATAAGCTTCGATATGGGGCGTAGAATAACCAGTGCTCTTTGTGTTCGCCAAAGCAACTTGAGTATCACACATGAAATTTATATACATTTCAGCTTCTTTTTTTCGGCTTGAATTTTTTGGAATGCACATGGCGTCAACAAATTTATTTGTCCCGTTTTTCGGAATAACAAAACCGATATTTTCATTGTTTTTAACCATCATAGAAGCGTCACCGGAATAGTAAGGTGCCAGAACAGCTTCATTGTTACCCATTTTGTCAAAGATTTGATCCATAACATACGCCTGAATCAGCGGACTTTGTTTTTTGAGTTCTTCCGCTGCCGCACGCCACTGCTCAGGATTTTTACTATTTATTGAATATCCCAGACGCAAAAGCGAAATTGCAAAAGCATCCCGTGCATTGTCAAACATCAGAATTTGCTTTTTATATTTCTCATTCCATAAAATATCCCAATCGATATTTTGTTCGTCTTCATCAACTACATTTTTATTGTAAAAGATACCCACCGCACCCCACAAATACGGCACGGAGTATTCATTTACGGGGTCATCATCCGGATGTTTA
>CAYJIV010000075.1:616-3787 GCA_964370325.1 uncultured Eubacteriales bacterium
AAAATTTGGAATATTTTTAAACTCCAATTTCGCAAGCATATTGTTTTCAATTAGTTTAGAAATCATATAATCCGAAGGGATGATAACATCATAATCTGCGCCGCCGGCTAAAATTTTCGCGAAAAGTTCCTCATTATTCTGGTAAGTTGTGTAATTGATTTTTATTCCTGTCCTCTTAGTAAATTCTTCGTTAACCTTTAAACTCCCGTCCACTCCGCTGGAAATCAATTCGCCCCAATTGTAAACGTTTATAACACCTGAGGGTTCACCTTTCTCATTTGCACAACCCGAAAAAATCATCATCAAAAATATTAAAATAACAAATGTTAATTCTTTTTTCATTTAAACCTCTTTTTCCTTTGCCTGCCGTAAATTGATAATTATGAGCAGCGCAAAAACAACCATAAACATCACTGTTGAAAGAGCATTTATCTCCGGGCTGACCATTTTACGAGTCATGGAATAAACCGTCATCGGGAGCGTCTGGGTTGTGCCGCTTGTAAAATAACTTATAACGAAATCATCAATAGACATAGTAAAAGAAAGTATCATGCCAGTAATAATCCCAGGTATAATCTGCGGTAAGATGACTTTAAACACAGCCTGAAAATAATTGCATCCCAAATCCTGCGCAGCTTCATACGTATTTGAATCCATTTGCCGCAGCTTTGGCAAAACAGACAAAACCATATACGGCAAGCAAAAAGTCGTATGCGATAATATGAGCGTTAGGAGTCCCGGCTTTAAAAATCCTGTTACGCTATTGATAAACACAAACAGCAACATTAGCGATACGCCCGTCACGATTTCTGGATTCATCATTGGAATATTTGTAATATTCATTATAATTTTCTGGGACCACTTTTTCGTCCGGCTTATTCCCAGTGCTGCCATTGTGCCTAAAATAGTTGCCAAAACAGCTGCAATAACTGCAACTATTATTGTGTTATAAAATGCTGCTAATATTTCTCTATTTTCAAAAAGGCGATAATACCATTGGAACGTAAATCCTGACCACACAATCCGACTCTTCGAATTATTAAACGAAAACGCAATTAAAACAAAAATCGGCGCATATAAAAAAATAAAAACTAAATACATATATATCCGGCTGACTGTTTTCAATGATTTCCCACCTTTTATCCTTTTAATAGGGATTCTATACCATAATTTCATTTCCGCGGTCAAGTTTGTTCATAATTCCCATGCAAATCATAATGATAATCATCAAAATAAGTGAAATCGCAGAACCTAGATAAGGATTATATACACTACCAAGAAATTGCATTTCAATTAAATCACCTATAATAAAAATCGAACCGCCGCCAAGCATTTTCGAGATTATAAAAGTACTTACAGACGGTACAAAAACCATCGTGACTCCTGAAACTATTCCCGGCACACTAAGCGGCAAAACAACTTTTGTGAAAACTTGTAATCTACTCGCACCCAGATCCTGCGCAGCTTCAATAACTCTTTTATCCATTTTAGTGAGAATCGTATAAATAGGTAAAATCATATATGGCAAAAAATTATATATCATTCCTAAAATTACAGCACCCTGCGTGTTTATCATATTTACCCGACCCAGTCCAACAAAATTTAAAACGTTGTTTAAGATCCCATTGTACTCTAAAATCGTCATCCAAGCGTAAGTGCGCAGAAGAAAGCTAGTCCACATTGGAATCATTAATAAAATTATAAACATATTTTGAAATTTGAATGAGGTTTTTGAAATACAATATACCATTGGATAACCCAACAGCAGACATATTACTGTTGAAACTACGCCGAGCCAGATTGAACGCAAAAATATAAAAGAATATTTCCCTACAGCAATTATATTATCAAACGTAAATTGACCACGCTCGCTGGTAAAAGAGAAAAATACGACCAACAACAGAGGTGCTATCACAAAAATCGCCATCCATATATTGTACGGATATAATATGAATTTCTGCTTCAATCGCTTACCTCCTTATTATCGGAGGGTTCAGCAGGAGAAATACCATGCTGTTCATCATAAATTTCATCACTGAATGCACTGTAATCCCCGATTTGTGATGAGTAAGAAGATTTTCGCATTATGTGGATGTCGTCAGGCTGCAAAATCAACCCTATTTCATCGCCCGCCTCTTGACTTTCCGTAGTTTGAATCATCCATTTATAGTCATTTACGTCCACTATTATCTCATTGTGTACACCTTTAAAAGTTACGGAAGTCACTACCCCAGAAAGGTGCCCCTCTTCCGGAGAAACAACTTCAATATCTTCCGGACGTATAACCACGTCAACCGGGCCCATTTTCGAAAAACCTTTATCAAGACATTTAAATCTTCTTCCAGAAAATTCAACCAAATAATCTTCAATCATAACGCCATCTACAATGTTACTCTCGCCTATGAAATCCGCAACAAATGCATTTTGCGGTTCGTTGTAAATATCTGTTGGAGTGCCAATTTGCTGAATTTTTCCTTTGTCCATAACCACAACGGTGTCTGACATCGAAAGAGCTTCCTCTTGGTCATGAGTAACCAAAATAAACGTAATACCCGTTTGCTTCTGAATGTTTTTAAGCTCCGTCTGCATGTCCTTTCTGAGCTTTAAATCAAGTGCTCCGAGAGGCTCGTCTAATAGTAAGACTTTCGGATTATTTGCAAGTGCGCGGGCTATTGCTACTCTCTGCTGTTGCCCACCAGAAAGCGAACTTATATTCCTGAGTGCATATGCACTCAGGTTCACCATTTTAAGCATTTCGTACACTTTTTTCTTTATTTCAGATTTTGATTTTTTTTGAATACGCATGCCGAATGCTACATTTTCATAAACATTTAGGTGCGGAAAAAGCGCATATTTTTGAAATATAGTGTTAACCTCACGCTTGTGCGCGGGTATATTATTAATTCGTTTGCCTTTGAAAAAAATGTTACCTGATTTCGGCTCCAAAAATCCAGCAATAATTCTAAGCGTAGTTGTTTTTCCGCATCCGGACGGCCCCAAAAGTGTAACAAACTCGCCTTCTTTAATACTAAGGTTCAAATTTTTAAGAATCATTTCGTTATCAAACGAAATACTGATCTTATCCAGTAAAATAATGGATTGTGACATTTCAGACAAGCTCACCCGCCCTTAATAGTAATTTAAATCAAATTTTTCTTTTTCAAAATATTG
>CAYJIV010000076.1:0-2021 GCA_964370325.1 uncultured Eubacteriales bacterium
TAAAATCACACAAAAAAGAACCGTCTATTTGCGAATTGACAGAGTTGCTTGATGTAGACAAAGAGCAAATTTTAGAAGCGCTAGATGCTTCCAGAGTGCCAATTTCATTGAGTTGTGAGTCTAAAAATGATGAATCTAGAGAAATTGAGGTGCCTGTTCAGTTTGACGACGAAAGTATATCAATGAAAATTTCGATTTCCGAGGTTATAAAAGCATTTGAAAGGCGTGACAAAACTTTGATATACTTGCGATTTTTCAGAGGTGCCACACAATCAGAAGTGGCAAAAAAATTGAAAATGAAGCAAGTTCAGGTTTCCAGGCGTGAAAAAGTGCTTTTGAAAACATTATGTGAAAAGCTGGCTTGAGATGTGGTAAGCTTTTTAAATTTTATAATTTTTGAGATATTTTTATTAATTTTTTTAATCTGTGATTTATACCTGATTTGCTGACAAGTGCTTTACAAAGTGCTGCTAGTTCTTCAAGCGAGGAATAGGGATGACTTAACCTAAGATTTGCTGTTTCTTGCAAATTTTCGGATAAAAATTCAATTTTTTTTGCGGATTTTATTATTTTTATAGCTTGAATTTGCTCTGCTGCTGAGTTTGTGATTTTTGAAAGATTTGCGGTTTCAAAATTTGTTGTTCTGTTGATGTGGTTTCTTACTTCTTTTACCATTTTGATTTGCATGATTTCCATTGCGCTGCTTTTCGCACCGATGAAGGTTAAAAAATCCGTAATTTTTTCGCTGTCTTTTATATATATCAATGAGCCTTTACGTCTACGGGTAGCATTGGGTTTGAAGTCGATCTTATTTGCATTTTCCAAAATTGAAAACAAGTCTAGAGATAACGAAAAAATCGGCATACCTATCTCCAAATGGTAGTTTGAAACAGGGTTAGTTAGCGTGCCGCCAGCAATGAAAATTCCTCTTAAAAAATCTTTTAAATTTGTATTTTTTATATAACTCATATCAATTTTTGAGTTGTCAGCAGAAAACATTTTTTCAATGAAATTTTTTGTATCATTTATTCTCAATGTGTAAAAATTATTTTCAAAATCCTTATTAACTTTCACAGTGTTATTTATGTTAGAAATTGCACTTATTAAATCAAATACTCTTTCTACCAAAATTTTATTTGCTGATTTTATTTTTATTCTTGATTTGCCCAAACATTTTTGTTGCAAAAAAACACCGTAAAGCTCCGCTTTGATTTCGGAAATGGAGCCAATTGACAATTTTGATAATTCTTCTTTTACTTTTAAAGAAAATGACATACCAATCAACTTCTTTTATATTTTTATATTCCCAAGTGTTTTAACTTCACACTCTAGGGTGATGCCTGTTTCTTGAAAGATCTTATCTTTTATTTTGTTTATTAAACTGACAACATCTCTACAAGTGGTATTTCCGGTGTTGACGATAAACCCTGCATGTTTTGGACTCACCATTGCGCCTCCGACAGATGTTCCTTTAAAGCCAAATTGTTCAATCAGCGAACCAGCATAATAACCATTCCCGGGACGTTTAAAAGTACTGCCGGCACTCGGGAAATTCAAAGGTTGCTTAGATTTTCTTTTTGAAATAATTTCATACATTTCTTTGCGGATTTTTGTTTGCTCTTTATTTTTAAGTTTAAATGTTACTGAAGTTACAACGCACAGATTATTTGTATAAAAACTTTTTCTATATGAAAGATTTAATGCTTCTTTATCTAGAATTTGGTTTTTTCCCTTTGGAGTAATATGTGTACTTTGAAGTATTATATTGGATATATCTTTGCCGAAAGCTCCGGCATTCATGAAAGTAGCGCCACCACAGGAGCCGGGAATGCCCCAGGCAAATTCGAGACCGGATAAATTATTTTGCATAGCAAAAACACACGCTTTAGCAAGAGGTACACCTGCTCCGCATTTTAGCAAATTATTTTTTTGAAGTTCGATTTTTTTGAAATTTTCAATAAGTCGGATAACAACGCCTCTGTAGCCTTCATCTGAAACGAGCAGATTTGTTCCGTTTCCCA
>CAYJIV010000076.1:2031-2305 GCA_964370325.1 uncultured Eubacteriales bacterium
AAAGAAAAAAAGGAGTTTCTTGTTTGTTTATTTCTTTTAAAATTAGTGCAAGTGCATTTTCGTTGTGAACATTTATTATTAAGTCAGCAGGTCCGCCGATTTTAAAAGAGGTATATTTAGCCAATGATTCGTTTTGGATTGTAGTGCATCCTAATCCATTTGATAATTTAATTAGTTCGTTATATATCTAGATTGCACTCCTTTTTTAAAAAAATTTATATTATTAATAATATGTTTGTGCATGAAATTTTATAAGTTAAACTTGGTTGAAAAA
>CAYJIV010000076.1:2383-3769 GCA_964370325.1 uncultured Eubacteriales bacterium
TAATTATTGAACCGATCAATATCAGCATTGATCACCAGTTCTTCAGGGAAGTTAATTTCTTGTAAAAGTGCCAAAGCTTTGTCGAATCTGCCCACTTGCATGCAGAAATGAGAATCTGAGTTTACAACTATGCTAACGCTATGTTTTTTACAAAGTAGAGCAATTTTTTTGCAATTTTCATAAGAGCCAAGGCGTACATCAAATGAGCTGTTGTTTACTTCGACTAATTTGCCATTCCTGCCGAATTCCGGAATAACCGTTTCATAGTCGTAAATAAAGTTTGGTAAACCGCTGTGACCAACAACGTTTACAAGGGGATTTTTAGAAACATTCAGCCAGGCTTGAGTACATTCTTCTATGCTTCTGCCGCCTGAATATGTTGCATCGTGAACAGAAGCTATAATCCAGTCAAGTTTAAAAGGGAAGTTTTTTTGAAAGTTTGGAAGATCTAACTCTCCATTAGAATTTAAAACATTGGATTCAATTCCGCGAAGTATATCCACTCCTAAAATATTCCGAGGGATTACTTTCATATTTGCAAAATACCACATGCCTGGAGCTTCTTGCATATTAGTAGAGTGATCCGTGATTGCTATGGCATAAAGCCCTTGTTTTGCCGCTTCCTTAACATTTTCTAAAATACTGCTATATGCGTGTGCAGAGGCTATTGTATGGCAATGTGTATCTGCAATTATTTTCATTATTTTATCATTGCTCCTATCAAATCATACATCCCAAATGCATTTTTCGAATTCTTTATTAGTGGATTTTGGGTACTCCATACCTAAATTAATGAGTAGCTCGCGTGCAGCATTGTAGCCTAATTTACGCTGACGGTTATTCATTGCCGCGATTTCAATGATTACGGCCAAGTTTCGGCCAGGGCGAATCGGAATGCTTATATATGGAATTTGAACATCTAATATTTCTGTATAACTTGTTTCATTACCAAAACGTTCGTAATTTTTTTTATCATCCCAGGCTTCCAGGTTTACGACCATATCAATTGTTTCCGTCATTTTAACTGCATCAATTCCGAAAATTCTTCTGGCATTTATTATCCCGATTCCGCGTACTTCAATAAAGTGTCTGATGTTATCAGGTGCAGAGCCAACTAAGGTGTTTTTGGGAATTTTTCTTATTTCCACTTGATCGTCTGATATTAATTTGTGTCCTCTTTTGAGTAGTTCAACGGCGATTTCGCTTTTCCCAACACCACTTTCACCAGTTAGCAAGATACCTTCGCCATGAACGGTTAGCAGTCCTCCGTGGCGGCTTATTCTTGGTGCCAGTTGAACATTGAAAAAAACGGTTAAGTCTGAAATTACATCTGCTGCGGTTTCATCGGATGTCAGTATAGGAATAGAATATTTTGTGGCCACATTT
>CAYJIV010000077.1:0-3688 GCA_964370325.1 uncultured Eubacteriales bacterium
AGCATCTCTTGTGGTAGCTCTTGGAGCAGCAGTTTATTTGAATTGGCAGTTTTCGGACAACAAACATCTGGACGTGACCAATTTAATTGAATCCACAAAAGAACTTGGTGAAGCCAAATATGTAAATGCGAATGTATCCGAGAATTTTGACGTTGTAGCTCAGACCTCGGCGAAGGTATCCGAAGACACAAAGAAATACTTTGCCGAGGCGCAGGTAAGCCGTCAAAAAACAAGGGATGAAGCTACGGAAAGCATTAAAAGTATCGGTTCCGGTGAGCTGGCTTCCAAGCAGATAGACGAATTTACGAAAACCATGCAGCAGGAATCCAATATTGAAAATCTTATCAAGGCAAAGGGATTCAAAGAATGTATGGCTTGTATTCAAAACGGAGAGTGCAGTGTGATTGTCAATCCGGGCAACCTGAATGAAACTTCCGCTGTGTTGATTCGCGATATTGTTTCAGGTCAGGCGGGAGTTCCGTACGAAAAAATCAAAATTGTGGAAGCAAAATAAATTTTGTGGTATAATTGTTGCAAGGTAGGCTGTTGGCTTGCCTTGTATTTTTGTTTTTAAGGGATAATTGATGAAAAAAGTAACAGTAAGATATTCAGAAATAAAAGAAAAGTTTCCGCAGGAAGTGATTTTATTGCAGGGCACAGGCTGCAAGTGGCCGAAGTGTACTTTTTGCGATTATTATCATGATGTAAGTATTAATCCATTTGAAGTAAACCGTCCAGCGATTGATAAAGTAACAGGTAAATATGGTATTCTGGACGTAATCAATTCCGGCTCTGCTATGGAATTGGACGAGCGAACGATTGAATATTTAATAAAAAAAGTCAAAGAGAGCAATATAAAAACGCTTTGGTTTGAAGTACACTGGATGTACAGGAAAGTTCTGAAACAGTTTGCAGATAAATTCAAAGATACAGATGTTAAATTCCGTACAGGCGTTGAAACATTTAATACTAATTTGAGAAGCAGCTGGTGCAAAGGCATACCCGAAAATGTGACTCCTAAAGAAATTGCAAAGTATTTTCAAGCCATATGTTTGTTAGTCGGTGTGCGAGGCCAGACTTTTGAAGATATTGTTTCAGATATAGAAATTGCAACTAAATATTTTGAGCATTTCAGGGTAAGTGTTTTCGTTCCTAGCCATACAGATACATCTGAAGTTTTGGATACAGAGTTAATCAAAAGATTCAAGACGGAAATATACCCGAAACTTAAAAATAATACAAAAGCTCATGTGCTTTTGAATAACACAGACTTAGGAGTGGGATAAGGGAGATTTTGTTTGTTATTAAATCTTTTACTGTTTGTATTTTGATTAAGCAAAGATAAATTTAGTTATTAACGGCGTATAATTATAAATCTCATTGTGCAACATTCATAATTTTGATTGTTGTGTTTTGCGATTTTTCAAAAACGTTTGACATATTTGTGCAAACATTTGTATAATTGATTTGTGTTTGCAAAAACATTTTGTTTGAATTGTGCAAAACTAAATGTCGAATTTAATTCCATTTTTTAAAGTGAGGGGTGTTGTTTTATGTCAAGTGAAAATGTGAGTGAAAAGAGGAAAGAGAAAGCGCAGGAAATATTAATAAAGCAAGGTTATAAAGATCTACAGTTTTTAGCGCAAGGTGCGTTTAGTAGTGTTTTTAAATGTAAAAACCCCGGAGGGAATCTGGTAGCAGCAAAAGTGGCTTTTGGTTCGGAAAGGGACATTAATCAGGAAATTCAAAAATCCAAAGAACTGGAAGCGTTAAAACCGTCCGGTTGGAGTGGCCTACAGGCTAGTGCATTTGCAGATTGGTCGGCAGCATTACGCAATCGGGCAATGGATAAACAGGAGAAGCATTATTTTAAATATAATAATGTGCCTATATGGGTATATTCATCTGTAACGACACGGTATGGTTCGAATCCGGATTTAAATCAAAAAATAGCTATTTTCGAAGCCCCATTAGTTATGGGGGATGCATGGGATAAATTTGTGCTACATCAGGCTGAAACAGGGGAAATTGACGGCATCCTTCAGGAAATTTTAAAACTTGGAAGAAATCTTGCTAAATCTTTGGGGTTCCTGCATGGTAAAGGTATGGTACATCTTGATGTGAAACCTGATAATTTACTTCAAGTGCAGTCAAAAAAAGGAGGGTTTAATTATCAGTTAACGGATTTTGCAACAGTCAATGAAGGGCTGCAAAAATTAAAGAATGGTGATTTTAAAGTCATAGAGGTGGTTGGAACCGGTGATTATATGGCGCCTGAATATAGTCCGGGGAAAATTATTAAAAAAGATCAGGTTGTAAAACTTGATATATATGCTGCCGGTGTAACGTTACTTGCGTTGTATATGAAAAGAGTTTTAAATACTGATTATGGTAAAAGTGGCATGGAGCGTCACATCCGAAACTTAGCAACAAAGTATCCTAAAGACAGTCCCAGTGAAAATGAAATAAAATTTTTCGATCTTATAAAACTTTTAACTGCTGAAGATCCCAAAAAGCGTCCTACTGCTGCAAAAGCTTTGTCACTTATGCAATCTATGAAAATAAAATCATAATTCCATACTACCAGTTATTAAGAGTAATTTTTCTTATTGTATTCTGATATACTGGAGTCTAGAATAAGATTTTTTGGGTCAATTTGAATCAGGGGCGGTAGTTTAATTAATACGTTTAAATTTTTAGTGAATGAAAATTATGTGGGTATGAGGATAGATAAATTTTTGATTTTAAAAATGGAAGATTTATCGCGTTCTTACGCGCACAAGTTAATAGATGAAAATTTGGTGACTTTAAACGGCAAAAACGTTAGCAAGAGTCATATTATTGAAAAAAATCAAGAAGTTTGCATAACTATTCCGGAAGCTGTTTCTTACAAAGTTTTTTCACAAGACATACCATTAGATATTGCTTATGAAGACGATGATTTGCTTGTTGTAAATAAATCCAAAGGGATGGTGGTTCACCCCGCTGCCGGGAATTATGAAGGCACGCTTGTAAATGCGCTGCTTCATCATTGTAAAGATTCGCTTTCGGGAATTAATGGCGTAATGCGTCCGGGAATAGTTCATAGAATAGACAAAAATACTAGTGGCCTTTTGATTGTGGCCAAAACGGATGCAGCACATAAATCTCTTGCAGAGCAAATTAAAAATCACACTTTTACTCGTGAGTATGAAGCTGTTGTACATGGAGTTTTGAAAAATGATAAAGGAACCATAGCCACTCAAGTCGGGCGGCACAAAACAGAGCGCAAGAAGATGGCAGTACTCAGAGTTGGTGGACGCAGGGCAATTACTCATTATGAAGTGATTTGTAGGTATGATAAGTTTACGCATGTGAAATTAAAACTTGAAACCGGCCGGACCCATCAGATAAGAGTTCATATGGCGAATATTGGTCATTCAGTGGTTGGAGATTCTATATACGGTCATAAAAAAAATGAATTTCCGTTTTTGCACGGTCAATGTCTTCATGCTAAAAAGATTGGATTCATACATTCAGTCACAGATGAATATTTAGAAATAACAAGTGAATTGCCGAATTATTTTACTGAGTTAATTAACTGCCTAAATTAGTGAAAATATTTATGGATTGCTTCTGCGGTAGATTTTGTAATTTCCGGTATGGAAGAAAGCTCACTTTCTGTGGCGTTTTTGATTTTGTCTATCGA
>CAYJIV010000078.1:0-3659 GCA_964370325.1 uncultured Eubacteriales bacterium
ATAATGCTTTAGAACCTTTTATGGATGCTGAAACTATGCACTATCATCACGATAAGCATTTTCAAACATATATTAATAACCTTAATACGACTTTAGCGCCTTACCCAAAATTTCAAGGTTGGAATTTAGAACAGTTATTAAAAAATACAAATAAACTTCCAGAAAAAATCCGCACTGCTATAGTAAATAATGGCGGCGGAGTTTATAATCATAATCTGTTTTTTAATATTCTAAGTCCAAATACTACAACTCCACCAGATCCTCTTTACAGTGCATTAATAAATAATTTTAAATCTCTTGAAAATTTTAAAGCTGAATTTAAAAAAGCTGCACTTTCCGTTTTTGGTTCGGGATATGCTTGGCTGGTTATGAGTAATAACAGAAATCTAAAGGTAATGATAACAGCAAATCAAAATACACCGTTAACTCAAAATTTAAAACCTATTTTATTGATTGATGTTTGGGAACATGCTTATTATTTAAAATATAAAAACCAAAGAGATAGCTATATTGATGCTTGGTTTAATATAATCAACTGGGAAGAAGCAAACAAAAACTTTATAAGCCTAGCCTAAGCGCAGATAAACTGGGGAAAACTATATAGATGCCACCCTTTTTTAAAAGGTGGCATCTATTTGATGTAGCTGATTTTATTATAGCACAGGTTTAAGTAGTACAACGTTAGCAGTTTCTTTTGTTAATATGTCTTTTATAACAAACGGATCTACTTTTATTGCTAATAACTTATTAGCAATATCTACATACCCTGTAGGTGACCTTGACAATAAAGTAAGTTTGGTTATTAAATCCATTATGGTTTTAACTTGTTTGACAAAACTTTCAATGTTGTCTTTTGTTATTTTCGGCTGTGTAGCTGTTATTAATAAAGGTATCTGATTTTTTATTTGTTTTATGCTGTCGATAATATATTTTTCCAACTTAGCAATAAATTGTTCTTTATTACTCTTTTCTTTTCCACCTAAACCTGCAAGTTGTTTTTGAGATGCTTCTAATGTTACTTGTGCTTCTTGTACACTTTCAATGTTCTTAATCTTGTTTGTTTCGGCTTGATAAAAAGTCTTGAAGTTGCTTTGCCATTTTTCAAGGCTAGCTTCTCTAAGAAAATCAGGTACAACAAGTTCTTTTTGTTTGGCAGGTGCTTTTTTCTTTGTTTTGCCTAACTGCTTTAATTTGTCGTTCCCAAGTTTTATGGCATCATTTATCTTATTAATGACAGCATGCCTCGATTCCTTTTCTGTAGCGATACCTTTGGCAAAACTGTCTGAAGTACTCATTGATGAACCTGCCAAATTTAATTGACGGAAATTTTTCAGATCGCTTTTAAATTTAGGATCTGTAACATGCTTATGCCATTCTTCGTATGGAATTAAGATCCCTTTTTTGAAAGTTACAGGCTCTCTAATAAAAACATACCGAACGTTTTCTCTTGTTGGATAATTTTGTTTAGGTTCATTAGGGAAGTATTTTTTTGCAAATCTTTCCATCCATGCTATGTTTATTTTCTTTGAACCCTTTTCAGTAAAATCAAAAAGAGTCGGAACTAATTTTTCGGCTTCTTGTTCAATTGTTTGCTTGATTTTCGAAACATCAGCGTCATCTTGTTCTGCGTCTTGAAACAACTTCTGAATAGCACTCATTTGTTTTGTTTGCGATGGTAACAACATTGGCGGAGGAGGTGGTGGCGCAAATCCGTCCAAGGCTGCAGCAGCTGCTGGGGATCCTAATGGGGTTTTCATAGATTCTGTTTGTGATTCAACTTCACTTTCCCTCTTAGAACCGTTAGATTTAAATTTTGCTAATGCACCTTTGGTATCAGTAATCATTTTTTGCCAAAGTGCTTTTGTTCCATATCCGAAAAACGCTCCACTCCACGCAGAAAAAAGGCCTTCGCCGCCTAACCATATTTTAAGTACTCCCGAAGCGGATTTTAAATTGTTATTCAATGCCATCAAAATTTTGTTTATACGCTCTTCCTCTTGGCTTACTGCTTTTTTTAATTCGTCTACACTCGCGAATTTTCCATCTTTAACCATTTGTTTTATATCTGAAACTGGTTGGCTCAAGGCAGTCCCAAGTGCTAACATTTTTTCAGCTGTTTCAGACTTTTTCCCAAAATGATCCCTTACAATAGGTGCAACCACTTCATTGTATCGGGTTTCCTCCGAATTAATGTATGCGATTCCTTTTGCAGCTGCTGCCGAAAAATATTTTGTAAATTCCGAGCAAGCGTTTTTGATTGTTATAGCCATAAATTTGATCTCCTTTCGGTTTTTTGAATTAAAAACAATGATACCATACGGTAAAAAATAAAACAATAACATTTTTTGTACATTTTCGCCAATAACGCCTTGCGAAAAATATTTCACAACATTTCTAAAGATAGTATTATAATAATATAATAAATTAAAAACTTAAATTAATTTTTATATAGGAGAAATATAATGATACTTAAGGAAAAAATACACACAAAAAACATAATATTGATAGGCACCGGTGGAACTATTGCAGGTACCGGTACAGACGGAAAAACTTCATGCTATACAGCTGCTCAAGTTGAGATTGATGAGTTGGTTTTAGAGGCTCCTTTCATAAATTCACTTTCTAATATTGAATCAAAAAATATGTTTAATATAGACAGTTCTGATATGAGTTTTGAGAAGTGGATAGAGCTTGCAGATTACATAAATAAAGAAGCACAAAGAGATGATGTAAATGGATTTGTTATAACTCATGGTACGGATACTCTGGAAGAAACCGCATATTTTCTGAATTTAACTGTTAAAACTGAAAAACCAGTAATTCTAACCGGAGCTATGCGACCAAGTACAGCTCTAAGTGCAGACGGACCTTTTAACTTGTTTCAAGCGGTAGGCCTTGCTAAAAGTAAAGAGGCAATTGGTAAAGGTGTGTTGGTTGTTTTTTCTGATGGTATTTATGCTGCAAGAGATGTACATAAAGTCAACACTTTCAGAACAGATGCATTTAATCAAAAAGATTTCGGATGCCTTGGGTATATGCGCGACGAAGCGCCATATTTTTATAACACTTCGGTCAAGAAGCACACTGTAAACAGTGAATTTGATGTAAACACATTGAAAGAACGCATACCAAAAGTTGAAATTTTAATGTTTTATGTGGATGCCGATGTTGAAATATTAAAGAATACAGCTAAATTTTCTAATGGCGTTGTATTGGCTGGTGCAGGATGTGGTGGATGCAACAATAAATGGGAAAAGAAAATAAAAGAGCTTGCAGGGGAAAATTTTTCAATAGTTAAAAGTTCAAGGATAGCTAATGGTTTGGTTTCCTGTGTCGAAGAAAAGCATACTGGTAATGAAATATATGCAAATAATTTATCACCGACGAAAGCACGCATTTTATTGACTCTTGCGTTGAATAAAACGAATGATTCTGTAAAACTACAACGAATATTTGATGAATATTAAAATTCTACTGACTTGCAGTAGGATTTTAAGCATAAATTAGTAGAATCATTTGCAGTTTGTTTTTTACATCACTTTTGTTTAAACTTGATTATAAATAATTATTATCAATTTATTACCAAAAGTGCATTTGAGGGAGATTCACGACAAACGCATAAGAAAACAACCCCAAAAATTAGATAATTACGGCGTTTT
>CAYJIV010000079.1:0-3644 GCA_964370325.1 uncultured Eubacteriales bacterium
AGTCGTTTTTGGCATAAATTTTTATATGATATTGGAGTCGTACCGATGCCGGAACCGTATGCAAAACGCACGAGTCATGGCATGATATTGGGCGAAAATGGCGAAAAAATGAGCAAATCTAAAGGCAATGTTGTAAACCCAGATGAAATCATTGAGAAATACGGCGCGGACACACTCCGCCTTTATGAAATGTTTATCGGCGACTTTGAAAAAGCCGCTCCCTGGAGTGATTCAAGCATCCGTGGTTGCCGCCGCTTCTTGGAAAGATATTGGGGACTGCAGAAAATCTTAGACAACTCAAAACCCAATAATCCAAAGTTAGATATTTCGATAAATAAAACCATCAAAAAGGTTGGCGAAGATATCGAAAATTTAAAATTCAATACCGCCATTGCGGCACTGATGGCACTGCTTAACGAGTTTTATGATGCAGGTTCCATAAACAACTACGAATTCAAAATTTTCACTGTGCTGTTAAATCTTTTTGCACCTCATATCACAGAAGAAATATGGAAAAACCACACTTTGGGTGAAGGGTTAGTAGCAAAACAGATTTGGCCAAAATATGACGCCACCAAATGCATGGATAAAGAAATCGAAATCGCTGTGCAGGTAAATGGCAAGGTGAAATCTAAATTAATAATTACGCCGGAAATGTCAAAAGACAAAGTGTTTGCGCTAGCTCAAAAAGATGAAAGTATATCAAAAATTATTGACGGCAAAGAAACCAAAAAGCTTATATACGTTCCACAAAAGCTACTGAACATTGTAGTTTAGAATAGGCAATGTCTGCTAGTCATATATTTCAACTATGAGGAGTGGTTAAGTGACAGAAAAAATAATTGACGAATTAGTTTCCAAAGCGCAGACAGCTTTGGAGGAATATATGAAACTGGGCCAAAAGCAGGTTGACAAAATCACGCACGCAATGGCATTAGCGGGTATGAAAAATCATGTTGAACTTGCTAAAATGGCAGTCGTAGAAACCGGCAGAGGCATAGTTGAAGATAAAATCATAAAAAACATTTTTTCAACGGAATATATCTGGAATTCGATTAAAAAATTGCAAACAGTCGGTATTATTAATAAGAATGAAGCTGAGGGTTACACTGAAATTGCCGAGCCTGTAGGTATAGTTGCAGGTGTAACTCCTGTCACAAATCCAACTTCTACTACAATGTTCAAATCGCTGATATGTGCGAAAACTAGAAATCCAATAATTTTTGGGTTTCACCCAAGTGCTCAAAAATGTTCAGTTGCAGCCGCAAAAATTTTAAGAGACGCCGCAATTGAAACAGGTGCACCTGATAACTGCATTCAGTGGATTGAACAACCGTCAATTGAAGCAACTTCCACTTTAATGAACCACAAAAATGTGAATTTAATTTTAGCAACCGGCGGTCCCGAAATGGCCCGGGCAGCGTACACAAGCGGCAAACCAGCCTTAGGGGTCGGCCCCGGAAATGTACCGTGTTATATCGAAAAAACAGCTAATTTAGAGCGTGCATGCAATGATTTAATAATATCCAAAACATTTGATAACGGCATGATTTGCGCTTCTGAGCAGGCTGTAATTGTAGACAAAGAAATTGCATCTGATTTTAAAAAAATAATGCAAAAAAACAACTGTTATTTCTTAAATGAGGAAGAAACTAAAAAATTATCTAATTTTATTGTAAATCCCGAAAAAAAATCTTTGAACCCCATTATTGTGGGTCAAAATGCATATTGGATTGCAGATAAGGTTCAGATTAATGTACCAAAAGACACAAAAATATTAATAGCTAAACTTGACGGCGTGGGCGTAGATTTCCCTCTCTCTGTTGAAAAGCTCTCCCCTATTCTTTCTTATTATATCGTAGAAAATAGTGACCATGGTTTTGACATTGCCAAACAAAATTTGAATTTTTATGGTCTGGGTCACACTGCAGTTATTCATAGCAATGATGAAAATATAATTGATGAATTCGGCCGCCAGATGAAAGCAGGAAGAATACTAGTTAATTCACCGGCGTCTCAAGGGGCCATTGGTGATATATACAACACAGCTATTCCATCACTGACACTGGGATGCGGCACTTATGGCAAAAATTCCACAACAGCAAATGTTTCCGCAGTAAATTTGATTAACATAAAGCGGGTGTTTAAAAGGATGAATAACATGCAGTGGTTTAAAATTCCACCCAAAATTTACTTTGAATATGGCTCAGTTCGCTATCTTGAGGATATGAGCAACGTAGAAAGGGCGTTTATCGTTACTGACGTCACAATGATGAAGCTTGGAAATGTTGATAAAATACTTTATTATTTAAATAAACGCGCAGCTCCGTGCAGTATTGAAATTTTTTACGATGTTGAGCCTGACCCGAACATTGAAACGATTTTCAAAGGTATAGAAGCAATGAAAACGTTTAAACCAGATTGCATAATTGCACTAGGCGGAGGTTCACCAATCGATGCCGCAAAAGGTATGCGGCTGTTTTATGAGCATCCTGAGTTGAATTTCGAAGGCTTGAAACTTAAGTTTATGGATATCAGAAAACGTACATACGAATTCCCTCAAACGAAGAATAAATGTACGCTTGTAGTTATTCCGACTACGTCCGGAACGGGTTCGGAAGTTACTGCGTTTTCTGTTATAACTGACCGCAAAAACGACGGGATAAAATACCCGTTGGCTGATTATTCATTAACTCCTGATGTTGCAATAATAGACCCGTAATTTGTAAAATCACTTCCAAAAGAAGCAACTGCAGATACCGGTATGGATGTTTTGACTCATGCAATTGAATCTTATGTTTCAGTAATGGCAAATGACCATACAGAAGCGCTTTCTTTACAAGCCATCAAAATAGTTTTTGAACATCTGGAAAGAGCATATCAAAATGGAGAAAATGACCCCGAAGCCAGAGAAAAAATGCACAATGCTTCCTGCATTGCAGGTATGGCGTTTACAAATGCGTTTTTGGGAATAAACCATTCCATGGCGCATAAATTAGGCGGTAAGTATGGCATCACACACGGCCGTGCAAATGCGATTTTACTGCCGTATGTCATAGAATATAACTCTCAAAAGCCCACAAAATTTGCAGTCTTCCCGAAATATGAAAAATTCATAGCAGATAAAAAGTACGCCAAAATAGCTGAACTTATTGGTGTAGACGGAAGTACAATCGAAGAAAGCATTAATAATTTAACTGAAGAAATCAAAAATATAAATAGAAAATTAGGCATTCCGCAAATGAATTTTTAAATGGTGTCCAGACACTTGCCGAAAATGCACATGCAGATCAATGTACCACGGCAAATCCAAGATATCCACTAGTCAATGAAATAAAAGAAATATATTTGAAAGCATATTACGGCGGCATATAGGGATTCTTTTAATTTTAGAGTTGAGGAATTTCAGGGGGCTGTGCGCCCCCTGATTTCTTTCCCCCCAGACGCGGGATAAAAAAGATAAGTATAAGCTGATATATTGAACATTAATTAAAAATCATCCATTATTCATTTTTAGATTTATTAACCATACCATACAAAGACTTCAACGCGTCGGCAAGACTGCCAACTTCGTCAATTAATCCGCATTTCACCGCACGACAAACGCATAAGTTGAAAAGGGTGTAAAATAGGGACAGAGGTGT
>CAYJIV010000080.1:0-3592 GCA_964370325.1 uncultured Eubacteriales bacterium
ACTAATATTTAATAATGTTATTACTCATTTACACAAAACTATGGACGCTTCCTTTTTTTTATTCGTAAGCAGCGTTTAATAGCATTTCTATCGTTTCTATCATTTCTATCTTTTTTTTCTTATCTCTTTTTTCCGAAGATTACCAAAATAGCATTGCAAAGATTCTTTAGATACTTGACTTTCTTGAGGGAGGCCTTCATTATATAGAGCTGTAATACGTTCCCATGATAATGATTTTTTTGGATAATCACGTTCAATTTGACTCCTTACAGTTTGAAAACGCTTTGGATCTACATGTACTCTTTTGGTGGAACTAGTACTTTTCTGTTGATAATATGCCGATTTTGCTGCTCTTTCTGCTTTCTTCGGTGATGCATAGAAATTTAACGTTGGGTCAGTCATATATGCATGCAGAGCTGCAAAAGTGGTTTCTTTAAATAATATTGGATATTTTCTTCGAATTTCATTATATATTGAATCAATACTCCACGACAAGTGGCTTTTAACCATATCGGAATGAACTTTTTTAATGCATACTCCTTGTGCATAACGTATAAACTTCGATTGATTCATATATGCATTCAAATCTTCAAAAGTGGTTGTTGCAAACAATTTTGGATGGTTTTTTTTAATTTCTTGAAATAATAATTGAGTATTCCAATAGTAGGAGGATTTATAACACAGGTCGCAATGAGTTTCTTTAATACATGTTTGTTGCTCTTCTGTAAATTCTGTGGATATGGCGCAAATATTTACTGATAACGCCAATGAACATATACAGAAAATAATAAATGAACCTAAGATTGTGCAGAAAAATTTAGAAAGCTGTTTTGACTTTTTCATAATTTAAAAATCTCCTTTTTGATTTTAATGGTATTTTAATGGTATAATAATATAAATTATCGTAGAATGCTATAAAAAGCAAGCGCAAAACAATAAGTTGATTGTTTTATACAAAACAGTTGAAATATTTCATCATTTAATATACAATGGTTAACTATATGCAAAATTGAAGTTGAGGGGGAAATTTTCAGCAAATGAAATGTAATATTGAAATTTCTGCACTCATCGAAAATTGGCATATTGTTTATGGTTTTTTAAATGATTGTATGGATAAGTTTAGGTTGGAAGGTAAGTCCAGAGTTGAAGTTTTGTTGTCTTGTGAAGAAATTTATGTTAATGTGGCTCATTATGCATACCCGGGTAGAACGGGAAATGTGACCATTAAAGTTGAGTATAACAATGATCGAAAAGAAATAAAAATCAAGTTTGCTGACAGCGGGGTTCCATTTGACCCTACCAAACTTAAAGAGCCAAACGTTGGTGATCCGATTGAAAAACGTAAAATTGGTGGCCTTGGTATTTTTATGGTTAAAAAGATGATGAATAGCGTAGAATATCACTATAAATCCGGGAAAAATAATCTTACACTTACTAAGTATGTTTAATAATAAGTTAAAGGAGGAAATTAAAATGGAAATCGAAAAGGTAGCACAAGAGGGGAAAGTAATTTACAAAATCAAGGGGAGGATTGATACCCAAACCTCACCTGACTTGCAAGCCAAGTTAGACGAAAGTTTTGATGAGGGTGAAAATAATCTAGTTTTAGATTTTACTGAAGTAGATTATTTAAGCAGTGCTGGACTTAGAACAATTCTTTATGCACAGAAAAAGGTGAATAACATAGAGGGTGGAAGTTTGGTTATCATAAAAGTGACGCCTACGGTTATGGAAATTTTTGACATGACTGGTTTCACAGAATTTTTAACATTGGAAGCTAAATAAATTATAAATAAAAAGCGGCGAATGGTGTTTTAAAAGCTTTAGTTACTTTGCACGCTAAAGGTAGGATTCATATAGACATATAATTCTTTGTTGCTTGTGATATATTATGCGGCAAAACAGAATAAAAATGACGTCATGTTTGCGGTTGAGTTCCACGGCGGAACTCAACAAGTATTGAAAAGGTTATCAGTGTATCGATTACGAGTAAACGCCACCGTATGACAGCAACATCGTCAGAAATTCGTTTAGCAGAAAAAGAATTACTTAACTTAATGTTGTGTATGGCGGTGAATGATCCTGCAGACCGTCCAACTGCGCAAACAGCATTAAAACATAGCTTTCTTACAACAAAAATATAATTGAACTATTAGTTTTTTCAAAATCTTAATAAATATTTTATAAAATATTAGCCACGTTCGGGATTTCCAAGTCCCGGAGATTGGCTATTTTTACGAGCGTTCTTGTGCTTTCAAACCAAAATTCTGCAATTTCTTCTTCCGGTTGCTGAAGTGATGTATTTATTAAAGCGATGGATTCTTCGATTTCTTCTAGTATTTCGTGGTGCAGGATTATCGAAAGCATAGTATGCTGGGATTTCCAATATTCATCGAGCTTTTCGGTTTCTTTTTGTGCGCTTTCGTATTGTCCTGACGAAACATTTTTCTGAATTTTAGTCACAGCAGCAGCAGCCTGATCAGAAACGTTTATAACATAACAAAGAAAAAAGCAGCATGTGGATATCGTTAAAAATGTGATTATGATTGTTGCCCAGATTTTTTTCATTTTTTCGGCTGCTCCTTTCGTATGATGTTATATTCCTTGTTTTTGTTTGCAGTCATTATGAAAATATCTTTTGATTTTGTTTTTTCGCCTTGTAAAATACCTGCCAGCCACTCTTTGTTGAGGCCGCACAATGATAAAGAGAACTCCGAAATTAAACCATCACTAATAACTACCGCATCGAACTGCTGCTGAGGAACAGTTAAACCCAAAGTAGAGGCATCCGGCGGTTGCTTTTCAGTTTTTTTGAGTACGCTCATTTTACCGTTTGTTTCAATAACTGCGAATGAAACATCTTGTAGGCAGAAAACGTCCATCTGCCGAAGCTGTTCAAATAAATCTTCTGTACTCATTCGGAGAAGCCTAAGTGCGGATTGGTCCAACTCTCCGTCGTTGATAATTATTATGGGTTTTCCGCAGACTAATTTTCTGAATTTTTAAGCATTATTAAGGACACAAATATCTCACAGCAAATGAGTACAACAATTGGGATTAATCCACTGATTAGCGGTTGTGCCGTATTTTGCATGGGGATTGCTGCTATGTTTGAAATCAAAATTGTAATTACCAGTTCTGAAGTTTGCAGGTCGCTGATTTGCCGTTTGCCCATCATTTTTATTGCTGAAATTATTATGATATATAGTATAATAGTACGAATTAGCGCCACTGCCATATTTGTTCACTGCTCCTGAAAATATATTTGGTTTTTCAAATATAGCATTTCCAAAATATTTCTAATTGATGCATTGCAAAGTGATTAATATTATGTTAATAATTAAGTTGCATGCTAAATAAATGTTTTTCAAATTGAAAAAAGGGTCAGATGGTATAATAAAAGCATATTACAATAAATCAAAAAGGAAAGTGGAGAGGTAAATGAAAAAATTTAACAAATGTAAGATAGTGACAGCACTAAAATTAAAATTAATACAAAAAATCATGTTAGGATTAATGGCAGTAGTATTAAGCGTATCACCGCACGACAAACGCATAAGTTGAAAAGGGTGTAAAATAGGGACAGAGGTGT
>CAYJIV010000081.1:0-3588 GCA_964370325.1 uncultured Eubacteriales bacterium
AATCCGGAAAACATATTTTTTTCAATATTCTTTGGTTTCCGAAGTTTACTTTTATTCTCAAAACTTTTCTGAAGGTTTTCCCAAACTTCTAAATCGACAATTGCCGGATGAACGTTTTTATAAACAACCCAGTTTTCTTTTGGGTTTGCAATGCGTTCTTTCAGCTTGAAAGATTTGCTGTAAGTTTTGAAATTCACTACATCGCCTATGTAGGATTGATTCGTAAGAATATTGGTTACTATACAATGTGTCCAAAGATATTTATCCCTTACCGCTTTAATAGACGGTTTTCTGATACCTTTCTCTGCTGCGTACATTGATGGAATCAACACTTTTTCACGTCTCAGTTTATTTGCGATTTCGTTGGTGCTGCAGCCTTCACGTCTAAGCTCAAAAATTTTCTTTACTATTTCGGCACCTTCGGGATCGACTACCCACTTTTTCTTGTCGATTTCATCATTTCTGTAACCAAGCGGCGGACGTCCAATTGCATAACCTTGATTGCTTTTCAGTCGCATCGTAGAGCGGAGTTTACGGCTTATATCTTTGGCATACCACTCGTTCATAATGTTTCTAAATGGTGTGAAATCGTCGCCGCCTTTTGCACTGTCTACACCATCATTCACTGCGATTAATCTCACATTATGCATCGGCAAAATGGTTTCAGTAAGCTGACCTACTTCTAAATAATTGCGCCCCAATCTCGACATATCCTTAACTACTAAAGTTGAAACTCTGTCCGCTTCAATCAGCTCAAGAAGTTTTTGGAAATCTTCACGTTTGAAAGTTACACCTGAAACCCCGTCATCAATGAAGATTTTGATGTTGCGTAGTCTATTTTTCTTTGCATAGTTCATCAGCAATTCCCGCTGATTTGCGATACTGTTGCTTTCTCCCTCCAAATCATCTTCGCGCGATAATCGCAAATAAAGCGCATCAATTTTTTCATCAAGAAATAAATTTTCTGCCGTGTTTGTCTGCATATTTTATTCTCCTTCGGCTTTGCGCTGTTTTTGGAGACCTGCAGCCAGACAAGCAATGTTTACCTCTCGATTATAGCACAAATTGATGTCCGGACTCAAGGTCTCTTGGCGACTTCCAGTTTTAACAGTCTTTTGATTTTTTCAACCAAATCCTCTTTTTTATCATCATAAAAAGACTTCACAATATAGCTTGTTTTGCCAATTTTATGCATGATTTCTGTATCAAAAAAGACAATATCGGTTTTTTCGGTTTGCATAATTAGCCTCCAAATATTATTTTTAAAAACAGTTTAACCTGCCGATGGATTTCGGCATCATTGGAGTTTCACCACCGCGCGGTTCTCACCCGGCCGCCCCGATTATGTGAATTGTCGCTGAGCGGAAGTATCATTATAGGTTGTTATCGTCATTGCGGATCAACTACCACAGTTGATTTTATATCTGAGTATTTTTCGCTCTTTCTTGTTTCTTAACAAGATGTTATGGCGCACCCAGCAAATCGCTTGGATAACAACTAACGTGATTAAACTGTTTGATATTAAATTTTCAATGTTCACGAAAGAGCTCTCTTAAAATCCTTTCTATCTGTATAGAGTCTTTTTGGGGCTTTTTTTATTCCATAACCTTACCAAATCTCAAAAGTTCTACTTTTTGCACAAACGATTTCGAATTTTTGCCATAGTTTTTGTGAACATTTTGCTTATTTTGGACTGTGAATAGCCAAAAGTTTTTGAAAATTCCTCTTGAGTTCTACCTTCATAAAAAACATAAGTTATTAATCTTTGTTCTTCTTCCGACAAATTTGTAAGTACGTTATGTAGGTCATTATTTTTGAAATTATCAATCCAACTAAGTGGATTAGACTTGTCCAAAAATTCATCGCACTTACCGATAGATGCATCAAGTTCGGTAAGAGAAATAATTTCCCAATTACCAGTATCAGTTTCCTTTTTTATTTGTTTAAGCCATATATTGAAAGCCACTCTGCTAAAATATGCCATTGGATCTTTAATGTCTTCTAAAAGTCCCATAGTTTACACATCTCCTGTTTTTTCGAATTTTTAGGTTGAAAAAATCAGAAGATTAAGGATATTTAGCAATAAAACATGCCCAGAACTTTCTAATTCTGAGCATGAAAATAGACCTTAAAACGAAAGGGTTAAAAGTTTTTAATACCCTGTTTTGTGGTCTAAATCTTTTTAAATAAAAGTTGTAACACCAAGTTAAAGTATTTCAGAAACAATGCCCCTCTTTTTAAAATATTTCTATGTTAATCCTCCTATTTGTTGGCAAATTATAGTTTTACACATTTTACCATTTTTCTGGGATTTTTAAAGAGTTTATTACACAAATAAATATTTCTGAGATCAAAACAATTTCTGAGGTTTTGTAATTATGAAAGTTACAGCTTATGAAAAGCTGCAATTTTAAAATTTAATTAAAAGACAGTGGTATTTCAAATTGCTTATATGATGGATATATAAAAATATCAAATAAGATAAAAAGTATTTGTTCCAATTGTCTTGAAATTCATTTAAGGAGAATGTATTATTAAACTGAACACTCACAAAAGCAACTGCATTTCAAAAGCGAAAGACCTCGAAATTAAATTTAAGTAAGAAGGTAGTGAACGAACCGATGGAGCAAGGAGACGCAGTATTTGTTATAGGTCAGGGTATAGTAAGGATGTTAAGAGATGCTTTAGTACCCAAGCACATTAAGGACAAGGAACAAATTGGCAGATGTTTGCCTAAAACAAGAGGCAAGCGCATAGTAGGAGTTCACCTGCATGGTATGAAAAACTATGAAGGTACAGGTGGTTATTCAGAATCGAACGGTATGTCAGAGGATAGGTTTGAGCTGCATTACATGATTTCCGTCAGTAGTGCCGGAGATGATCTTGAGGACAAATCCGAAGACGCTGATAAAATATTAGGTAAAATAGCAGAGACCATGAATAAATTTTCTTCAATACCACAGAAATATTTGGAGGGCGACATGTTTGTTAATATCAATTTGAATCAGGATATTGATATTGAACAAATGAGTAAAATATGGGCTATGTATGGCGAACCATATCAATTAAGCTTATTTTATATTCTTGGTCCCGTTACCCTGAGAACTTTTGACCCGCAGGCAAAAGCACTTCAACGGGAAAAACTCAGGGCAATGATGCCGGATTCACAACCAAAGGGAAGTATTGACATGTCCGATGGAAGATACTCTGACATGGAGCAATAGCCATTAAATACTTTAAAACCAGAAAGAAGGATGCTGTGTGGGCGGTTCAACATACGAAGAAATTACAAAAAAACTCAAAAGTGCAAAAAAAAGCGTGGTTGGAGGAGTTAAGCAACTATTCGGCAAGCCAAAAAATGAGCGGATAGATGATTCTGGAGGGATAGATATTGATCAGGCTCTTGAGCCTCTTGATGATGGTTCCACTTCCTTGACTCCTGAAGAAGAATTAAGTCAGGGCATGGAGCTGATAGATTCAGTCAATTTTGAGATAGATGAGGAACACAGAGAAAACGTTCAAGAAGAACGGCGACTCAGAAGAGAAAACGATGAGGGCCCATCATTGGAAGGCGTTCGTTATTTATTT
>CAYJIV010000082.1:0-3530 GCA_964370325.1 uncultured Eubacteriales bacterium
CCATTTTGAGAAGTTTTTAAAAACTATTTGTTATATAGTCTGGTCTATAAAGTCTTCCGTCAGCCCATTTGAAAACATAATTATTTTCTTGATATTTTTTCCGAAATTTTTTTGTTTTCATCTTGCTTTAATTTCAATTTGAGCAAAATCACTTTTAGTTCTGGCAATAACGCATACTCACGATTACTTGAAAGATTTTTGGTTTTGTCTTTTCGCACAATATTTTTTCCTACTAAAACCACCGTATGGTTAATTTGTTGTTTTCAAAATCAACGGAATTTGATGCTTCTTCGTAGTTTTGTTTTGTCGATTTAACAGATCCGGTTTCTAATCCATCAAGCGTTTTTATCAGCAGTTCTGCTCCAAGTTTCGGTAATTTTTTCATCAGGTCTGTTGTTGTTTCATCGTCTTTATATATATTTTGCTTTGCATAAGTATATCACCAGTGTCTTTCCCTTCGTCTAAAAGCATAGTTGTAACTCCGGTCACAGTGTTACCGTTTATAATGCACGATGGAATGGGTGAATCGCCTCGGTATTTTGGAAACAGCGAATTATGAATTTTTATACAACCGTGCTTTGGTATGGCTAATACCTCTTTTGGAATTGTTTTTCCATATGCTGCAACTACGATAGCATCAGGATTTAGTGTAGACAATTTTTTTATTACTTCTGATTCCTTTAATTCTTCGGGTTGGAAAATATTAAGATTATGCTTTTTGGTATGTGCTGTAATTGCAGTATGGATTTCAATCACATCGTCCGCTGCCTGATTAACTCGCATTTTATCTGGTTTACTGACAACAAGGCAGACTTCATTTTTGCTTTTTATAAGCACTTCTAACAAAGGTATTGCCATCTCTGATGTACCCATAAAAATAATACGCAAATATATCGCCTCCAATTGATTAACAATAACAAATTTTTAAAATTTACGAAATAATATTGTCTATTATATCAAATCAAGAAATTTTATAAAAGCTTCTTTTGGATAAAAGCTATGAAAAATAACTATTCTCGTAAAAGATACACTTTCCTGGAAAACAGGCTAAAAAGCTTAAAATAAAACAACATTATGTGTTAAAATTAATGGAATATCAATGAAATTTCCGTTTCCCCTTGAAGTCCATGTTTTAGAGAATGTATAATCAAATTATAGAAAAAAAGATAATATAAGTGGTAGATTCTTTAGACCAATTGAAAAAAACATTAGCAGACGAGCCAAAACCAGAAATGAAACGCCAAAAGTGGGTTGGTTTTGTAGAAAGCACAGTAGTGAATTTTTTCGATGAACATAAAATTGAAAAGCTTATGATTGAAGACGGTAATGGCAATAAAGCTAAGCTATCACGTACAAAAGACAATGAAATCCGTGTGGAATATTCTTCTGTTACTGTGATTTAAAATTAAAGTAATTTTAAAAAATGAGGTTGAAAGCTTGTGAGATTTAAAAAAATCATCGGATTGTCTTTATCAATAATAACTTCATTGATGAGTTCTAATGTGATAGTTTGTGCAAGAGAGAGTACGGAAAAAGCATTGAATTGTCAAGAACAAGTTTATAGTAAAATCGAAGAAAATCCTATTGTGAGTAATTTAGACAAAGCATTAGATTATATAATGAAGACTCAAGTTATTAAGTCAGATGAAATAACATTGACAAAAGAATTTAAACCTGAAGACAAAGAAATTTTAGCAGAATATTTTTCGGATGAAGATGTTCATAAGTATTTTTGGTTTCCCTCAGTTATAAATTTTGAAAGTAAAGAAGACGTTTTAGAACAGTGGAATAATATTGATAAGAATGAAAGTTTGAGTAGACAAAATTTTGTAATTAAAGTTTTTGAAAATGTTCCGGTAGGAATACTCGAATTTAATTATTTGAAAGAAAAAAATCAAATAAATTTAGGTTGCTGGATTGGAAAATCTTTTTGGGGGAATCAATATGCTGAAAAATCAATATTGGCTTTGGTAGGTAGTCTTCATAAACTTAAACCTAATGTTACGTTTAGTATTTCAATGGGAAATAACAATGAAAATTCTAAAAAAGCTTTTAGAAAAGGAATAGAAAGATTATCTCACATGGGAGTTTGTTGTTCTCTGGAAGAGGGGTTGTCTGTTATAGATATAGAAGTTGTATCGATAGAAAAAGATGATAAAAACGTAATAGTTGAAGTTTCCTATAAGAACGAATTTTTTAAAAAAGTAACGTCAAAAAATAAAATCAAATGGCATGTTTTAAAAAATAATAAATATCAGATGAGATGTTTGGATTTTAAAATTAAACCTATTTATAAATCAGAAGAGCAATGACAAAAGACCATAAATATGGGAAAATAATCTCTAAAGGGAGTGATGAGAAGAGATAAGTTTATTATAGTTTATTGTCATGGAGTGGGTAATTATATAATTTATTGAAAGGAGTTTAGATTGTGTATGTTTGTTAAGAAAATTGTAGCGATAGCATTTGCTTTTGTGCTGATTTTCGGTGGAGTTATTTCCATCTCTTATGAGCATGGATCTGGAAATTACTGTGATCATGGATCTGGAAATTAATAATATTTGATAGTATTATGGAAGGGGGATTTTTGTTATCCCCTCTTTTTATTTATTGTAATAAAGAGGAAGTGAGGAATATTGATATATTTAATACAAGCTGCAAGATATCTTTTTGAAGCTGTTTTTTGTTACATGATTTTCACAAAAGAGCACAGCTATAATAATTGTGTCAATGATGCCAGTTTTAAAAAACAAAATCTAAAGAATGCAATCTACTTTTGTCTAACATATTTTTCTATAGTGTTTTCTTTTTATATTTTATTTGACCATCCACTCATTAGACTAGTTTCTACATTATTATTGTTTTTTTATTTTGGATGGAAAAATAAAAAAGTTGCAGTACTAAAATATATTTTAACTTTTTCTATATTTATAAGTGTTCTAATAGAGTGTAGTTACCTTATTAGCTATTCTCTATTTTATCACGGTATACAACTTTTTTTCAAATCACCACATAGAACTGTATATACTGTAATAGACAAAAACTTAATACTATTTATGTCGTTGATTAACACATTGCATTTTTGTTTTGTGTTAGTAATTTATAAAGCTAACTTTATCAAAATGAAGACAATAAAAGCTTTGTCTATATATAAAAGAGTGCCTATTTCTTTTTTTGTATGTTTATTAACAATTATCTATTTAAAACATATAGCTCAACAAACTTCGTCTGAAAACGCTTGGATTACTACAATGTTGTGTAATACCTTGTTATTTATTTTACCAGTGTTTTTGATTTTCTATCAACTCATTAGCAAATATGCTGAACTTAAAAACCGAGATAAAAACCACAATATAAATAATTTCTTTTTTCAGTGGGTTTTGCATCCTCCAAGCAAAACAAAATTTATTGTCAATGCAGGAGGAGACACTCTTTCCTTTTTGGATAAATATGAGTATATCACTTCAGGATTTATAAAAAGATTAAATGCAATGTGAATGGATGGTGGAAACAGTTGATACGGTTAATTT
>CAYJIV010000083.1:0-3509 GCA_964370325.1 uncultured Eubacteriales bacterium
GGTAATCTCCCTTTGTTTTTATTTTACCATTTACACAAACTTTTGCACGGTCTCGGCTTTTTTAAAATCAAATTATAAAAATTTAACTGATTGTGCTTTCCAGATATTCTTCCAGTTCTTTGTCTGCTTTCCTTTTTTTGTGGTCTAAAATCAAAAATATAGCCGCAGCCACTGAAACAATTGTTATTACCGAAGTGATAATTCCAATTATAATTGTAAACCCGCATCTGTCACGATTTCTCATATAACTGCCTCCTTTGTACTCTTACTAAATTATATTACATAATATATGAATTTAAGTCAACAATTATCTGCCGTTTTGTTGCTAATTTTTTACTAATTTTGGAATTGAATTTTCCTGTCCGCAATTTTTATCTTTGAAATAAAATCATAAATAATCTTGGAAATAAGCATCAAAAGCATCAAAATCAGTATGGTTAGCCAGTTGAGCGGTTCCAGTTCAAAAAATTTGTTAAAGTAAATTACGCCTACTGCGAACGCTATGCTGACGCCCCAAATTAAAGCTGTTCTTATTTTGTTAAGCGGAACGGATATCTTATGAAGCAGCAATATGCCGATGAATCCGGTTATTATTATTGCCAGTGTGGAGTATCTTTCCTGAGTCATTCCGAAAACGGAGTACATTAAAACGCAGAGCAAAAGTGATGTTACTATCGTTAATGCTGCGGGCAAAGCCTTATCGATGATATTCCTGAACAGATTGCCCTTGATTTTTTCTCTGTTGGGTTCCAGTGCAAGTATGAATGACGGTATGCCGATTGTTACCGCGCTGATTAACGTCATTTGGATTTGGATGAACGGATACGGCGCGGGGATGATAAAGAATAATATTGAGAGCAAAAACGAGTAAATTGTTTTGACTAAAAACAGCGAGGACGACCGCTGGATGTTATTTATAGCCTTTCTGCCTTCTGCTACGGCTTTTGGCATGGATGCGAAATCAGAGTTCAAAAGTACAAGATGGGATATGTTTCTGGCAACATCGCTGCCTGTAGCCATAGCGACGCTGCAGTCTGATTCCTTCATAGCCAAAACGTCGTTAACGCCATCTCCGACCATCGCTACGGTTCGGCCGTTGTCTTTGAGCGCTCTGATTATATCCTGTTTCTGGGAAGGACTCACCCGCCCGAAAATAGTATACTTGAGTGCCGCTTCTTTAAGTTGCTCTTTGCTCGTCAGAGTGGAAACATCTATATATGAATCTGCGTTTTTCAGGTCCACTCGCTGCGCAATTTTCGAAACTGTCAGGGGGTTGTCCCCTGATATCACTTTAAGATTCACGCCTTGCTTATCAAAAAATGCCAGTGTTTTTGCGGCGCTGTACCTGATTTTATCTTTTATTAATATGAACGCCATGAGCTGTAAGCCTGCCGGCATTTTGCCGCTTGGAAATTCTCCGTCCGCTCTGGCCAGTGCCAGAACGCGGTATTCCTGAGTGTGTTTTTTTGTTTTCTCCTGAATTTTTGCAGAAGTTTCTTTTTCAAAAATCATTTCTGCCGCACCAATTACGAAACTGCCTGAGTGCTTGAAGTACGCACCGGACCACTTTTTTTCCGACGAAAACGGTATGACTTGTTCGGCAGGTTCATGATTTTTAAACGGCAAAAACTTTTTTTGTATAGTTTTAAAAGTTTCATTGTTGTCGTCAAGCACGGCTGTGAGTAAGCTCAACGCTTTGTTGACGTCATTTATGGAAAATCCGTTTTCGGGTAGAACGTCATGTATTTCAAACGTGCCTTCTGTTATGGTTCCTGTTTTATCTAGGCAGAGCGTGTCCACTTTTGCCAGTGTTTCAAGAGAATATATATCCTGCACGAGCACCTTATGCTTGGAAAGGCGCAGAACTCCGACCGCTAAAATGGAACTTGTTAAAAGCACCAATCCTTCCGGAATCATGCCCGTTAGCGCAGCTGAGGTTTTAACTATAGCTTCGCTGTAATCATAATTACACGCGACAAATTGGCGGTAAAACAGCAGCGCGCCTATTGGCAGGATTGCAATGGAAATCCACTTAATTATCTTATTTACAGTCGTCATTATTTCAGATTTAGTTGCTTTTATAAACTTTGAGCCTTTAAGAATAGTCGAGGCATAATTGCTTGCTCCGACGTGTTCAACTTTGGCAACGCACTTGCCGTTAACAACGTAACTTCCTGAAAGAAGCATATCCCCGGATTTTTTGGGAATAAGGTCCGGCTCGCCTGTTAGTAAAGATTCATTAACCTCACAAGCTCCTTCCAGAATAACCGCATCTGCAATTATCTGTTGGCCGCCCGAGTAAAGAATTATATCATCCAGCACCACTTTTTCGACTTTGGTTTTTCCGGTTTTGCAATTACGTATAAGATTCGCGGATTTGGAGGAAATAAAATTCAGTCGGTCAACTGTTCTTTTGGCCCTGATTTCTTGCCCAATGCCAATCACGGTATTGCATATTACAACTCCCATAAACATAAGATTTTTATAAGCACTCGGGTCAGAAAGTCCGCCGTATAAAATCGCCGCCGCCAGAACCACATTTATAAGGTTGAAAAGCGTCAGAGAGTTATCTTTTATGATGTCTGAAACGCTTTTGCCGGAGATTGATTTGTCAATATTAGTCAGTCCGCTCGCGATACGGCTTTTAACTTGGGCTTTTGTAAGTCCAATCTTGGTGTTCGGATTAAACCGTTCTATGGTGTTGGCAGTAGCAATAATCGTACTCATTTATAACCTCCTTCTTTAGGAGAACATTTTTATATATCCAATCATTATACAAATTTTTTCGCTGAAAATCCAGTGAATCTTATATAAATATTTTTAGCAGTAATTTTAGAATAATTCGCAAAGGGGCGGTTAAATTGGTTTGCAGAATAGTTGATTTGAGAAATAAAGAGGTTATAAGCGTGAAAGACGGCTGCAGAATCGGCTGCGTTAATGACGTGGAAGTTGATTTGGAATCTTCCAAGCTTCTGGCAATCGTTGTGTTTGGCAGACTGAAATGTCTTGGCCTTTTCGGCCGCGAGGATGACATCATCATTAAATGGGACAACATTGAAGTTATCGGTGAAGACACAATTTTAGTGAAACACAATCCTATTCACAGAAAACGCAAGTTTAAATTCTGGCCATTGATGTTCAGGCAATGGAGGTAGTTTTCACTCGCTTAAATTGGTAGCTGCATTAATTATTTTATTTACTGTACTATTTCCGAAATTGTAAATATTGTCTTTGACCTCGATTAAATCCAGATTTTGTGCATGAATATTTTCTTTGTACCACCCGCATATATTTTGAAATAATTCAGTATTGTTTTTCTTAATAACCGTCACTGCGATGATAATCAAAGTGCAGGCCAGAGCTTTTATCAGCATTAATTCAAACGATGCTGATTTTGTTTTTTTATTGTCTTGTTTTACCTCTGGCGTTTCAGTTTCATTAATCATAAATACGTCCACGACAAACGCATAAGTTGAAAAGGGTGTAAAATAGGGACAGAGGTGTAAAAA
>CAYJIV010000084.1:0-3480 GCA_964370325.1 uncultured Eubacteriales bacterium
AGATTTTATCATTGCACATGATTTTTTTTTGTTGATAAGATATGTGATTGAATTTAAGAATAATTTTAAAAAATTCTTGGCATTTTTTCCTTCCGGTGATAAAGCAAGGCACAATTCGCAAAAATATTGCGCTAAAGAAAGTGTTTCTAAATCATTCCTGATTTCAAAAAACAGCTTATGGATTTGAATTTCGTCAACAATATAGCCTTTTTTGCCTACATACAAAACAAACCTGCAATAGGCAAATTGTTGAGCCCCTGCAGCATTTTTATTTCTTATATTTTTAGAATTTTTGATAATTGCACTTACAAGGCCTAGATTCTCGGTCAATATATTTATTATTTTATCATTTTCGCTCAAGTCTGTCTCGCGGAGAATAATCCCATTTACCTCTACCCTCATGTTTGGCTCCCTTAAATAAGTCGTATTCATCTGCTTCCATATGATATGATAAAAAGTCTTTTATGAGACCAGTTTTTTCAAAAAGTTTCCATTTCCGTTGTTTTTGATCTGTCATCTTACTCCCCTCCATAGTATATTTGGAGTATAAAATCGTTTATGGTATGGAATAAGTATACAACAAATCTAAAAAAAGTACAGAATATTTTTATAAATTTTTAGTTAAAATTTCGTTTTTTTAGCAATTTGTCACAAATAATTAGGTGCTGAGATTTTATAAATTAGGGTGTTAGATTTTCAAATTTTTTTAATTTTAAAAATTAAGTTTATGATTTTGTTTTTTATTTCGGCGGGACCCCAAAAAATGTAAAACCAGCTAAGTAAAATGGAAATTAATAGTGTGGTGAGTGCAACGGGGTGATTACACAGAAACGTTAAAATATATTTGTAAGTGTTTAAATTATTAAACAATGCAAATCCTATGATAACAGAAAAGCCTGAAGCTACAAGTACTGCCCCAGCTGCGATGTCTTTAATTGCTCTGGCACTGGGACTGTATTCTTTTGACATAATGTCCAGCAGGCCTTCAATTGCAGAGTTGAACATTTCTGCTATTATTACTGCCGAAATCGCTAATGACAAAACGCAATATTTTCCTGGAGTCAAATTAAAAAAAAACGAAAAAACAACAACGTACATAGCAATCACTGTATGTACGCGCATATTACGTTCATTTTTTATACTGTATAAAATTCCCTTGATTGCACATTTGAAACTTTTTAATATTTTACTCATATGTTTTTATTTTCTTTTTTTTGTTTCATCAAGATATGATACAGCACTGGAAAATCCGAGTGATGCCATTACTCTTTCTTCGCGATCTTTCATATGCATTCTGTCTATGCCGCCGCGTTCATGGTCATATCCCAAAAGATGGAGCATACCGTGAGCTACGAGTGCAGCAACTTCACGTCGCATTGTGTGACCATAAACTTTGCTTTGATCCACAACTTTTTCCATGGATATTATAATGTCTCCAAGAATTCGTGCAGTAGTTTCAGGGTCAATCTCGTATTTGCCGTCTTTGCCCATTGGGAAGGCTAAAACGTCCGTTGGTACATCTTTTTCTCTATACTGCTTATTAAGGCTTTGTATGTATGGATTGTCTACTAATGTGACGCTTACCTCTGCTGAACCTTGGAATTTTTCAAATTTTAACACTGCATTACAGCATCTTCTGATCAGCATTCTTATTCCAGTTGGGATTTTTACTTCCTTTTGGCGATTTACTATTATGACTCTTGTTTTATCTACTACCATAAATGTCATCCTTACTGACATACTTGACATATTTCTTATTTTTACAACAAACAATTTTAAAATAATATTATCATAAATAGCTGTTTTTAGTTTTTATGCATCAATAAAAATTTATAGATGCGCGAAACAGCCCCCAAACAATAATTTTAAAATATTTTTAGTCTTATGTCAAATATTTTTCACTGAAAACTTTAAAAATATAATAAAAATTTATATTATATCAAAAATTTTAATATTTCGAATAGAAAAAATCAATGTACTTATTTGCCAAATTTTTACTTTTAATTAAATAAAATTTCCTCTTTTTTGCCTATATCTTCAACACAAATATATGTCGCCTCCAAAATAAATTCTTCGTTTTCTTCCTTGTTTTCGACGTATTTATCAAGTGTTTTTATTCCCTCGAGTTCAGTTTGTTCCCTGACTTCAAGTGCTTTTTGCGCTTCAGTAAAAGCTTCTTCATTAGTCAGAAAAATTTCGCCGCATGCTTGCTCGTGCCACTCCTCTTTGAAAATTGTAATTGGCAGATGAACTGAGCCGACTTGCGGCGTGAAGGATGAAAACTCATTTCTGTAATTGTCATCAATTTGATGCCATAAATTAAATGGAATTTCAAGGCCGAAAATTTTGAATCTATAGCGTTTAATTGTTTTTCCTGTGTCCTCACACTTTAACTGACTGAGTTTTATTTTTTCAACCAGCTGGCGTCGTGTTTTTGCAAATACTTTACCATCTGCGTGTACAAATGTATTTTCACCTAACGTACTCTCAACTACGCCGCTTATAAGAAGCTGACCTTGCAGTACCACATCATTCGTTGTTACGGCAGCTGTGCCTTTATATGTTTCCATGCGCTCGATTTGCCCGTCCGCGACAGCAATTATATTGCATGGCGCGCCCTGCGCGATGATATCCGGAGTTTCCGCTTTTTCTTTGATTGCAACATCGACGTGGCTGCCGACAATATTCACGGACATCCACGCAGTATCTGTGAGTTTTATCATTGCTTGCTGCTGAACCATGCGCGCGTTTATTCTTGATTTGAGCGACCCGGGCGAAACTCCTAATTCATGCATAACTTTTACAATTTCTTCGGTTGGGATGTTTTCATTGCCGGAAATATTAATGCTCCAGACGTACATTGAAAAAATATAAAGAGCGCATAAAAACAGAGCTGCACCGACTAAAACACCGCTTCTTTTTTTATGTTTTAAAAAGAAAAAAGGTAAGCCGTGCTTTTTTTTCATTTTTATTCTGGAATTGGATTTTTTTGCGCTATGACGCAAATTTTTGTATTCAGCGGCAATAACTTTGCTGGTTAAATCTCCGTTTTGTTTCTGAATATCCCAGAGATTTATTTCTTTTTGAGTAGTTAAATTTATGAATTTTTCAGGGTGACCTCCCTTGACTTCAAAAACTACGTATCCAAGGAGCCACCGGATAGTTCTTAGTAGCAAGAATAAATTCCTCCATTATTTTAAGTCATGAACTCAACAGATGTTATAAACCCTTCAATTATAAGAGAATCCGGCGTCAGGCATCTTATTTTCAGATTTCGGCCAAAAAATGAAACCAGCATTTTTTTAACGTTTACACGAACTACGTTTTCATCGTATTCAGCAATATTTTTGCAGCCTTCAACGATTACTTCCCTGTTGCTTTTCATTTCAAACCGTACAGGACTAAGCATGGACATTAACGGCGACTTATTTATTGGAGTCAGGATTTTTTTCAATTTTTTTCTTGTTTTCAAACAAATTT
>CAYJIV010000085.1:0-3410 GCA_964370325.1 uncultured Eubacteriales bacterium
TGTTTACTGTTTTTCAAATATATACACATCCTTTATTTTAGTATTTCAAAAAATCAATTAATTATATAAAATAAATAAAAAATATTGACAGTGTCGTTTTTTATGTTATAATAATTCCAGATTATTGTGGTTGTGTGTTTTTCAAAAAGGAGGTATGCTTGTGTTTAATTCCAAACTCATAAAGCTGTTTAGAAAAATACAAGATGATTCAAGAGTCCACAAAGAGCTAGCAAAATGCAAGACTAAAGAGCAACTTTACAGCTATTGCCAAACTTTGGAGGATGGTTATACTCAAAAAGAACTTGATGAATTTTTAAAACAAGTCACCACTTTAGTAAAACATATTGAAAAAATGCCCGAAGGCGAACTCGAAAAAATATCCGGCGGCAAAAAAAAGAAAGAATATAAATCCAGTGCTAGAAATCTTTTTTTACAAATGGATGTTGGCAGCGCAATGATCAATAAATTAAGTGCTTGTGCAAATATATTTAGCACAATATATTTTACAGAAGATTTGAAAAACATGGATATGACGCAAATATCCCAACTTACAGAAAAATTGTTCCAAGACCCTCTATAAATTAAAAGGAAGGTATAAATATGATTTCAAATTCTAAAGAAAAATTAATGGAACTACTCAAAATATTAAATTCAGACGAAAAAAAAGCTAAAGAATTCGCAAATCAAAAAACAAAGGGTGACACCTATGAATATTGCAAAACCTTAGTTGATGGCTATACAAAAGAAGAATATATGGAATTTATGACAGGTTTATCAAACCTGCTTAAAAATATTCCAGATGAAAATGCTCCAATCGAAATTAGCGACAAAGACCTTGAAACAATTAGTGGTGGTTTTTTAGATTTTGAAACTATCAAAAAAGCATATGAAACCGGAAAAAATCTTGCTCCTTTTATAAGTGAGTTGTTTTCTTAAGCAGTTAATAAAATTACAAAAACAATATAAAAAAGGAGTGGCTCTTGTGGCAAAAGAAAATGTAATCAAATTTATTAATTCAATGGCAAAAAACAATGAATTGGTTAAGAAATTCGGCCAATTAAAAACTTTGGATGAAATGTATGATTTCGCCAAAAAAAACTCAGAAAGTGAATTCACAAAAGAAGAATTTAGCGAAATTTTTGACTCCTTGCCTTCAGTTATAGCAAAACTAAATTCAGGTGAAATTTCTGAATCTGATCTAGAAAATGTTGGCGGAGGTTTCTTGGGATTTGGAGAATCAAAAGCAGATAGAGACGCAAGATGGGCACACGAAGAAAAAATGCGCGGTCACGGCGCCACTAGTATTGGAAGTAGTTGGTCCTATACAGGCGGTGATGAAGAAAGCACAGGCAGAACGGTTGTAATGGGAATAAGCGGTCTCGCAAATCTAATTTCAGCATTTACTAATGCATATCAAGCTTATTTCCAAACAAAAATATATAATGATCAGCAACAAGAAAAAGCAGCTGCTCTAGCAGCTTTAGCTAACCAAAATGTTATTAATGAAGATAAGAAAATATATAAAACTAAACAAACAATAAAATAACACAAAACCACCAGCTCAAACAACTGGTGGTGATTTTTTTATTTAATATATTCTATTAGCCTGCACATCTACGCACGATTCTGGACTTTTTCCTCGCAGCGGTGTTTTTATGCATAACGCCTTTAGTTACCGCTTGGTCTAACTTCTTAAGAGCAACCTTCACTACAGTTTCTTTTTCTGCACTCTCAGCACTTATTGCATTTTTAACAGCAGTCCTTACTGCAGATTTATAAGCTTTGTTTCGTGCGGTTTTCCTTTCAGTAACTCTTACTCTTTTTTTGGCTGAATCAATATTTGGCAATCTGATTTCCTCCTTCTAACTAGAAATTTTATAAATAATTTATCTTTTTGTTCCCATGAAAAACAGTGCAATTGTTCCTGCGCCTGCATGAGAACCTATAACAGAACCTATGTTTCCAACTATAACGTCTTTGACTTTAAACTGATTTTTGATGCTCTGAACCATTTTATTGACTTCGTCTTCACAATCTGCTTGGCTAATAAATATCACTTGATTTTCAAGGTCAATGCCGATTTCTCCTATTTTACTGATTAACGAATCAATGGATTTCTGGCGGCCTCTTGCTTTGTCTACCGGTGCAAGTTTGCCTTCATCACTCACATGCATAACCGGTTTAATACCCAACATACTTCCGAAAACTGCTGCCGTGCTAGAAATTCTACCGCCTCTTTTCAAATGATAAAGGTCATCAACCGTAAACCAGTGGCAAACTTTTAGCTTATTTTCTTCCGCCCACGCCACCAATTCATCAAGTGAGACACCGTTTTTCTTTTTGTTCGCCATATAATAAACCAAAAGACCTTCACCCAATGAAGCGCACATCGAATCAATAACTTTTATTTTCCTGTCAGGATATTTACCGGAAAGCTCTTCCGCTGCAATTTTTGCAGAATTGTAAGTCCCGCTGATTCCCGATGAAAGACTTACGCAAAGTATGTCTTTACCCTGCTCCAAATACCCCGAAAAAACTTCCATAAATTTCTCAGGATTAATTTGAGAAGTTGTAGCAGCAACTTTTTCTCTTAGTTTGCCGTAAAACTCTTTTGCGCTTATATCTCCATCAAGATAATTCTTGCCATCAATGGAAAATCCCATTTTTACAATCTCAATCTCCAGCTCATTTGCAAGGTCAAAGGGCAAATCTGCGGTAGAATCTGTAATCAATACGTAATCACTCATAGTATTCGGGCAATTAAACCCATTTCAACACCTTCCCGTAAAAATATAGATATAAATATATTTAAACGTCTTACTTTTAAAATCAAGCAACATTTCAAACGAAATATTATCTCTTGGAGAATTGAGGTGCTTTTCTTGCAGCTTTAAGGCCGTATTTTTTACGCTCTTTCATTCTTGGATCACGGGTTAAGAATCCTGCTTTTTTAAGTTGTAACCTTAAATTTTCGGTGTCAAATTCCAAAAGCGCTCTTGAAACTCCATGGCGAATCGCTCCCGCTTGACCCGTTACTCCGCCTCCGGTAACATTGCAAATTACATCGAATTTACTCTCAGTTTCAGTAAGCACTAGTGGCTGCCTGACGATAACTTTTAAAGTTTCAAGTCCGAAATAATCATTAATGTCACGGCCGTTAATTGTAACTTTGCCGGTTCCGGTATAAAGCCTGACTCTTGCAACGGAATTCTTTCTTCTGCCTGTTCCATAATAAAAAGGAGTTTTATCGTACATTATTTATTTCCCCCCGCTTCATTCCAGATTTCCGGTTGCTGCGCTGCATGTTTATGCTCTGAACCTGCAATTGCACGTAATCTCAGCAATTGACTGCGTCCAAGGGTTGAATCCGGAATCATACCTTTAACAGCATAAAACATTGCCTTTTCAGG
>CAYJIV010000086.1:0-3359 GCA_964370325.1 uncultured Eubacteriales bacterium
AACCACATCATCAATTTTGCCTGTCAATTCATTATTGAAAATACTTTCCAGGTATTCTATAACATTTTGCTTTATTACGTCATAACTTTCACTATCGTCAGAATTTAATACTATATCTTCTCCCATACTTGTTGTCAAAATTATTATTGCATTTCTGAAATTAATGTTAGCGCCTGAAGAATCAACAAGACATCCTTTCTGAGCAATATTCAAAATCGCACTGAGAACATATGGGTCCGCTTTTTCTATATTTTCAAACACCACTACCGAGTAGGGTTTTTTCCATATCTTTTCTACAAGCTCACCTTTATAACCCTGAATTTTAGAACCCACAAGTTCGGAAAGTGAATTTGATGTACTATAATGCGTTAAATCAATCGAAATTAATCCTCCGACTTCTGCACCTATTAACTCCGCTAAAGCTGTTTTACCAACACCGGACTGTCCGGTAAACAGGAACGATGCACGCGGCCTTTCCGGATCACTTATTCCCACTCTTCCTCGCCTAATAGCATCACAAACTGTTTTAATTGCTCTATCTTGTCCTACAAGATGATATTTAATCCTTTCGTCCATGCTCTCTAGCATTTGTATTTCCAGCGCTGTAATCGGGCCAATCGGAATGTTCGTAACAAACGAAACTACTTTTACTATGTCTTCATGCGTTACAACAGGAACTTCTTTCACATTGCCATCAGCGTTGTCACCATTTTCGTCAACAATAGTGCCATCATTTTTTCCACGTACGTCCTGTATGGCTGACCTTAGAACATCGATCGCTTTATCTGGATAAGCTTTATTTTTCATGTATCTTCCGGTAAGATCCACAGCTGCCAACATGGCACTTTCGCTAATTTTAACATTGCTTTTGCTTTCCATGTCCGGAGCCAGGCCTTTTAATATTGCAAGTGTTTCATATGCTGTCGGCTCTTCTAAGGTTACACGTGTAAATCTTCTTTCCAATGCCGGGTCATTTGAAATATGTTTGTACTCACTTGTTGTTGTGGCAGCAACAACTTTAATTTCGCCTCTGTCGAGGTATGTTTTAAACAACTCTGCTGCACCAACAGTAACAACCTGGTGAAACTCATCAATAAATAAAATCATATCCGGATCTTTTTTAGCTTTATCAAACAGTGCTCTCATACGGCTGACAGCGCCGTTACCATCATGATAAGACCTACCGGCTATCAAGCTAACCATGTTAACTTTTATAATTTTTTTGTTCTTAAAGTTATCCGGAACATCTCCTGTTGCTATTCTGTAAGCCAAACCTTCAACCAACGCGGTTTTACCCACACCCGAATCTCCGACAACACACGGATTACCTTTTCCTTCTCTGGTTAAAATATTTATCATGGATGCAATTTCTTGATCTCTACCGATAGCATCATGCAGATTGCCTTCTCTGGCCATTTCAGTAAGGTCCTCACAATAGTTAGACATTACAGTATATGTATCAGCATCCAAATAACCACTTGCTTGCGCCAATTCAACAGCAGGCTTAGACAATGCACCGCCCACGGCTTGGAACAGTCCTGTTACAACTGCAGTCCCCATTAAAGAAGGTGCCGCATTTGCCGCTCTTTGCATTAAGGAAGGCCGATTTGGATCATCAGGTGCCCTACGCCCTTGAGCTACTTGCTCTGCACTACGGAAAAAAGCGTCTCGTGGGTTCAAAGAAAAGTTCCCGTGACGGAATACATTCGTTGCTAATGAGGCCGCTGCCGTTACTGCTAAAGCTACCGCTATTGTTTTAAAAATTGATTTCCATTCCATTTGTTTTCACCTTTCCCGCATTATCTTTATGAATGTCATATATTTATCTTAACATAAGTCTTTTTTAATGTCAAGTTAATATTTGAAACGATTCTTGCATCATTTAAAACAGCCTGACCCTACAAAATATTTATCATATTTGATATGTTTTGGGTAATAGATTCAAGCATAATATTCGCTGATTCCTTATCTGCTGCTTTAACCATAATATAAACTTTTATTTTAGGTTCAGTTCCAGAAGGTCGAATTATAATTTCTTGCCCTCTAGCAAGATAAATTTTTAAAAGATTCGCTTTTAAAAGATTTTGATGATTCAAATAATCTTCAATCTTCAAAACCCGTATATTTCCTAATTTTCTCAAAGGCTTGTTCCTGAAATTTTTCATTAAATTTTCCATTTTTGATAATCCTTTTTGCCCCTCAAAATAAAAATTTAATGTTTTTTCAGTGCAAAATCCATATTTTTCGCCGATTAATTCTAGGATATCGATAAGAGTTAAGTTTTTTGATTTATAATACCCTGCCATTTCGCAAAGAAGCATTGCAGCAGCAATTGCGTCTTTATCCCTAGCGTATGTCCCTGTTAAATAACCGTTACTTTCTTCAAATCCAAAAACGAATCTTTCGATTTCGCCTTTTTTTTCAAGATTCAAAATTTGCCCGGCAATATTTTTAAATCCCGTTAATACTTCAACCAATTCACAACCATGCGATTCCGCAATTGCATCTACCATCTTGCTGCTTACAATTGTCTTTATAACTACAGGGCGCTTCGGCAAATTCTTTTTGCATGATAAAATATAATTTAAAAATAAAATTCCAATTTCATTACCACTCAAAAGCCTATAACTGTCGTTATTTCTTACACACACACCCAATCTGTCTGCATCGGGATCCGTGGCAATTATAATATCAGACTGTTTCTCACCAGCAAGTTTAAATGCCAGCGAAAACGCAGATTCCGTTTCAGGATTCGGATATGTACAGGTTAAGAATTTTCCGTCCGGTTTTTCTTGCTCTTTAACCACATTTAATTTTGTTACACCAATCTTCTTCAGCGCAGTTTGAACCATTTTGTTTCCGGCACCATTGAGAGGAGTATATGTTACATCTAAATTTGATACATTTAGACTTTTATTAATTCTTTGCTTAAAAACAGAACTTAGATATTTTTCATATGCTTCATTTTCAATGAATGATATAAGATTGGTCTTTAGCGCTTGCTCAAAACTCACCATTTTAATGCCGTTAAACATGTCCACTTTAATTGTATTACTATAAATTAAATTTGCGAACTCATCCATCAACTGTCCGCCATCTTCGCCATAGCATTTGTACCCATTATACTCTGCAGTATTATGACTCGCAGTTATCATAATTCCGGCTTGGCACTTGAAGTGCCTTACAGCAAATGATAAAAATGGCGTTGGCTGCAATTCGCTTGAAACATAAACTTTAATGCCATTCCTCGCCAAAACTCTTGCAGCTTCGTGCGCGAATATTTCTGAATTTTTCCTTGAATCAAATGAAATTACCACAGACGAATTTTCATATTTTTTATTTAAGTAGTTGCTCAATCC
>CAYJIV010000087.1:0-2377 GCA_964370325.1 uncultured Eubacteriales bacterium
GTGGTTCGGAGACGAGACTCCGACGTGTTTTGGTTACTTTTTCACGAGAAAAAGTAACCCCAGCGGAGCGCGCTTCCTTTTTTGTCGCAACAAAAAACTCTCCGTTCTTTTTTGTCGCAACGAAAATTTTTCCGCCTAGGAGAGCGTATCTCCTCATGTTTTTTCAGATTTGAAGTGGCTGTCACAATTGAAGTCACAGCCACTTAAGTTTTTATTCTTTTTTTAGTAATTTTCCATATTTTTCGGTGCTTATAACGTCCGAAAGTTCAGCTAACATCATATTTAAAATAGAATTGCCGTATTTTGCACGTGGAGATTTTAAAATTATTCTATTACCTCCACCTTCGCTAATTCTAAGCATAATACGAGTTGATACGCCCCCGTCACTGCGGTTATTTATCATAATCGCGCCGTCATGCAAACTCGCAATTTTCGAAGCTATGTAAAGCCCCATACCTCTTTGAGTTTCAGGCATTTTTTCGGTGTCTTCATCTGAACTTAATGAAAAAATTGACGCTAGAATATAAGGCTCAATTCCCTCCCCTGTGTCAGTAACCGTAATCACAACTGTCGAATTTTGCTTGCTTATTCGGATTTTCACTGTACCTCCTGATGGAGTATTGGAAACGCTGTTTGCAATAATTATCAAAATCATTTTTTCTATCAGCTTTGTATCCATTTTGACAGTCATAACTTCATCTGCTTTTTCATACTCTATGTTAATACCCCTGTCATCCAATAAGTGCTCAAATGCACTTACAATATCAGAAATAAATGTGCCTATTTCAACATGTTCAAAATCCAAAGTGCAATTTTCATTGTTAAGATTTGAAGCTAAGAAAGCATTGTCATAATTTTTCTGCAATTTGAAATAGTTTTTATACAACAAGGACATATAAAGATCTGATTTTTCGTCCTCTACACATAATGGATATATTTTGTCAATAATAATCCTCATAGCGGTCAGCGCAGAGCTTATCGACTGAAAAGCTGCATCAGGTAACCGTATAACCTGTTTTTTTTCTGCTATCACAACAGATATCCCAGAAAAATCACGCACACTAAAGACAAGATTTCTGCCTAGTACATTGCTTGAAATTAAAGTTTCCTTTTCAAAAGGCCAATCTGCAAAAAATTTGCGAATGTTTTTATCTTCTAAATCCTTAGAAAATTCCTGTTCGCACGCAGGGTTCATATAAATAATTTCATCATCATTATCTTTTACTCCAAATACAAAAGAGGAGCTAAGATTAAATAAGTTTTTTAAAATAGATACTCTATCTTCCATCAAATTTCTCCTGAAAATATTTCAGTTTATAAAATAATTGTTTCTCTATTAATTTTATTCAAATATTCATTATATTCTAACACAGATTATAAAAAAATACAGCATTTTTTTAAAAAAAATTATAAAATATTCATATAATTCATAAAATATCCACAAATTGTAATTCCACTTTTTTGTAATTTTCACTCTTTTTAACGCTTTATCAGTGTAACTAGTAAAGTGTTCATGCTTTTTTTCTTGCATTTTCTTTGTATTTGGTGTAAAATTAACTTTGCTCAAAAGTAAAATCATGGCTTTGGAGGTTATTAATGTCATCTAATAAAAGTCAAAACTATCTACACGGTGCTGCAATTTTGGGTGCTGGTGTAATAATTATGAAAATTCTGGGTGCGATTTACAAAATTCCACTCGTTAACATCCTTGGGGATGCTGGCTATGGGTATTTTTTGGTTGCATACAATATTTATAATTTACTTTTAACCATTGCAACGGCAGGTTTTCCTGTCGCACTATCGAGAATGATTAGCGAAGCTAACACCCTCGGAAGACCGCAAAATGTAAAGAAAATTTTCAAAGTTGCCTTCATTACCTTCGCAGTTCTCGGCATCGTGGGCTCACTTGTGATGTTCCTATTCCCTACCGAGCTCGCTGTGGCTATGAAGCAACCAAGGGCATCACAAAGTATTTTCGCCCTTGCTCCTGCAATTTTATTTGCTTGCTTGACCAGCGTTTACAGAGGCTACGCTCAAGGTTTGAGCAACATGCAACCAACGACTATTGGTCAAGTTCTTGAAGTTTTAGTTAAAGTTATAGTCGGACTTATCTTGGCTTGGATCTTAATCAGTCGTGGCGCAAGCCTTCCCATCGCTTCTGCCGGTGCAATTTTCGGTACTGCAGCTGGCGGCTTGGTTGCACTTCTATATATGTCAAATTTCAAACGCAAGCATTATAAAAGCCCCAAAACCGAAACTTCTGAAGCTACTGAAAGTTCTTCTGAAATTTTCAAGCGTTTAATGAAAATCGGCATTCCCATCACTTTAGGCGCATCAGTAATGAGTTTAATTACACTTATTGACACAACAATTGTCT
>CAYJIV010000087.1:2387-3325 GCA_964370325.1 uncultured Eubacteriales bacterium
AAACGCTGTCGGTTTTTCTGAGGAGAAAGTTGACGAATTATACGGTGTTTATGGTGCGGTTATGACACTTTATAACCTCCCTGCCGCTTTTGTTACTCCTTTGACCATCAGCATAGTACCGGCTATCACAGCCTGTGTCACAAGACGTGCATTTAGAGATGCAAGCGACATTGCTCAGGCTTCTGTCAGAATTACATCTCTAATTGCAATGCCCATGGGTGTGGGACTTTCTGTCCTCGCATATCCTATTGTCAACGTGCTTTATCCCAGCAGTCACGAAGCTGGCCCAACTCTTCTCATGCAAATGGGTATAGCGTCAATTTTCGTGTGCATTGCTCTTATCACAACGGCAATTTTACAAGCCCACGGCAACGAAAAATATCCTGTGTATTCTATGATTGTCGGTGGACTTATCAAAATCGGCGTTAACTGGGTTTTAGTCGGAAATCCTGATATCAATATTTACGGCGCACCAATAGGAACTTTAGCTTGCTATTTTGTAATGTGTAGTATGAACATTTTCTTCATTCGCCGTTGCATGGAAAATAAGCCTTCCGTTTCGGGAATGTTCCTCAGACCACTAATCAGCACTGTTTTAATGGGTGTTGTTGCTTGGGCATTATACGCTCCATCTTATGGTTTTATCTCAAATATCAGCCCACTTAGAGACTGGTATAATATAGCACTTTCCATGGTAATTTCCATCGGAGCTGCATGTGTTGTCTATGCAATTTTGATTGTTGTGACCCGTGCAGTCACTTTAGAAGACATGAAACTTATACCGAAAGGTGAAAAAATCGCAAAAATTTTGCGAATAAAGTAGCCAAATGCACAAAAAAAGAGAAAAAGTTCCTAAGGAGAAAAATTATGCTGGAATTTGAGAGAAAAGAGTGTTATAATGTTGAAGATTTTAAAAAAATCATTTCAATATTAAGGTC
>CAYJIV010000088.1:0-3324 GCA_964370325.1 uncultured Eubacteriales bacterium
ATAGAGAATGAAAAACAAAAGGCTATAGAATGTAATAAATCACTAACATATGACTCTGTAATTGACCCATTTACAGAAGACTCCACGTCACGTATGCCAAAAAATTATTTAGACACTTTAAACATAAGCGATGACGGAGTTATGTGTGCAATCGAAATACCTAAAATAAATGTAAATCTCCCTGTTTACCATGGGGTCTCACAAGAAGTTTTGGATAAAGCTGTTGGACACATTTACCAAACTTCACTTCCCATCGGAGGCATTGGGAATCACTGCGTTTTAACCGGGCACACCGGACTTCCCCACGCAAAATTATTTACAGACCTTACAAAACTGGAAACAAATGATATTTTTATCATCAAAGTTTTAAACGAAACATTGGTATATAAAATAGACAACATATCCGTGGTATTGCCCAGTGATGTTGAAAAATTAAAACCCGTGTTTGGCAAAGATTATGTTACTTTAGTAACATGCACTCCTTATGGCATAAATTCTCACCGTCTTTTAGTCAGAGGTGAACGCACAACTGAAAATGCCGAAGAACTCATTGAAGCCGAAAAAAGCAAATTTACATTTTGGGATATGATAATCGAGTACCAAGCTATTTTCATTGTAATTGCACTCTTACTTTTGCTAATTGCCATATCTGTTATTTATAAATTCAAATCTAAGTTTAAACAACACAAAATGATGAATCTTGCAATACTGTTTGGCGTTTTGCTGATAGTTGCCTTTGGTTGCTATGCCATATGGGATTCGAATAGAGTATACCATGCGGCAAGTGCTGCAAATTATGAGATGTATAAACCTACCGATGAAAACAAAGATTCCACATTTCAAGAATTAAAAGAAATTAATCCGGAAGTTTTCGCTTGGCTTACTGTGTATGGAACACACATTGATTATCCGGTGGTGCAAGGTGAAGATAATTTCAAATATATTAATAAAAATCCCAAAAACAAATCCTCAACTACGGGCAGCATATTTCTTGATTGCAATAATAATAATGATTTTTCAGATTTCAGCAATATTATGTATGGGCACCACATGGAAAAAAATGTGATGTTCGGAGAAATTGGTCAATTCGAGGACAAAGCATACTTTGAGAATCGTCGGTACGGAAGTTTATATTATAACAATCAGACATATGGTTTAGAGTTCTTTGCTTTTACAAACACCGATGCTTACGATTACTCTATATTCCGCACTAAAATTATAGGACAAGAAAATCGACAGGAATATATAAACACACTTTTAAGCAAATCGGTTCATATTCGCGAAAACGCAGCGATAACGGCAGATGATAAGCTTGTTTTATTAACTACTTGTTCACCAGATTTCACTAACGACCGCAACATTTTAATTGGGCGTATTACAAACCAAACATATGATGACAAGTTTAAAATTGAAAATATAACTGGCATATCTGCGGTAGATAAAATGATTAGTTTTTGGTTGCAGATGCCTCTTCGGGTCAGGATTATTATAATAGCGTTTTTGCTTCTATTGATTTGTTGGTGATTATCATTAAATATATAAAAAGAAAGAAACATTCCAAAGAGCTCACAGAGGAGGATAATAAATGATGAATAAGGGTAAAAATATTTCTAATATAAGAACAATAGGGTTAGCTTTGATTTTTTTAATAAACACCCTGTTTATTCCTATAACACGTGCCGCTTGGCCTACAGAGGTTACATTAACGGCAAATCAAATTTTTACCGTTAACGGTTCATCCACGCCGCCAAATAATACATTTAATTATCGGCTCACTCCGACGACAGCTACTAATCCCATACCGGTGGGCGGAAACGCAAGCGGTTATAATTTTAATATAACAGGAACAAATGCTGCACAAATTGGTCCAATAAAATTCAGCAATGGTGGACTTTACACATATGAACTCAGATGTATTGCAGGCTCGGAAAATGCCTATACTTACGACCCCCAAGTATATACAATCGAAGTGCATGTAATTAATTCCACAACAGTTACTGTTATTATCAGTAATAGTAATGGTAACAAAATAGAAAGCATAAATTTTGAACACTCTTACGGGCAAATTTACCATAATATAATTTACAAAAATTATGATGGCACGGACCTAAACATTACTGACCCGACTTATCCGCAAAGGTATCTCGAGGGAGTGGGCATTCCAGTTCTTCCCACAAATTCTCCATCAGACTGGATGCCGGGATATGACCTATATGGACTTTATGATTGCGCTCTTAATAGAAACAGAAAAGTTCCGATTGGCATGATTGGATACGAAGGTGAAGAAAGCCTTAATTTTAATATCGGAACAAAAATCACATCAATACCCACAACCGCTAAAAATGAGGTAACCCTATACCTCCGACCGTGGTCACGATTAGTAGACCAAGATTTAAACGGACGGGAAAACTATCTTTATGCACCTTATGGGGTTTTCCCAAACGGGTCATGGGCAAACATAAGAATTTTGAACCCTGAAAGTGCTGAATATCAATCGGTTCTTCCGGAAGTTGAAGAAAAAGGCAGAACAAAAATCGTAGAATTTGAAGTGTTTGACGAAAACGACATAAAAATCCAACCAAACGCATTTTTCGGATTTATCGTGCTTGGATTTAGAGTTCCTGAAGAATTTAATGTAAATGATATTAAAATTTGGCGAGTTCTTGTAAACGAAGTAGACCTTCAATTAAGAGACAGGATTTGGGTTGATCCGACTGATCCAACCCTATGGTACATTGAAGGTTATACAGACCATTTATCTCCCTACGCCATAGTTACCCCCGAAAAAGGGGCAGGCAGTGATTGGTGGGAATGGGCCACAACCGGAGATCGGACTTGGATTTTGATAACTGGTTTATCTGCCATAATAGTTGTTTCAATCGGAATTTTAATTTGGATTAATAAGAAAAAATCAAAACAAGAAAAACTTTAAGTCATCTGATTTTAAAAATCAATGATTAGTGATTTTGTCATTTTTATTTTTGAAAACAAAAAAGCCTTGAAAACCCGCTACACACCGAACTTTCAAAGCATTTGATTTTTGGAGGCGCCACCCAGATTCGAACTGGGGAGTAGAGGTTTTGCAGACCTCTGCCTTACCACTTGGCTATGGCGCCACTATATCATATTAAATTCCTATTTCTAAAAAATCTGCTTCAATTCCAAATTTTTTGAAATATTTTATTTATAAAATTAGCTTCTTTACAACATTCATTGTTCTTAGTTAATCATATGTTTAGCATATATTTTTAAGAATTAAAAATCCTTAAAAATTGGAGCGGATGACGGGGCTCGAACCCGCTACCTCCACCTTGGCAAGGTGGC
>CAYJIV010000089.1:0-3305 GCA_964370325.1 uncultured Eubacteriales bacterium
GTACAATCTGCGACTTGCCATACAAGCAAAACAATAAATACTATTACATTTTAAATGTTGAACAGATAAATAAAAAAGATGTTCGAACATTTAAAATAAGAATGTCTTCACCCAAAGCAATTGAAACAGACGTTTATGACCAATTCACCGGACAAATCCACTTGTTTCTGCCGGAAAACAGTGCGGGATTTAACTCGAAAATATTTTACAGATCCAAAAACATTTATGCCCATGCATTTTTATATGATCACATAGAATATTCCGTGCAAACACCCGAAAGCAAAGCACTTTATTACCATGCGTTAAAGTTGCGCGGAAAAATGCTGAACACTTCAAAAACAATTTTCCCGCCGCGAATTGCCACGCTTATAAATGGAATACTTCTAAACGAAAGGCACGAACTCCCCGAAGACGTCAAGAACAATTTTAGCGTAACCGGAGTTTACCACCTTTTAGCCACGGCAGGAATTCACGTAGCAATACTTTCTCAGTTTTTTTTACTATTTTTCAAAAAAATCAGACTAAATCAACGAATCGCTCCAATCTTAGCGACTGTAGCTGTTTTCATATTTATGGCAGTAACATGCTTCACACCATCAATTACACGTGCAGGAATCATGTCTATAATTTACCTTTTAGGATTGGCATTTTTCAAAAAATCAGATTCAATAAATTCACTTGGATTTGCAATACTGGTGATGTGCATTGTCAGCCCGAACGCGGCTTTGGATATATCTCTTTGGCTTTCCTTCCTTGCAACTTTAGGCACGATATTATCTTCAAATAAAATTGAACTCTGGCTCAGAGAAAAATTAAAACTAAAATCCCGCAAAAATAAATTTTTAAATTATATCCTTTCGGTAACCTCTATGACAATTGCAGTAGCCTCTTTCTCATTACCGCTGTCCGCATGGTTTTTCAAAAAAACATCGCTCATTGCTGTTTTTTCCAATGTGTTGCTTATCTGGCCCACATCAATTTTGTTAAACTCTGGCATGCTCACACAAGTGATGTGCATATTGAATTTTCCTGAATTTTTATATATGACAACCGCTGCGCTATGTGGATTCTGCGCAAATATAATTCTTTTTTGCTCAGAAAAACTTGCAATGATTCCATTTGCGCAAATCTCGCTTGATTATGGTTTTATCAGTCTGTGGATGGCATTCACACTTGTATTAATTGCAATTACTGTGTTATTCGGCGTAATTAAAAAGAAAAACAAACTAGCTCTAATTTTATCTCTGAATATTTTTCTGGCTGGTATTTTCTCATATCAAATCCATGTAAAAGATATCACTAGAATTTCCATTATAAATTGCGGAAGTGGACTATGTTTGACTTTTCACAAAAACAACCACATTGCCATGATTATTGGCGATAACGAAAGAATATACACAGACTCTATAAATGATATTTTAGCTGAAACATACCCGCAAAAATTAGATTATTTGCAAGTACTTAACTCTGAAACTCCTGAAAGCGAAGATTTAATAACTGAAACCATAAAAACTTACAAACCCGAGGTTTTAATCTTGCCCATAAAAAATAATTTAGTTATAAAAAATTTGTCGCAAAGCACCATGTACTTTGAAGATTATATCACATCTGATTTCTGGGGGAACATCAATGTGCAAACCCTTAAAATAAATGATAAAATATATATGTACATAAAAACTTCAAATACTACATTACTCATATGCGCAAATGGTGGAAATACAGAAGGCATCCCAAACAAGTGGCAAAAATGTGATTTCCTAATAGCAGGCGGATTGCCTCTTAATTACAAAAATATTCATACAAAACAAGTGTTTTTATCCATGGATAAAGAATTTTCAAGAATAACAGTTCCAAAACTTTCAAATAAAACAAACGTTGTTTCAACTGCATATCACGGCACAACTTACATAGACATTAATGCTTTTGGTGAAGCAACCGTCAGGAGGAGCAGATAAATTTGCCTAAAATCACTTACCAACAGTTTAAAAAGGACTTGCAATCAGGAAATTTTAATAAACTCTATTATTTAAACGGTGAAGAGAAATATCTAGTTGAGCATTTTGAAAAAACATTGGCAGAAAAAATAGTAGGTAAAAACCATAGCGATTTCGATTTTATGATGTTTGAAGGAAAAACTTTAAAATTGGATGACCTCGCTGCTGCACTGGAAACTTTCCCGGTGGTGTCCTCAAAAAAGTGTGTGATTATCCGCAATCTAGACGTTGAAGCAATTGAAAATGTGGTTGGATTTATAGAAATTATATCTGATATACCAGATTCTTCTATTTTAATTATCAGCCATAGAGCCTCTTCAAATGCTCCGAAAAAAACAGCGAAGTTTAAAAAAATTGAAAATGTTATCACAAAAGCTGGTATTATAGTCAATTTCAGTTATAAAGATGTCCCTATAGAAAAGCAGCTCATTTTATGGTCAAAGAAAGAATACGGTAAGATTCTATCTCCTGAAAATGCCGGTTTAATAATAAAAAAATGCGCAAATCAAGATTTCACTAACATTAAAAATGAACTCAAAAAAATATGCGAATTTGAAACAAATGAAATTATAACTGAAAAATCTATTAACACTACAATTTCTGCCGCAAAAGCAGATACAACCGCTTTTGAACTTTGCAAATCTATCCGTACAGGCAATACAAAGGCAGCGTTTAAACAACTGGAAACATTGTTAGAAAAAAGAGAAGAACCTATAGCAATACTTGCTGCCATTAGCAGTGATTATATAGACATGTACAGAATTAAAACAGCCTTGCAAAATGGCAAAACTGCTTCAGACGTCAGTGGGATTTTTAATTATAAAAATAAAGAGTTCAGGCTGAAAATTGCAGAATCTGCTGCAAAAAATTTAAAAACCGAAGATATTAAAAAATATTTGGATATTTTAATTCAAGCAGATTTGAAATTAAAAACCACAAAAATCGATCCAAAATTGATATTATCCAGGTTGATATTAGATTTAATTAAACAATAAAATATCCCAAGGGAAAAACCTCAGGATATCAACAACATTTTATTTACAGCTACTTGTTAAATATAAAATTTAACCATTCACAAGACTTTTATTTTAGACCTCTCTTTTTTGATATGATTCTAAACCGGCTTTCTATTAGACTTCTCATTTCTGCCTTTACTAGTAATTTTTCTCGATGGTCCAATCTTATACCATTAATCGTTATCTCATTAATTGCCAAATTAAACACCCTTGTAAGAAAGGCATCATTCAACGGTCTATCACACGACAAACGCATAAGTTGAAAAGGGTGTAAAATAGGGACAGAGGTGTAAAA
>CAYJIV010000090.1:0-3287 GCA_964370325.1 uncultured Eubacteriales bacterium
ACTTGAACCGGCACGATATTGCTACCGAGGGATTTTAAGTCCCTTGTGTCTGCCTATTCCACCACACCAGCACACGCCAAAATTATACCCTAACGTATCTCAAAAGTCAATATGCTTTTGTTTTATTAACTGCTTAATTTACAAGACAAAACAAATGTAATAATTTCGTGGCCTTAGCACAGAAAATGCTTATGCAAATCAATGCATAAAATGCTACCAGAATATTGTTTAACATAAATGTTTACTTAAAAGTCTTGAGTGTATAAATAAACTGTGTTATAATTAGGACAATAAAATTGAGATGAGGATTTTTGATGAAACATATAAGAACACTAAGCAAACCAATTTTAAAAGAAAGTATAATCAAAGGCGGATGCGGTGAATGCAAATCATCATGCCAATCCGCAACGAAAACAGAACCCGATACCGCAAACCAAAAATGTGAAAAATAATGGTAATTCATAAATATAAATTAAATGGTTTAAACATTGTCCTGGATGTAAACAGTGGCGCTATTCATATCGTGGACGATGTGTCTTTTGATATTTTAAATTATATAAACGGCACTTTTTTTGATTACTCAAAAGAATATGTAATTAAAAAATTAGAAAGCAAATATACTAAAAAAGCCATTACAGAAGCCTACAACGAATTGTTGCAACTTTTCAAAACAGACCAGTTATTTTCTGGAGATATATACGAGCCTATCGCAAAAAAAATTAGAAGTGTCGCCAATTAAGGCGCTTTGTCTAAACATTGCACATGATTGTAATTTGAAATGTGACTATTGTTTTGCAGCTAAGGGAAACTGTAAAGGCAAAGCAGAACTTATGTCACTTGAAACCGCAAAAAAGGCCATTGATTTTTTGATTCAACATTCAGGTGAACGAAAAAACTTAGACCTTGAATTTTTCGGCGGAGAGCCACTATTAAATTTCGAAGTTGTGAAAGAAACAATAATTTATGCCAAAAAACAGGCAAAAAATCACAATAAAAAATTTAATTTCACAATCACAACAAACGGACTATTACTAACAGACGAAATCATGGATTTTATAAATAAAGAAATTGCAATTGTGGTTTTATCTCTTGATGGTCGAAAAAAAACGAATGATAGGTTTCGTGTAGCCAATTCGAAATTTGGTACATATGACGTTATTGTCCCTAAATTCAAAAAAATGGTAAAATTCCGAAATAATAAAAATTATTATATCCGCGGTACATATACAAAACATAATCTGGATTTCCACAAAGACATAATGCATATATATAAACTTGGATTTAACAAAATCTCCATGCAACCTGTAATTTGCGATTCAAAACTTGATTACGCTATAAATAAAGAAAATTTAGATACTATTTTTTTAGAATACGAAAAACTTGCACACGAAATAATTAAACTTAAAAAAAACAATTCCAAGATTGATTTTTTCAGTTTTAATATTGATTTAGAACATGGCCCCTGCGTAATTAAACGAATCAAAAGTTGTGGATGCGGAAATGAATATGTTGCAGTCACACCAAACGGTGATATTTTTCCATGCCATCAATTTGTAGGTTACAATGAATACAATATGGGAAATATTAATCAAAACATATTTAATTATAATATCAAAAATCAATTTTTAAAAACCACTATATATCACAAAGAAAAATGCAAAAATTGCTGGGCAAAATTTTACTGTTCCGGTGGCTGTAACGCTAATAATTATCAATTTAATAATAACGTTTTAATGCCACATGAAACTTCCTGTGCAATTATGAAAAAACGGCTTGAATGCGCACTGATGATACAAGCAGTTTTAAAATTAGCCCCTACCAATTAAAATAACAAGGTTATCTAATTAATCCAAATAGTCTTTCAATCGTTTACTTCTGCTTGGGTGACGAAGTTTTCTGAGTGCTTTTGCTTCAATTTGACGTATTCTTTCGCGGGTAACATCAAACTCTTTCCCCACTTCCTCAAGTGTTCTGGGCTTACCGTCACCAATACCAAAACGCATCTGAAGCACTCTTTTTTCTCTCGGAGTTAAAGTATCCATAACCTCTAAAAGTTGTTCTTTTAAAAGTATATGAGATGCTTCTTCTGCTGGTGCCGGAGAGTCATTGTCTGGAATGAAATCTCCAAGATTACTGTCCTCTTCCTCGCCTATAGAACTTTCGAGAGAAACGGGGTCTTTAGAGGCGCGCATAATTTCTCGTATTTTTTCAACAGGTAAATTAAGTTCTTCCGCAACTTCTTCAGGTGTTGGCTCTTGCCCATTATTGTGCAAAAGCTGGCCAGATACTCTTTTTACCCTATTCATAGTTTCAACCATATGCACTGGAATACGTATAGTTCTGGCTTGATCGGCAATGGCTCTAGTTATAGCCTGTCGTATCCACCAAGTGGCATAAGTTGAAAATTTAAAACCTTTTTCGTGGTCAAATTTTTCTACAGCTTTAAACAAACCTAAATTACCCTCTTGTATTAAATCTAAAAACGTCATGCCACGCCCTAAATATCTTTTGGCAATACTCACAACCAGACGCAAATTGGCTTCACAAAGCTTGTTTTTTGCTATCTCATCGCCATCAATAATACGCTTGGCAAGTTCAATTTCTTCTCCAGCAGTCAAAAGTGGAAATGTTCCTATTTCTTTTAAATAAACTTTCACCGGATCATCTACTGTGGCCATCTCTGCAAGTACAGGATGCTCAACTACAGCATCGCTTGACTTCGAATCAACTGCAACTTCTTCAGTGGCAACATCATCAATACCCTCAATGATTTCAACGCCCATCAATTCCATGGAATCATAAAGCTTTTCAATCTGGTCCGGATCAAAATCTATTTCACCCATGGCTTCTAAAATCTCACCAGTACTGATTTGCCCTGCCGATTTACCCTGCCTTATTAATTCACTTATGACTATTTCTGCGGATTTTGGCACTGCTGTTGTCACATCTTTCATTTTTTGCCTCCGTTTCCTGTCTTAACGCGTCTTTTTCTTCTTGATTTCTCTTCTTTTTTCATTGCACTAAACAAACGCATTTATTTTTTCTGCTCTTTCAAGTTTTTTATATATTCTTTAATGTCTTCTTTCGCAATTTGGTTTACGTCTTTTAACTTCGACTTTTCATTTTCTTGTTTCAATATTTCTATATATTCGTCCAGCGCAGCTTTACTGCCCATGGATTGATTATAACTACAAATTATTTTTGTTATCCTTACGTTTTCACCAATCGAATAATTATGCGAGGATATATTTGTTATATCAAAAATTTTCTTTTCAAAAACATTATTT
>CAYJIV010000091.1:0-1176 GCA_964370325.1 uncultured Eubacteriales bacterium
TAACTATAGAAACTTATAAAAAAGGTGATATGGTTGCCACAAAAATAGAAGACGGAAATGAATATCAGCAGATGGTTATGCGTGACAGTAAGCTTTACTTAATTGATGATACAGCCAAAACAATCATAGCAACACCCGCCAGAGAAAATGATGAATATGTTGACCAAACTCCAGAAACCGCAGGAATGTCCTACATAACCTCAGGAACAGCTGACTTTGATGGGAAATCATTACCTTACGAAGAATATAGCAATACAGAAGGTGAAAAAATACAATATTTTCTAAACGGCAATACTTTAGCCGGCATTCGAAACATTAACGGCGAGCAAATATCTGATGTAATAATACTCTTGCTTGATCAAGATGTTCCTGCAAACATTTTTGAACTTCCAACAGAATATCAGCAGATTGAAAGTTAAAAATACAAAATTATAAAATTATCCACTAGTACAACTAGTGGATAATTGCTATGTATTAATTTTGAAAAATGTATAAATTCAATAAAATAGTTGACTTTATTTTTAAAAATAAATATACTATGATTATATATTTTTAAAATGGGGTGTATGTTATGCCAGCAATGATAGACATAAAAAAATTGAGTATGCCAGATTCCAAGCGCAAAAAATTACAAACCGCAACAAAAACTTTGACTGATATTTTTGATCCTAAAAACACTCAACCGCTCAGAATTTCGCGCTCAAAATTATCTTTTTTAAGTAAAAATCAAACGTGGCCTAGCATATTAAAACATTTGCAAACAGGTGCAGCATACAGAACAACAATGCAAGCCACTATTAATGGTATGTACGCACTTTTTGTTGACTCCACCTCATCTGCGCGCAAAACAATTGATGACATTATATTTACCTCCGGATACGACGGCCCTCCCAATGACCCTGACATAATAAAAGCTTTGCATAATGCCCAAGTATATGATAACTTCATCAAAAAGATCCCCTCAAAATTAAAAGGGCACTATGTGTCAACACCTAAATCAGGGGATTTTTGTTACGATAACATAAAAATTTACTCAAACGCAATAAATGAAATCGTCAAAAACGCAGAAACAGAAATAAACCAAATTCTAGGAGTTAACGAACAATCTAAAAATATCAATAACAAAGCCGATGAAATACGTGATATTTTAAATACGACAGACAAAAGATTAGCTGA
>CAYJIV010000091.1:1186-3277 GCA_964370325.1 uncultured Eubacteriales bacterium
TTTGAAGATAAAGAAAGAGAGACCCAAAGAACATACGTGAAACAAACGCAGCAAGTTGTTAAAGAAAAACACACAGAGCTTCAGGCAATCAAAACAAAAACTGATAAAACACTGGAAGAAATGGAGCCATTGCTGGTTTTTGATCAAAAGCTCAAAAATGGTGTTGTAATTATCAATAGACAATTTGATGTCAAAGTTGCAACACCATGGGTTACATTAGTGGCCCAATGCAAAGAATTTCAAGAGATATTCGCTAGAGATTATACTAAATTCAAAGAAGATTCTAAAAAAATAAGTGGTTCAACTGATTTGAAAAAATTTGTTACAGACACCACTAACGAACTTGATGCCCTTAAAACTTCTATTATAGATATATTAAAAAAATCAAAATTTTATCCACAATCGGGATTTAATGTTTTTAAAAAAATTAAAGATGCATTTAAAACTAATCTCGAGGTAATAAATAACTGCTTTGATGAATTAATAAAAAAACAACAACAAATAAACGGCGCACAAAGAAAAATGATTAAAGAATCAGTAGACGAAAATTTTGCAAAAAAACACAGCTTTAGAATAAATGATTTTTCAAAGGCTTATATTTTTGATAACAATATGGATGTTCCTTTAGAAAAAGCATTTGATAAATCTTACTATGACCATGAATTTGGTTTTAACCTCACCAACCAGCGTGGAATTGCTCAGGCTTGCGCTGAAATAGTTGATATACAAACACTTAAAACATCGCCCGTCCACGAACAATACGATCATGCTGCTGTGACTGAAATATTTTCTAAACAAAAAATGGTAAAGGAGGCAAACAAATTTCAGGCCCACCAAAAACCATTAACACTACCGGAAGTAAAGATCATAAAAGAGCAGAGAGAGAAGTTCAGCGCTACCTTATAGAATCTTTGAAAGCAGGCAAATGGCTAAATCAAGGCGAATGGAACAAAATAAAAAAATAGAGGAGTAATTGAAAATGCCAGATAGCACAACAATGACCGCTATTAAAAAAATGAACGAATACAATAATCAGCTTAAAGTATGCAAAAGACTCAAAAGTAAGATATCTAAAGACGATTACGATAAACTGTTGCAAGAAATTGAAAAAAGCGGAAGGAAATATTTGAAAAACAAAGCAGTTACTGAAGAAGATTTACAAAATTATTTTGAAGACACCCGAAATTTACTAGGGTTTTATATTCAGACGCATCAAGATAATCCGGAAAAAATACTACGAAAACTTTTTGGCAACAGAATGAAAGTTTTAGGCGAACTTTTTAGCAAAACGCAAGAAATGTATGCAACATTTGCACCAGAAGACAAGCTAACTGCATCTGAACAAAAATATGCAAACGTAATAGAACAAACAGGAAGACTTAAAACGCAATCAGAAACTGGAAAAGTAATAAACTTATTCGAAGAAGACCCAAGAGCTCCTTATGGTGCACTAGCTGGACTAATAACACAAAAAGCAGTATGCATGTATGCAGTAATCACCGGCATAGGCTCAAATAAAATCGACTCAAAGGTATTTAATAAATTTAAAGTTTATGAAATGTCTGCAATAAGTATTAATCTTCCACTTGGGTTTTCTTTAAAAATTCATATATACGTTGGAGTAACAAAAAATCTTGGATTAAGCAAGCTGTTAAATCCGAAACTTATAACTATTGTAAACGAACTGGGATCTGGAAGAATTAATTAATATATTGCACGCTTAAATAAAACTTAAAATAACAATAAAACATGAGCCACATACTATGTTACTGAGGTGATTTGCATGATTAACATAGTATGTGGCTTTATTTGCGTATTTTTCATGATTTTTGGCATTGTAGATATTATTAGGTTTTTTATGATCTGCACGATGAAAATGCCTAAAAATTCAACAGAACCAATTTTAGTAATCCCAATAGAAGGGCACCAGGAAAACGTTGAGCACATAATAAGAACAGCAATAAACAAACTTAAATGGATAAATAATCAAAGCAAATCACGTGTCATCTGCCTGGATTGTGGTATGGACGACGAAACACGTAAAATTTGCGAAACGCTTCGCAACGATTATAGCTGCTTAGAAATTCAAAA
>CAYJIV010000092.1:0-2565 GCA_964370325.1 uncultured Eubacteriales bacterium
GGTTGCGTTCATTTGATTTGCAGAGTAATAATTTTCAGGCTTTTTCTGATAAGATTCAGCGTAAGCGACAGCGGCTTTTATATAATTTTGTAAAAGCTCATCGTCCTTGTCATGCTCTAAAATCAGGTTAGCTTTTACTTTTTCAAGCAAACTATCCATTAAGATCCGCCGCTCATTTTCATGAGTTTAATGCCTTCTGGAAGTATGACTTTTGCATCTACTCTTTGAGTTGCGATAAATCCAACCTGACCATTTCCAGCATATAGCTCATTGAGTCTTTGTACAGTTCTGCCCATTCTATCGGCGATCCAAAAATTTGAAAAGTCACCGAATGCAACAGGAAGTGCGCCTGCAGCAACAGATGGAACATAAGGTGATGTATAAAGCGGATAACCGAGAAGTCTGTCAGGCTGCCCTGCTTGAAGTGAAGGTTGCCACAAGTATGCTCCGTTTCCATCTTTTAATTTTCTGATAATTGAAATTGTAGCATCATTCATCAAAAATACAGCGTTTCTGCGATATGGCGATTTGAGTGCATGAACCAAATCAATCAAATTATCGCAAACTATATTTGTTGGACTACTGAGTGTTACGCCAACTTCACCGCCATTGTCAGTAAATATTCCACTTGGTTGACCTGTTCCTGTACCTACGCAAAAAGCTTGTTCTTCAGCTATTCCAAAAGCTCTCGCAAATTCGTTTGCGATGTAGCTTTCAAGATTAAACATACTGTCCTGCAGTAATTCAGTAGAAACTTTTATAAGATCAGTAAGTTTGTAAGCATCAATGGTTTTCTGTGCGAAGGTTGGAGTGGATTCGGTGTATGCTCCATTTTCAGGTGTCCATTTGGCCTCACTGTGATGTGAGTTGCGGCGATTGGTATTTTACGCTCGGCAGAAGTTGTGATTGTTTTTGCGATGCCTCTAATTATATTGTTTTCCTCAAGTCCCATCACTATTTGCTTTTCAAATTCTGTTGGAACTAAATATCCTCCGTCAGCATCCACGGCAGTTTGCATTACGTTATAAACCTGAGGTTTTCCACGAAGAATATTGAAAAAGTCGGTATGATGTTCATTGCTGGCTCTACCTGTTTTAATTTTACCACATTTGGGATTTTCTAAAATAGGTGAACCTATGGTTTTACTGAGCTCCAAATCAAGCGATGACTGTTTTTCAAGCCTGTCGATTTCCTTTCCTAGATTTACAACATCTTTTTCCATCTGGTCATAAACTTTGCTGTCATCCTCGGAAATAAGGCCGTCCTTACCTCTTTTGCTGTCTAAAAAATCCTTTGCGTTGTCCCATAATTTCGTGCGCCTCTCGCGCAAATCAAGTACTGTGTTCATAATATTAACCTCTTTTTAATAAATTTAACCGCTGATATAGCGGCTTGATATTTTGTACCGGACTTTCCGGGTTTGATTTTTTTGGTTTTAGTTTTTCTAAAACTTTGTTTGTGACTGCCATTCGGCTAAAAATCAGGCTTTCAGATGTATTCTCTTTGTTTTCATCTTCAAAAAGAATTTTATCTGCAAGCCCCAACTCTACTGCTTTTTTCGCATTAATCCAAGTCTCAGCACTCATCATATCAGCGATCTTCTTTCTTGAAAGTCCTGATTTTTCTTGATAGGCATTTATAATAGCTTCTTTGATTTCGCTTAGCATCGAGATAGCTTTTTGCATTTCTTCAGAGTTTCCGATTGCAATTGTAGAAGGATCATGCAACATTAAAAGTGAAACAGGAGACATTAATATTTCATCACCAGCCATCGCTATTACAGAAGCTGCTGAAGCTGCGATCCCATCTACTTTTATAGTAACTTTCCTCGCATAATCTTTGAACATATTATAGATTTGCGAGGCCGCAAACACGCATCCTCCTGGTGAGTTAAGCCAAACTGTGATGTCACTACTTTCTGATTCTAAATCAGCTTTAAATTGCTTTGGAGTAATGTCATCCTCAAGCCACGATTCTTCAGCTATAACGCCATCAATCCTAAGTATTCTTTCAGTTTCGCTTTCTTCTGAAAAATTCCAAAAATGATTAATTTTTTTGACCATTATTTTCACCTCCTTTGTCCGCGAAAGCTCCCGCGCGACTGAGTGGGAGCATATTTCCGTTGATATATAACTGTGAACCTATTTCTTCAGGAATAAGATTTAAATTTTCAAGATTTCTAACATCATTTGGCGACAAGAAACCATTTTGAATTCCTGTAGCATAGCCTTTCATACGACTTTCGTAGTCACCTCTTAAAAGCCCATCAACATTGAACTTAACAAAATACTCAGATTTTTCTCTTTCACTAAAAAGTGATTTTTGAATTGACTGCTCCCAACGCACAACCCATGGGTCTATTGTGTATTTAACAAATTCAAGACTTTGGTTTTCTATATTTGAAAAAGTTGCACGTTCTAAGTCCCCAACCATGTGCAAAGGTACTCTGAAAATCCTAGCAATTTCTGTTATTTGAAATTTTCTTGTTTCGAGGAACTGGGCTTCATTGGGACTTATGCCTATTGAGTGGTACTGCATATTTTCTTCTAAAATCGCTACTTGCTG
>CAYJIV010000092.1:2575-3256 GCA_964370325.1 uncultured Eubacteriales bacterium
TACTTGATGCGAGTTGCTACTTCCGCGAAAGAGACTGTTCCAGCTTTCTCTGATTTTATCAGGATTTTTAATGACTCCTGGATGCGATAAAATTCCTCCCGGTCTTGCTCCATTAGCAAAAAACTTCGCACCGTATTCTTCACACGACATAGCTGTACCTATTGCATTTTGAGCCATTGTTATTGGACTATATCCAATGAGCCCGTTATAGCCAAGGCCTGGAATATGCAGAATTTCGGATGGTTTCAAATAATACTGATTTCCACTTTGAGAGTTTTTTCCTTTAAAGCCATCATCAGACATTTTGGTGTAAGTGTAATATACCTGGCCATTTGAAGCACGACTCACTGACATCTGATTTGGCATAAGTGGATAAAGAGCTGTAACTTCACCTTTTCCGTTTCGCAGTATCTGAGCATAAGCATTTCCAAAAAGTAAAAGATGACTCATAAGTGTCTCTCTTAGCACAAAACTAGTCATTTCGGGATTTGGTTCATCATGCAAAAGCCTGTAAAGTACGTGTTTGTTAGCTTTTTCTTTACCGCTGTCAGTATGTTTAAAAATTTGAAGTGGCAAGCTGGCTATAGTTTCCGAAATTACTCTAACGCAAGCATAAACCGCTGTAACCTGCATTGCGCTTTGCTCGTTAACGCTTTTTCCACTCATGCTTGGAGTGCTTAA
>CAYJIV010000093.1:0-3186 GCA_964370325.1 uncultured Eubacteriales bacterium
ATCAAACTCAGCTTCTCTGAATGGCGGTGCAATTTTATTTTTAACGACTTTGGCGCGCGTTCTGGAACCTATCATTTCGCCATTTGCTTTGAGCGTTTCAACTCTTCTAATATCAATCCTAACGGATGAGTAAAATTTAAGCGCACGGCCACCGGGAGTAACTTCCGGATTACCATAAACAACGCCGACTTTTTCTCTCAGCTGATTAATAAATATCGCAACACAATTAGATTTAGAAATTGCTCCGGCAAGTTTTCTCAATGCCTGAGACATCAATCTCGCCTGCAATCCAACGTGCGAATCGCCCATTTCACCCTCAATTTCAGCTCTTGGCACGAGTGCAGCAACAGAGTCCACAACTATAACATCAATTGCTCCCGAACGCACAAGGGATTCCGTGATTTCGAGTGCTTGTTCACCTGTGTCCGGCTGCGAAACCAAAAGTGAATCAACATCCACTCCGAGTGCTGCAGCATAAACCGGATCCAAAGCATGCTCAACATCTATAAATGCTGCGTTTCCTCCGTTTTTTTGTCCTTCCGCAACACAGTGAAGTGCCACCGTAGTTTTTCCTGATGACTCCGGCCCGTAAATTTCAATAATTCTTCCTCTTGGAAGTCCACTAATTCCCAATGCAATGTCCAAAGATAATGAGCCCGTGGGAATTGCATCTACTTGCATAGCATCGTTTTTACCGAGTTTCATAACTGCGCCTTTGCCGAATTGTTTTTCAATTTGCCCAAGTGCTGTTTCGAGTGCCTTGTTTTTATCAAATGCCATTATTTTTTCCTCCTGATTTTTATAATTCAGTTGATTTCAATCTATTGACCGCTTCTAGTATGTTTTGATAATCCCCAAAAGCTGAAAGCCTAAAGAAATCTTCTCCATTTTTTCCAAACCCCGAACCCGGTGTGCCTACAATATTTACGCTTTCTAATAAATAATAAAAAAATTCCCATGACGTCATTTTACCGGGACATTTAAACCATACGTACGGAGAATTTTCTCCGCCCGTAAACCAAACACCCAGCGTTTTCATCGCATTAGCTAAAATTTTGGCATTTCTCTGGTAATACGCAACTAATTCTTTCGTCTGAACCTGACCTTCTTTTGAAAGTGCAGCTGCTGCACCTTTTTGCGTGACGTACGAAACACCATTAAACTTAATCGATTGTCTTTTGAGCCAAAGCTCACTTAAGCTCACACCATCTTTTTTTAGTTCTTTTGGAATAACTGCATAAGCGCACCTGACACCTGTAAATCCGGCACTTTTTGAAAACGAACAAAATTCAACCGCACACTCTTTCGCACCTTCAATTTCAAAAATACTGTGCGGCAAATTTTCGTCAGCTATAAATGCTTCATAAGCAGCATCAAACAAAATTACCGCATCATTTTCGAAAGCGTAGTCTACCCAAAGCTTCAGCTGCTCTTTATTGTATGTGCCTCCCGTAGGATTATTTGGAGAACACAAAAATATTATATCAGCTCTTATACTTTTGTTTGGCAACGGCAGAAAATTATTTTCTTCAACTGCATCAACAAATTCAATTCGCCGTCCGCCAAGGATGTTTGCATCCATATAAACCGGATAAACAGGGTCCGGAATCAAAACAGCGTTATCCGCCGAAAATAAATCTAAAATATTGCTTACGTCATCTTTTGATCCACTGGAAATGTAAATTTCATCTTCACTGATTTTCACACCTAAACCCTCATAGCGCTGAGACACTGCTTCTCTTAAAAACTTGTACCCTTCAACAGGACCATACCCTTTGAATGTTCTTCCCTCTGCCATTTCTTCAACGGCTTCATGCATAGCATGCGTAACAACCGAACAAAGCGGAAGTGTAACATCCCCAACACCTAGCCGGATTATTGGTGCATCAAGATTTTTATTTTGATATGCCTCAACTTTTTTTCGAATTTCCAAAAACAAATAATTGTTTTTAAGGTTCTGAAAATTGCCGTTAAGCTTCAATAAATTTCACCCTTTCGTAAAAAATCAATTGAGTGCAGAGAATACAAATCTTTTAAATAACGGATGCGCATAATTTGGTCTACTCTTGAATTCTGGGTGATACTGCACACCAACAAAAAATTTGTTTTTAGGAATCTCAACCGCTTCAACAAGCATACCATTTGGCGAAACACCGGTTATATGCATCCCGTTTTTTTCAAATTGTTCCCTGTAATCATTGTTAAACTCGTATCTGTGGCGGTGCCGCTCTGAGATTTCAAGTTTAGCATAAGCTTTGTACATAATTGAACCTTCCGTTATTTTGCATGGGTATGCTCCAAGTCGCATCGTACCGCCTTTTTGATCCACTTCATGTTGATCAATCATGAGGTCAATAACAGAATTTTTGCCCGCAGGTTCAAACTCGCTTGAATTCGCATCTTGAATCCCCAAAACATTGCGCGCAAACTCAATAACTGCCACCTGCATTCCCAAGCATATGCCCAAATACGGCACATTATTTTCTCTCGCAAACTTGGCAGCTGTTAATTTCCCATCTATGCCCCTACCGCCGAACCCACCAGGTACAAGTATCCCCTGACAATCAGACAAAAGCTCTTTTACCGTATATTCAGTAACAAGTTCGGAATCCACCCATTTGATTTCCACATTGCATCCGGTTTCAAAACCCGCATGGTTCAAGGCTTCTGCAACAGAAAGATACGCATCATGGAGTCTTACATATTTTCCTACTATCGCAATTTTCACCTTTTTACTTCGATTGTCAATCCTGTCGAGCATTTTATTCCAGTCTGAAAGCTCACAAGGCGGACAGTTTAACGATAATTCTCTGCAAACAATATCTGAGAAATTGCTTTTTTCAAGCATTAAAGGCACATGATACAAGGACTGCACTGTAATATTTTCAATCACGCAATCCGGCTTGATATTGCAAAAAAGTGATATTTTTGCACGCATGTCGTCTCCCAAAGGCTCATCGCACCGCGTAACAATAACATCAGGGTTAATACCCAGTGAGCGCAATTCCTTAACAGAATGTTGAGTTGGTTTAGATTTATACTCACCTGAACTCGAAATATACGGCACTAAAGTCACATGAATAAACATACAGTTTTCTTTGCCGACTTCCAAGCAAATCTGCCTAATAGCTTCCAAAAACGGCTGACTTTCAATATCTCCTGTTGTACCGCCAATTTCAGTAATAA
>CAYJIV010000094.1:0-3183 GCA_964370325.1 uncultured Eubacteriales bacterium
CTATTATAACATATGTCCTAATTAAATGGGTTGTATCGTTCCCGTTCCTTTAGCGCAAGTGTGTTTGCATTTTTAAAATTAATTTTCCAAATACATTATTTCTTTATTTTTAGATTTTGCATATTCTATTTCTTTGCCTGTGCTGTATCCTATGTATCCGTTAACATTGATTACAAAAATGCCATCTGCTTTGTCGATTTTCATCAAATGCAGCTCATCCAATAAATCTTCTTCCTCGTGTGTATAGTCTCTTTCCATAATGTGAGGAGTTATTCCGATTACCGCATAGCCTTCTAACTCTAGTTTTTCATACGTTTCCTGTATTTTATTCCAAAACCTTGTTGAGCCAGACAAAACTACCAGCTTGTTATTCTTCATAAAACTTCTCCCTATTTAACTGAGGCATTAATAATATTTTTCAACTCGTCCAAGCCTTCGCCGGTTGTAGACGAAAACGCTATTCTGCACACATTTTCATATTTCTCAAGCTCAGTTTCCATATCCTGATTTCTTCGCCCGGTTTCAGTTTTGTTGAGTTTATCACTCTTTGACGCCACAATCACAAACGGTAACTTTTTTTGATACAAAAAATCAAGCATCTGGAAATCAAGTTGAGAAGGCGGGTGGCGCATGTCTATTATCTGAACCACTAAAATTATATTTCTTTCCGAATTAAAGTAACCGTCTACAAGCTCAGACCAACGCTTTTTTTCAGCAAATGAAGTCTGCGCGTAACCATACCCCGGCAAGTCCACAAACCGCAAATCATTCAGTTTGTAATAGTTAATCGTGATAGTTTTCCCCGGTCTTGAGCTGACTCTAGCCAAACTTTTACAGTTCAGCAACTTGTTTATAAGAGAAGACTTCCCGACATTTGACTTACCTGAAAACACAATTTCAGGCAAACTTTCATTTTTTATTTGACTCAAACTTCCGATTGATTTTTCAAACTCCACATTATTAAAATTTATCATCGTTCACCATTTTTAAAATCAAATAAATTTAATGCAGCACATTCGGCAACGTAACCGAATTCGCTGTATTATTAATATAGTTTCCAACGCTCTCTTTATTTTTACCGCCTACTTGTGTTTTTTTCTTGGATTTTTTTTGCAAAGCGTGCTCCAAAACTGTATCTAAATCGTCCGCCATAACAAAATTAATTGATTTTTTAACTATATTGTCAACTTTTTGCAAATCGCTTTCATTCTCGGACGGAATTATAACAGTTTTTATGCCGTCACGATATGCTGCCATAGTTTTTTCTTTCAGTCCTCCAATTGGCAATACTCTGCCCTTTAATGTGACTTCACCCGTCATTGCAACGTCCGGATTAACAGGTATTTTACTCAACGCAGACACAAGCGCGGTAGTCATTGTAACTCCCGCGGAAGGCCCGTCTTTCGGGACAGCACCTTCAGGCGCATGTATATGAATATCAAATTTTTTGTAAAAATCTTCACTAATCCCCAATTGATTCGAGTTGCTACGGATATAACTTACCGCAATCTGCGCGGATTCCTTCATCACATCACCAAGCGAGCCCGTCACCTGAACCTTACCCTTGCCCTTCATAATAACCACTTCAATTGGCATGGTTTCGCCACCGACAGGCGTCCAAGCAAGTCCCTTAACCAAGCCAATCGAATTTGTTTTTTCGATTTTGTTTTTCTTATATTTTTCCGGTCCAAGCATATCTTTTAATAAACTTTCATTCACATATACCGATTTGCTATTTCCTGACACAATAATTTTAGTAGCTTTGCGCATCAAAGCAGCGATTCTGCGCTCTAGTTCACGAACTCCGGCCTCTTTCGTGTAGCTATCAATCAAATTTCTGATAACACTGTCATCTATTGAAAAAGTTCTTTTATTCAAACCATGCCTTTTAAGCTGTTTAGGAATCAAATAGCCTTTTGCGATATCAAACTTTTCTTCATGAGTATAGCTATAAAGCTCAATAATTTCCATCCTATCGTATAGCGGACGCGGAATTTGATATTTATCATTTGCAGTTGTAATAAATAAAACTTCGCTCAAATCAAAAGGCACATCTATATAATGGTCGTGAAATCCCTTGTTTTGCTCCGGGTCCAGAACCTCCAAAAGCGCTGCGGCAGGATCTCCATGATAATCTTTTGAGAGTTTATCTATTTCGTCCAAAAGTATCAGCGGATTTTTCACTCCGGATTGCTTTACTGCTGCTATAATTCGACCCGGCATAGAACCTATGTACGTTCTGCGGTGACCGCGAATTTCAGATTCATCATTCACACCACCAAGGGAAACTCTAACATATTTTCGGCTCATAGCTCTGGCAAGTGATTTTGCAACAGATGTTTTGCCCACCCCCGGCGGACCCGACAAACAAATTATTTGCCCTTTAATATCAGGTGCCAACTTCCGAACAGCAAGCAATTCTGTAATTCTATCTTTGACATCTTCAAGACCGAAATGATCATCGTTCAAAATTTTTTGAGCTTTTTTTATGTCAATTTTGTCTTTTGTAACTTTATTCCAAGGCAAAGAAATACAAGTATCCAGGTAACTTCTAACAACATTTGCTTCACTTGACCCCGGCGGCGCTTTTGAAAGGCTTTCGCACTCTTTTTCTAACTTTTTAAAAATATCTTCAGATAATTTTAATTTTTTCAGCTTTTGCTTGTATTCCTCTGCTTCGGATACAGGGTCAGAATCATCACCAAGCTCCTGAGAGATTACTTTTATTTGTTCACGCAAAAAGTACTCCCGTTGATTTTTATCTATTTCATCTTTAATCTTAAGCCCAATCTCGTTTTCGCAGTCTAAAATATCGTTCTCTCTTGAGAGGTATATTATCACTTTTTCTAACCTTTTAGCAGTATCCAGCTCTTCCAAAATTTCCTGTTTATCTTCAAAATCCAAAAATATATTTGAAGAGATATGATCCGCCAGTTTGCCCGCATCAACTATGGAACTGAAATTTACTATTAAGTCATTGGGTATTTTTGCGGACAAATTTAAATGTTCCATAAAAAGCTTTTGCGCTTTACGAACAAGCGCAGTGTTTTCAGGTGTTTTTTCACATGGAATTTCTTCGCATGCCAACACATCGGCCTTTATGTAATTTTTGTCTTCTGTATATCGAGTAGTTTTGGCACGGCACTTGCCTTCAACGAGTACACGCATAACACCGCCCGATTG
>CAYJIV010000095.1:0-3173 GCA_964370325.1 uncultured Eubacteriales bacterium
GCTCTAAAATATATGGATTAACTCTTACTTTATAATTAAGTGTTGCGTGAGTGCTTGAAGATGATACGTTGCCAATAACCCAATCTAAAATTTTTTGGTTGGTGGTTAATCCTGCTTGACCTATATTTGCCAAAATAGTAGAAGCATTTAAAACCGGCACGTATTCTTTAATGTTATCAACCACAACGCCGTCCGTAATCTGAGCAGCACTACCATCCAATTGAATGTCATAGGTATAAAGATCATCTTCATCATTTGGGTTTGAACGTTGCCCTGTTTTCAAAGCTACTGCAGCAGTGGGATCATAGGGTATGTCATCTGGCTCTATTATAACACTGACATAAGCTGTTGCACCGGAAGCAGATTGAACTTTTATAATACCTTCGCCAATCGAAATGCCGGTGACTGCGCCCGTGAATGTGTTTATAGATAAAATATCTTCACTTCCGGGCATAACAGAAAACACATATGCTTCGTTTATTTCCGTTAATGTTGTTGTATTATAGATTTTAGCAGTTAATGTTGCAGGGGCATCGATAGACATTTGAGTTACGTCATCTTGACCGTTAAATATCTTCACAGCGGTTGTGATGGCCGGTACATTAACCATTTTAGTAAATATCCAACCAATACTGTCGCTGTTAGTTCCAACGTATGCAATATTTACCGAACTACCATTTTGATTCAAATATGTTCTGTATATACTTGAGGTTTCGTTTTTACGAGGTCCTCTTAAACGAAATTCTTTATTGTTAGCACCAATTTGCGACACTGCCCACTCCGAGTCACCATTAGCGTTAGAAGATGTTGTCATGACGTATCCGCCCTGAAAAAACTGATATTCATAAGCCAGATATGAAGTATTATACTGTTTATTTCTTAAATAATAATACCCGTTGCCGGAATTGTAAGTTAAAATCCATTTCTGATTGTCTGCATAATTTGCAGTCAATTCAGGCGTTATTGTTATCGTAGTTGCATTGCTCAATGTTAATCTGCCCCATGAATTTTTGTTGTTAACATAAAATCCGTCTGTTCCAAGGGCCAAAGCTTCTGCGAGTGTAAGAGGTTCCATATAACTGTTTCCGGGTATGTTACCATTTGTAGCGTTTGGTAAAGAAACGGATGTTTCACTTGAAAACACATTATTTGTTAAAATGTAAATAACATTAGCTATAATCACAATCAGGGATAACATTGTTATATTTCTGAATATTTTTAATGCTCTAGATTTCATAGTCTCATCCTTTCTTATGATTTGTCATTATTTACTTCATAAAACAATTAAATTATTTCCAATAGGTCTATCAATGACTTCGCCCGTGAAAGAGTTTATAGATAAAAATCGATTCGCTTCCGCTTTGAATACTAAAAGCACAGGGATCGACAATTTCTTCATTAGGGTTAGGTACAGCATCAAAAATTTTAACATGTAAGCATACAGTTCCATTATTATAATGCAAATATGGTGATGTCAAAAAATTCCGAATGTAATAATGCTCGTCATAACCATTGAAAATGCTTGTCGGTACTAAAGTCCATCTTTCGTTATTGCCGTAAACTGTTGAAATATCTTCTGTGATTGAAAGAGTAGTAGTATTTTGAGAAGGCAATCTATACCAATAATTTTTATTTGAAATAAAAAAACGTATTGCTAGAACTTAAAGGCGCATTTAAGTCAATAGATATCAATCGCTGCTGCACTGCGGTACTACCATTAACTGCGACAGGCAAGCTGCTTACATCAAAATGTACACCAATATTAAATAAAAGTAAAATTAATATTATGGAAACAATTGATCTGTTATGTTTTTTAATTTTTAACAATATCATTCAGCCCCACACTTTTTTGTTGTTATTTTATATATTATTATAAATAAAAAATTATTTTTGTCAAGTTTAATTGCATAATTATATTTTATTTAAAAATCTCAAAAAACAAGCTATTTTCGTGCATCTTTCGTGTAAAGATGATATTGTATAGTAAAACGGACAAAAAGAACATCGAGGGTTATATGATAAAATATAATTCTAGTAGATGTTGAAAATGTCTAGAAAAACCAATAATAATATTGTGAGAAGAAAAACTAGCATATATTGAAAAAAATATTGCTAAAAAGAATTACAGTGTCAGAAGTTTCAAAGAAAACAGGAGTACATGAAACAACAGTGCGCGAATGGCTAAGAAAATATCGAGAAAATCGATCCGGTTTCATGACTGGTAGTGGAAATTGAGATTCCAAAGATGATTTTTGCAACTAAAAAGGATTTAAACAGTTTAGGAACCGAAGAAGGCAATGAAACTGCAAAAATAATATTTGGCAACTTGCCAAGTGATGTAAGTTGTTTTCCAGATTTTAGTAGTTCTGAACAAACAATTGTCACAGGAACACCAGCTGAGTGGTTTGTAGTAGGAACAGACAAAAAGGGGACAGAGTATGAACCCGAAGAAGCAGTGCTGTATTTAACCATACGTTGCACAAAGTTGTGGAAATAGGTTACTTATGTTTCATTCAAGCTTTCAGATGCAGTCAAACTAACGTGTATTAAGAAAAAAAGCAAAGCCGCTCAATAATAAACAAATATTTGATTTTCTAAAGACTATTCAAGGTTATAAATGGGAAGCAATTTATCGAGTTACAGCGTTTTGTGGATTACGTCAAGGAAAGGTCTTGGGTCTTATGTGGGCTTGCTCCTTCAGTAATAATTGGATATAGCGAAAGAAACAAATATAATGTCGATTTATGGTGGAGACAATGTGGAAAACAGCGGACTTGTATTTACAAATTCACTCGGTAATAATTTATCTATATCAACAGTTTACAAAAACTATAAAAGGTTAGTCGCTAGAATAGGTATACCGAAAGCAAGGTTCCACGATTTGCGGTATACCTATGCAGTAACCGCGCTACAATCTGGTGATGATGTAAAAACAGTTCAAGAAAAGCTCGGACATCATACGGTGAGTTATATAGCCATGTGAGTGAGTGGGTGAAACAAGATAGTGTTGCACGAATAGAAGCGTTTATAAATAGTGTCGAAAAAGATTTATAAAAACTGATAGAAAAAGCCTGTAATACTCATGATTATGGGCTTTAATTTTGGTCGAGGTGACAGGACTTGAACCTGCGGCATCCTGGTCCCAAACCAGGCACTCTACCAAACTGAGCTAC
>CAYJIV010000096.1:0-3166 GCA_964370325.1 uncultured Eubacteriales bacterium
TCATTGTCAGTTGCCCTCTTATAAGTTTCCCGTTGCATAAATTGCAAATGCCTGGGTTGTTAACTGCTTCAAAAATATAATCATGTAGACACTGGGTACATGTTTCCCTTGAAAGCAACCTTCTTACTAGCAATTCAGTATCTGCTTCGAAGAAAACAAAAAGTACATTATCATTATTTTTCCTTTCTTTATGATATTTTTCTAAAAATTCTAGCTGTTCAATTGTTCTGGGATAGCCATCAATAATTCGATTATACTTATGGTACAGATCCGTAAAATCAGAATAAATTTTGTTAACTACTTTGCAAGGAACTAAGCCTTGACCATTATCAATTAAGTTTTTATAACTTATCATTTCAGCGTCATGTGAAAAAATCTTTTGCCTTAAGCATTCACCCATAGATAGATGTTTAAAATTATATTTTTCTTTTAAAATTTGAGCACTTACACCTTTGCCTGCGCCTGGTGCTCCAAATATAAAAATTGTGTAGTTTTCATTCATCATAGACTACCACTTATCTCTGAGCAAAAAAGTTCAAACACATGAATGAAATACTCTAAATTTTTGTAAGAGTGCATATAACAAACAGAAACTACACCTCGACACAGAATTTTATTTTCAAAGAATATACGACAAAATGTTTTTTTAGTGCGAAATCATTTGATTGAATTCGGAAATATGTAGGAATTCCAACAAGATTTATATATTTGTCAAGATTTTTATGCTTAATGTGAAGTTATGCCAAGTTGAAGCATTTTTGAAAAAGATAGATAAAACCGAAACTTTTCTTGATGAGTTCGATGAGGAACTTTGGTTTTCGCTTATTAGAAATATAACGGTAAATGCTGATGGTACAGCTGTTGTAATATTCAAAAATAGTGCAGAAATTAAAATTTAAAAGGAGAAAAAATTATGTGTAGAAAAGACCGTGTTGCATTTTATTGCAGAATTAAAAATAACGATGAGGAAGGGAAATCCGCTTTAATATCAAGAGAGAAAAGTTTTGAAGATGTTATTAAAAATAATTCTGAAACTATGGAATTTGTAGGGATATATATTGATTTTGGTAGTGCAAACAAAGAATCACGTCCAGGATTGGAACGACTGCTTAATGATTGCAAAGCTGGAAAAATTGATTTGATTGTTACTCAAAATATGGCGCAACTTTACAGAGACACTACCAAGCTTTATAAATTCATTCAAAAATTGCGAAAACTCAAGCCGCCTGTAAAACTTCGTTTTGAAGATATGTGGAATGTGGATTTTGAGAAAATAATTAAGTTAATGGTAAAATCAGTATCTTCGGAAAAACCTAAAAATAAAAAAATAATTGCTGCTTATACAAGAGTGGCTACAGATGAACAATAAATTTTTATCTAGGGCTTACCTTCATTGGTAGGCCTGTTTTTTTATGACCGAAAAACCACAATGGCTCAACAGAGCCTTTTGCAAAGGAAAATGCACCAGATCTTTTGACGGTTTCGTGTGCATCTTTTGACGGTTTTAATTCTTTGGTTCTCTTTTAACGGTTTTGCACCCAAGATTTCTAAAAATTATAGGATTTTGAAGATTTTGCAAAGACCCCTAAAAGCAAAAACACCGCAATACTGCGGTATTCAGCGTTGTATCAATGTGCGATTGCACGATGGTACCGGTGGTGGGACTTGAACCCACACTCCCTTGCAAGAAACGGATTTTGAGTCCGTCGCGTCTGCCATTCCGCCACACCGGCATATACATTAATATTACTCAATATACTACTTTGATAAGTTTAATTTATAAAAATTCGCAGAATTCCGTGCACTGTTTCATTTTAAAATCATTAATTTTATACGTTCAATCAAAACGCTAATATATATATAGTGCTTTTGCAAATTATTAGGATTTAACAGCATAAAAACAACTTTAGTTGCTTTATTTTTTGAGTCCAAAAAAGAAAAGCGACAGACCGGATCGGCCTTTATCAACAAGCTCTGTTTTAAAGGCTGTCGTAAGCGTCCATATATCAAATAATTTATTATTTACTGATATTAATATAGCACTGGCAATCCCAATAGCTATAATTGCACAACCTGCTAGAAAAGCCTTTTTAACCTCTGTAAAATCCATCTTTTCACCCATTTATTTGTAAATTTCAACTAATTGTTACATTATAACAAAGCAACATGAAAAATGCAATCCCCATTTTAACAGAGAAATAGGTCAATTTAGTTGAATCACTTCAAAACATTATAATTAGTAAGGATTATTAGTAAATTCAGCAGGGGAAGAACTAGCAAATTATGTTTATGGCATATTAAATTAAGACTATTTAATATTTTCTGCTAAATAATTCATTGTATCGGTCAAGCAAAGTGTTCCATATCCCCATGTGTTATTAGGGTAACTTATTCTTTGGTATCTTTTCGCTCCTTTTATTAGGAATACTTTTATACGTTGTCCATATAAAAAAGGATCATTTTTTTTAACGACTCCCCACTCCATCATTAATGCCGCTGACCCCGTAACAAAAGGTGTTGCAAAACTGGTACCGGTAAAAGAGTCGTATCCACCACTTGTTTTTGTCGACAAAATATTTACTGCAGGTGCTACTAAATCAGGTTTAACATACACGTTTTTACGTGTAAATCCTCTACCAGAAAAATCGGCTAAACTGTTTATTTCAGCATTATAACCTCCAACTGATATTACATTTTTAGAGGTAGATGGTAAAGTTAAAGTTATGTTAGTGCTAGGTGTAGTGAATGCTGTATTAACCGATACTTCTTCAATTGTAGGAAGCCACATATTAATTCTTCCATCTACAACTTGTAATCCATTTATTTTTATTGTCCAGATACCTTGTAAAATTTCATGATTTTTGCTATTAAATTGAAAAAATATTTCTTGGTCTTCATTATAATGAGTGGGTTGACCATAATATATATTGACAATAGTATTTTCAATGTTTAATTTTGTAAATCTATTAAAAGAATTAATTATACCTGTTGATTTGCCTGTTGGCGCAATTAATTCAAATGTAAAAATATCAGCAAAATTTTTCCATGCAGTAATATACATTGAATTTAAGTTATTTGAAATTGAAACATCTACATTTATAGTCTGGTTATTGTCTAACTGCCCTTCAAAATGATGGCCTGCAAAACCTTCGTTTCCTGCAGCTAC
>CAYJIV010000097.1:0-3094 GCA_964370325.1 uncultured Eubacteriales bacterium
CGCATTCTCGCCAGTTCTAGTAGTTTCAAATCCAACATTTTTATAATGCGTTCCGAGCAATGACATACTCTGTAAACGCTTGATTTTCTCTAGCTTTTCACGGTTTTCAAGCTCAAGTTTATAATTTTCGTCTGCGCTTCTTCTGCATTTACAAGCCAAAAATGGTGATATGTAGCGTTTCATAAATGGTACAAAGAAAGATTTTCGACTGACTTCACCGCACTTTTTGCAATATTCATTTTCGATTGGTTTGTCGCTGTAAAAACTGATTTTTTCAGGTTTCGCATCCGTCAAAGATACTCCAGTCAACCTCTGTGTGGTTTGGGTATTTATTGATTTTTGGTTCGCTTTCAAGATCTGCGTTAACGCTCCTTCTAGCTCCATTGTTAGTGCCTCCTTTCGGGATTTCGTCTTCCCAGCGTCTGTTATTCAAAAATGTTGCCGGATTAGGGATAAACTGCGGATTTTGACACTGTTCAGAATCTTTCCAGATTTCTACTCCCACTAATATTTTTTCTAGCGTTGCTTCGATTTTCGGAATTTTTCTAAATACTTTAATTGCCGCTTGTTTAGCCACTTTTTTCGGATAAATACTCCAAAATTTCTCAAATAAAGAATCACTGTTTGACCGAGAAAGTAATTTATTACTTTCGATATAGTTTTGTTTTTGTATTTGTTTATGTTTATTTCTGGCTACGGTTTCTACTACGGAATTTACTACGCTTTTTACTACTGGTTGTACTACGCTTTGCACTCCGTTCGCAGCAACATTTATGAAAGTCAATTCTGTATTAAATTTGTACTTGCTAGGACTTCTTTTCTTGCCTTTTTCATAAAGAAACAAGTCTTTTTCAATGAGTTTGTCACGAGTGCTGATAAAAGTCTGTTCTCTCGTTAATTGCAATCCGTCCATTAACCTTTGGTTGCTTACTTGAAGCCATTCGCACCAGCCCCGTCTATTAAACAGATGAACTAAGTCAAACCATAATAATCTTGACAAAGCTGATAAATGGTTATTTTCGCACCAATCGTTAAAGCCTTCACACAATAAAATGTAATTCAAATTTTTCAACTCCTGTCAAAATGGCAAATCTTCATCTGATCTAAAATCAGCAACTTCTTGGGTTTGGTCATCATATTTTTTCTCACCGATAAAATGAATCCTGTTAATCCAAACCTCCACATCGCACCGTTTCTGATCTTCTTTAGTTTCCAATTCGTTCGTTTGCAAGTTGCCTTCAAGGGCGATTAAATGCCCTTTTCCAAAATACTGATAAATTATCTCAGCCGTATTGTTCCAAGACACACAGTTAAAGAAATCGCTATGATCTTTATCACGCTGAACAGCTATTCGGAATTTCAAATACGGTTTGCTGTTTTCCGTGTGCTTTATCTCCAAATCATGGGTAATCCTTCCCATCAAAATTACATTGTTAAGCATTTTTATCATTCTCCTTTGGTTTTTCACGGCATTCTTTACATATTGCTTTGCCATATTTTTTCTTGACTTGCTCATAAGCTTCTTTTGCACTGCACCATTTATTTTTCTTCATATCGGTAAATGGCTTAAACTCTGATTTGCAATCAACACATAAATATTTTTCAGACTCATCTTTTTTGCCTGAAAGTGCATCAAACGTATCATTCTCGGTAATATCAAACATTGCCATATATAAATACCGTCTTATATACGTCTGCGTTCCGCCTAGTGCTTGGATCGCGTTTGAACCTCTGATTTCTAACTTTTCGAGTGGGGAAGATACTGAAATAAATGAATTTTCTGCTTCGCTGTCAATAAACTTTAAAACTGCTATTTCTTTTTCAAAATCAAAGACTGTACAAACTTTGTGTTCGCTGCAAAGCTTAATGATGTAGGGGAGAAAATCTGATAGTTCATAATATTTAAAATTTACAAATTTATTTTCACCTGACTTTTTAATATTGCTCTCTAATAGTTCAAGTTTGATTTTTGTAATTTTTCATAAACATTCAAACATCTTCAATCCTTTCTTTTTGAACTTTGTTTAGCTTTATAACTACTTTTGGAATTAACCCATATCTTTTTGTGAAATTGATTTTGCAAATCTGGGAATCATCATAGAATGCAACTTTATTTAGAGCATCTAAAATAATTTTGATGATATTATCACCATCTGGTCTAATCGTTGGGAGTATATCGCCATTTAACATTGCCTTTTTAACCGTCTGATTAACTCTTTTAGGAACAGGATAAAAAGCTATGATATTAACTTCTAGCGGAACACCTTTGGGAAATTTATGTCTTATCGTTTTTAAATAGCTTGTTCGAATATTATTTTCATAAGCTCTAGTTTTTTCTGGCGTATAAGTGTATGTCCTTCCATTTTTGTAGTACATTCTTGGACGCTCTTTTCCCATTGGATTTCCTGAAAGCGTAAAACCTATTTGCATTTTTGTTTCATCCTTTCAATTTCTAAATTTATTTCTTTTTTATATCTTTGAAATTCGCTGCGAATTGTTTTGAAACATCTGAGTATTTGTCTCTCAAACATTTTTATTCGCCATTCTTGATAAGCCGCAAAAGTTAATGTTATAAAGACTGTGATTCCAGCTATAAAAATAATTGCTATTATTGTTAAAGTCATTTTTGATTTCCTTTCTTTTGAATTTTGGGTAACAAAAAAGTCGCTAATTTTTAGCGACAAATTTTAATTTATAAAAGATTAAATATCTATTGTGCGAAATTTTCCATATAGTTTTTTGACAGCAGTTTTGACAGCAACCCGGATGGAAATAAAAAACTATTTGGAATGGTCTTGATTTTGAAATTCAGTTTTGCTATATTTAATATATAAAACTGTTTGTTATTCGACAGCTGTTTTTGTAGCATCCTCTTAAATTATGAGCTATTTTCCATTGTGTTTGACAGCACACAAATAACTCATAACCGGTCGGTCCTAGGTTCGAGTCCTAGATGGCCCACCACAAAAGAAAACTCACAGCCATGCGGTTTGTGGGTTTTTTATTTTTGACTAAACAACCTCGATTTTTACCATAATTTGTAATTTGACAGCAGTTTTGACAGCAATTGATGCCTTTCCATATAGTTTTCATG
>CAYJIV010000098.1:0-1669 GCA_964370325.1 uncultured Eubacteriales bacterium
TCTCCTAGTTTATCATTCTTCAACTTTTTATTTTTGCCAGAGTTTATGATAAACTATTTTTAAATAAAAATACAGAGGAGATTTTTTAATTTGTATACGTTAAAAACGAAAGAGTTAAATGCAAGATTAGGCGAATTTAAGACTCCGCATGGAACTATAAAACTTCCAGGATTTATGAATGTGGCCACTTGCGGGGCTATTAAAGGCGGCCTTTCTGCAATAGATTTGAAAAACCTTAAATGTCAGGTTCAGCTTTGCAACACTTACCATTTGCATTTGCGTCCCGGAGATGAAATTGTAAAAAATCAGGGGGGAATACGAAAGTTCACCGCATGGAATGGTCCAGTTTTAACGGACAGCGGTGGATTTCAGGTGTTTTCGCTTGCAAAACTTAGAAATATAAAAGAAGAAGGCGTTTATTTTTCGTCTCACATAGACGGACATAAAATTTTTATGGGTCCGGAAGAAAGCATGCAAATTCAATCTAACCTTGGCTCTACCATTGCAATGGCATTTGATGAATGCATTGAAAATCCGGCTGAGTATGGTTATACTAAACAATCTTGTGAGCGGACTGTTAGGTGGCTTGAAAGGTGTAAGAAAAAGCTTGACGAATTAAATTCGCAGGAAAGTACACTTAATAAAGCACAAATGCTTTTCGGGATTAATCAGGGTAGTACCTATGCGGATATTAGAATTGACCACATGAAAAAAATAAGTGAACTAAATTTGAACGGCTATGCGATCGGTGGACTAGCTGTTGGGGAAACGGCTGAAGAAATGTATGAAACGATTGAAAATATAGAGCCGTACATGCCGGATAATAAACCACGGTACCTCATGGGGGTGGGCACACCGCTGAACATATTGGAATCCGTAGCAAGAGGCGTGGATCTTTTTGATTGCGTGATGCCTAGTAGAAATGCTCGTCACGGGAAGGTATTTACGTGGAACGGAGCGGTTAATATTTTAAATGCTAAGTACGAAAATGACAGCCGTCCATTGGATGAGCAATGTGATTGCCCAACGTGTCAAAATCATTCCAGAGCGTACATCAGGCATCTGATAAAAGCCGGAGAAATGCTTGGGATGCGTCTTGGCGTTATGCATAATCTGTACTTTTACAATACTTTTATGGAACGTATCCGCGAAGCTCTTGAGCAAGGAAATTTTAAAAATTTTTATGATAAATATAAAAATATTTTCGGCACTGTTTGAAAATGCACAGATGCTGTTGTATAATTTTTGCAGGTGATTGATTAATGCTTTTAGCAAAATGGAACGAACTGCCCGCTCAGATGCAAAATGAAGAAGTCAAAAAATACTATGAAATATTAAAAATGCGCAAAGCCGGTTTAATTGCGAAGAGAGTGTTTGATATTGTAGCTTCACTTTTTATGATAGTTTTGCTGTCGCCGTTTTTTGGGGTTGTTTGTATAGTTATAAAACTAGACTCAAATGGCGAAATTATATTCAGGCAAAAAAGAGTCACGAAAAACGGACAAATTTTCAAAATGTTAAAATTTCGGACAATGGTAAAGGACGCGCCGAATTTGGGGCCGGCTATTACTGCACAGGGTGACCCGAGAATAACGAAATCCGGCAGATTTTTGAGAAAGTTGCGATTAGATGAGATACCGCAACTATTCAACATTTTAAAAGGAGACAT
>CAYJIV010000098.1:1681-3048 GCA_964370325.1 uncultured Eubacteriales bacterium
CTCATTCGTAGGCGTGCGTCCGGAAGTTGAAAATTACGTGAAGTGTTATACGGATGAAATGCTGGCTACGCTTTTGATGCCGGCAGGAGTTACGTCCATGACGAGTATTTTATTCAAAGATGAAGAACGACTATTGAAAGATGCGGTGAATCCTGACAAGACTTACGTTGAAGAGATTTTACCAATTAAAATGAAGCACAATCTGGATTATATAAAAAATTTCGGTTTTTGGTCTGACATCAAAATCATGGTGATGACGGTCTTTGCCGTGATCAAGAAATAGGTGATTGAAATGAGTTACAATATAAGCTTTTCTCCGCCGGATATTTCAGAAGAAGATATTCAGGCAGTGAGCGAGGTTTTGCGCTCCGGTTGGATAACCACGGGCCCGAAAACTAAATTGTTTGAGCAGGAAATCGCTAAATATTGCGGAACGAACAGAGCAGTGTGTTTGAACTCTGCTACGGCGTGCATGGAAATGACGCTTCGTATTCTTGGCATCGGGCCGGGGGATGAGGTAATTACAAGTGCGTACACTTATTCAGCGTCTTGCAGTGTGATATGCCACGTTGGTGCGACTCCCGTGCTTGTGGATACAGACGGCACGACTTTTGAGATGGATTATGAAAAACTTGGAAATGCTATAACGGAGAAAACCAAAGCCATCATTCCTGTGGACATCGGCGGCGTAATGTGCGATTACGATAAAATTATAGATGTTGTAAACAGTAAGAAGTCAATGTTCAAGCCGAAAAATAAAATTCAGGAAAGCATTGGCAGAGTGATTGTAATTGCAGATGCAGCACATTCTTTCGGTGCAAGCAGGAGTGGCAAAGTATCCGGTCAGGCTGCGGATTTTTCCTGTTTTTCATTTCACGCTGTGAAAAATCTTACCACTGCTGAGGGCGGCGCGGCAACGTGGTTGCCTATTAACGGTGTGAGAGATGATGAAATTTATAAAGAATTTATGCTTCTTTCGTTGCACGGGCAGAATAAAGACGCTCTGGCGAAATCCAAAGCCGGCAGCTGGGAATACGATATTATTTACCCTGCATATAAATGCAACATGGCGGATATTATGGCAGTTTTGGGGCTTTCTCAGTTGAAGAGGTACAAACAACTGCACGAACGCCGCAAGGAAATAGTTAGGATGTATGATGAGGGTCTTGCAAACAAAGAAATATGGGCCTTGCCGCATTTAACCGATAATAATGAATCCAGTTGCCATTTGTATATGATGCGCTTGCTGGGGAAGGATGAAAATTACAGAAATAAATTTATAGAAAAAATGGCTGCACAAGGAATTTCCACAAACGTACATTTCAAGCCTCTTCCCATGCTCACAGCATATAAGAAAATGGGGTTTG
>CAYJIV010000099.1:0-2972 GCA_964370325.1 uncultured Eubacteriales bacterium
AAATTAATAAAATATGGTTGCGACTACTCTGCTTTTAATAAAAAAGCGGAGCTCCATCACCCTGTATCACATATAAAATATGAAGGGTATAAACTGCCTTATTGGGAAGAAGTTGTGAAGTTAGTTAAAGACGCTCAAAAAGTGTTTCGTGGTTTATCTTCCGCAGGCTGGGATGTTGCTATAACTGAAAAAGGTCCGATTATTATAGAGCTTAATATGGAGTATTCTTTAAAGGGGTTTCAAACTGCAAATGGCGGAATAAAAGAAAAATGGCACAAGCTTAAAGAAATGTAACACAACAGGTGCGAAAATGAAAAATATCAAAACCAGGTCAATTGTTTTATATTTTTTAATAATCTGCTTCTTTGCGGGAGCAGGGTTTTTTGTCTATGATTTTGCAATGAATGCCAAGCAGTGGGCGCTTAGTTCAATTAACAGGCATGTTTCTGAAGGGTCTATGTCTGGCGGTAAAATTATGGATGTCAACGGTGTGGTTTTGGCACAAACTGTGGATGGTAAGCGTATATATAATGAAGATGAAGGTGTTCGTAAAGCCATGCTGCATGCCGTTGGGGACGGGTCCGTGTTGATTTCAAGTTCGATTCAAAGCCGTTATAGCACGGAGCTTTTTGGGTACAACATGATTACGGGTTTTGGTGCGCCTGACATTGTGAACATGAGCCAAAACATCGTGCTGACATTGGACAGCAAAATTTGCAGTACGGCTTCGAAAGCGTTTGGGGATAAAAAAGGTGCCGCGCTGGTTTACAATTACCTAACCGGTGAGGTTATTTGTATGGTCAGTTTGCCTACATATGATGTTAAAAAGCGGCCTGATATTTCAGGCGATAAGATGGATAAATATGAGGGCATATACCTTAACAGAGCACTTTCGTGTTCATTTACGCCGGGTTCAATACTCAAAATCTTTACTACCGCTGCAGCTTTGGATTTAATTTCGGGTGCCGAAACACGAGCCTTTAAATGTGAAAAAGCAAAAATTTATGATGGCGAAAAAGTAACGTGTATGAGCAGTCACGGGAAAATAAATTTGTTAAACGCATTTTCGAAATCCTGTGATATCGCATTTGGTGATATTGCAGTTGAATTTGGCAAAGAAAAAATGACGCAGAAAATGCAGGAATATGGTTTTAATAAGCAATACGTATTTGACGGAATGCCACTTGCAGTCAGTCAATACGACGTTGAAATGGCTTCAAAGGCAGACTTGGCATGGTCTGGGATTGGCCAGTATAAAGATTTGGCTAACCCAATGCATATGCTTATAACTATGGGTGCGATTGCAAATGGCGGAGTGCCTGTAATGCCTTATGAAATCAAGTCAATATCTTCTGACACGGCATTCCCTGCTACAAATAATGTAGGCTTGGTAGGAAAGAAGATAATATTTAACGCTGAAACCGCGGACAAGCTAAAAGAAATAATGCGCTATACAATGCAAAACCAGTATGGTGATTTTATGTTTCCCGGGATGAAGATGTGTGCTAAAACTGGTACAGGTGAAACTGGTGAAGATAAACTTCCACATGGCTGGATGGTTGGGTTTTCGTATGACAAAAAATTTCCGATCGCATTTGTAGTTGTAGTTGAAAATGGTGATTTTGGAATAAAATCTGCCGGGCCGATAGCGTCAACTATAATGAAAGATGTATATTTTAGGTTTAAAAACAACAAGTGATTTTTAATATTAATTTTTTGGTAGTCTAATTTTTTCTTCGGCTTCTAAAATTCTGTAAGCCAGGCCCCATGCATGTTTTGGATTTTGTAGTTTTTTCAAAAATTCTCTTGCTGTTTTAGCGATTTTGGAGTTTTTATTATTTCCGGCAATTTTTTTTAGGTCATTAAAATTTTCTTTTGTTCGCATATTTATGCCAAATTTGCTTTTTATTTCTGAAAAAATAGTTGCTTTGGAATTCGAACCGCTTTCGGCCACAAATTCAGCGTTATTAGTTTCTGCATATTTACTGGGGGCTTCTGGAAGAGTTGATAAACCTAGATCTTTCAAGATGTTTTCAAGGCGGCTTTTTATCAATGTTGAGTTGTATTGTAATCTTGCGATTCCACTGTTTAGTGAAGTGAATGTTACAAATTTTGCGTCTTTGTTTGTCATGTTTTCTATAAAGTCTGTTAGGTGTGCAAATTCATGATCGACAATACTGAAAAGGAAACTTTTGCCTTCGGCCACTTGAGTTACGGCTATTTTGCCACTAGCAACGATATGTGCAATTGTTTTGCATGTATCAAGAATTTTGTTTGCATCAAAGCATATTGAAAAATCTGAGGCCCCAAGGTATGCGGTTATGCCGGGATGAATCGCCCCACCGTGTATGTTTTGGGATAAGTTACGAATAGTTAATGGTAGTCTTGGTGTGAAAATTTTAGTTTCAGCCTTTAACCAGTTGAGCACGATTTTGTTGCGGTTTATGTTATGAATAAGCCGTTTTATGATTAGATATTTTGTGTATGTTGTGAGATTATCATCTGTCTTGTCTGGTTGAAAATCTGAAACTTTTCCATTGGTTAATGCTTCATATTCCTGCATTATTTCTGTTAGTTTATGATTTACATTTTCAGGAGTGATTCCTTGCAAATATTTTTCACTACCGTTTCCGAAAACGTCATTATAATTTTCGTTGTTTTTAGATTCACTCGTAGATATATTTGTATTAACGTGATCTGTTGCCTTTGCAGCAACACCGGTAGCGCCGCCGATTAGCGTTGAAATTCCCAACGCGCCTGCAAGAAATTGTTCTTTTATGCCTCCTCCGGCTACCTCTTCTAATTCTTCATTGGGCAATTTTTTAAAGTCATTTTTTTCTTCCATGATTTTCACCTTCTGTTTCACGAGACAAATTTCATAAATATATTTTTAATTTTAACATAAATACATAAAATATCAATAATTTATAAAATTTTCATCTTAAACGTTTGCTAAAAAGCAGGTTCAAAAC
>CAYJIV010000100.1:0-2920 GCA_964370325.1 uncultured Eubacteriales bacterium
ATAACGCGATAAAATTATTTAAAATTTTTGCTGAGAAACTAGAAGGAATACAGACGAATATTTTTAAAGTTGGTGATTAACATTATGAGAATAGGCCATGGATACGACGTTCATAGATTAGTTGAAGGACGGGACTTGGTATTAGGCGGCGTAAAGATTGATTATCATTTAGGATTGTTGGGCCATTCAGATGCTGATGTTTTAGTGCATGCGATAATGGATGCTTTGCTTGGTGCCACTGCTTTAGGGGATATCGGGAAGTTATTTCCGGATAGTGATGACACATATAGAAATGCGGATAGTTTAGTGTTATTAAAAAAAATTTGCAAAATGCTCCTTAAAAATAATTATAAAATTGAAAATATTGACAGTACAGTTATTGCCCAAGCGCCAAAATTAAGTAATTATATTTCCAAAGTGCGTAAAAGCATATCCTTTGTGTGCGATATTTCGGTGGACCAAATAAGTGTTAAAGCCACAACGGAAGAAGGACTTGGTTATACGGGGAAATCTGAAGGGATTGCCGCATATGCAGTAGTTTTAGTTTCGAATATTAATTAATCAAGAGATTTTTCCTGCTATTTTAATAATTTTTGAAAATTTGAAGGCAATCAAAGAAGCTCCGCCAATTAATCCGCCATCAACATTTTTTTGAGATAAAAGTTCGTTTGCGTTTTTTTCATTCATTGAACCACCATAAATTACACTCAACGGGTTTGACGGTTCTATTCCATACATATTCGCCACCAGTTCACGTATAAATTTGCACATATCATCCGCTTGCAATGCAGTCACATTTTTTCCTGTACCAATAGCCCAAACAGGTTCATATGCAACAATAATGTTTTTAATATTTTCAATTTTAACTGATGAAAGTGCTTGTTTAATCTGGTCAGACACAACTTGTTTTTCGATTTCATTTTCACGCTGTTCCAGCGTTTCCCCAACACACAGTATAACTTTCAGCCTACAGTCTAACGCCTTAACCACTTTTTTATTTATAATTTCATCTGTTTCGCCGAAAAGCGTCCTGCGCTCACTGTGGCCAATAATAACGTACTCCACACCGGAATCTTTCAGCATCTCGGCAGAAATCTCACCCGTAAACGCTCCGGAATCTTCCCAGTGGCAATTTTGCGCACCAATTTTTATATCCGCTTTCTCAGATGCAGAAACAGCCACTGATACATCTATAAATGGTATGCAAATAATTATTTTGCATCTTGGATTTTGAATTAATCCCCCCAGCTCCGATATGAATAAGCCTGCCTCTTTCGGGGACTTGTGCATTTTCCAGTTTGCAGCTATTATCTTTTGCATTTTGTTAAAACATCCTTCTTCAAATACAGTAAAATCTCCTTGAATTTTTAATTCAAAGAGATGTGAGTTTTATTTATTGTCTATTGATTCTAATGCCGGAAGCGGTTTGCCTTCCAGCAAATTCAAAGAGGCTCCTCCGCCTGTGGAAATGTGCGTCATTTTGTCTGCAAAACCCAATTTGTAAATCGCAGCCGCTGAATCACCGCCGCCGATTATAGACGCCGCTCCGCTTTTCGCAATTGCTTCCGCCACAGCTAACGTACCGCTTGCGAATGCATCAAATTCGAAAACACCCATTGGGCCATTCCATACTATCGTGCCGGCACCTTTAAGTGCTTCTGAGAACAGTTTCGCTGTTTTCGGGCCGATGTCCAATCCCATCCAGCCATCCGGAATTTTATCAGCGTCAACAATTTTTGCTTCGGTGTTTGGGTCATATTCTTTTCCAACTTTATTATCAAGCGGCAAAAGCAATTTAACGCCTTTTTCCTTTGCTTTGGCCATCATGTCTTTCGCTAGCTCGGTTTTGTCACTCTCGCAAAGTGATGTTCCAACTGAATATCCAAGCGCGTTTGTAAACGTGTATGCCATTCCTCCGCCGATAATCAAAACATCAACTTTATCAAGTAAATTATTAATTACCCCTATTTTGTCGGACACTTTAGCGCCGCCTAAAATTGAAACGAATGGGCGTTTAGGAGTTTCTAAAACTTTCATCATAACTGAAATTTCTTTTTCAATTAAAAATCCAACCGCTGAAGGCAAATACTTAGTGATACCCTCAGTAGATGCATGTGCTCTATGGGTTGTACCGAAAGCGTCGTTTATATAAATTTCGGCAAATGAAGCTAATTGCTTGGCAAATTCGGGATCGTTGTCATCTTCTCCCGGGTGAAATCTTACGTTTTCGAGCATACACAATTGCCCGTTTTGCAAAGAACCTACGATTTGCCTTGCGCTATCGCCGACAACATCTTCAGCCAATTTTACTTCTTGGCCTAAAATTTTGGAAAGATATGAAGCCACAGGTTGAAGGGACAACTTTTTATCAACCTTGCCTTTCGGCCTGCCAAGATGCGAACATAAAATAACAGAAGCTTTGTGGTCTAATAAATATTTTATTGTTTTTGCAGCTTCATCAATGCGTTTTGTATCAGTTATGTTTCTGCTTTTATCTAGGGGTACATTAAAATCGCAACGTAAAAATACTCTCTTGGAATTGACATCAACGTCCTCTATAGTTTTTTTATTAAGATAATTCATATTATTATCCTTTCTTTTATGGGTGCAAGATTTCATCTGGGGCTGAGTTTGTGCCAAATACACACAAGGCGGCAAGTGGATAGATAAACTCAAAAAACAATACAACTGTTTTCTTGTCTAAGTGTTAAAATATATCTTTATAATTTCAAAACAACTATACAATAATTAAAATATTGTATACTACTTTCGGATTTTTTTCAATAAGTAAAATGACCTCCTGCATTTATGCAAGAGAGCCATAAAATATTTTATAAAAATCAGAACCACTATTTTGAAAGTTCTTTAACACAACTTTCACAAATATTTCGGGATTTATATGTCCTGATATTCCCCGCTT
>CAYJIV010000101.1:0-2851 GCA_964370325.1 uncultured Eubacteriales bacterium
CAAGTAAAATTGATTCTAAAGGAATAGCGCGCGCAACCTCCGGAAGAGCTTTCGCATTCTTGAAAATCAACACTCCTCCAATTCCAATGTTCATGCCAAGTTTAATAACTTCTTTTGCCATTTCCACTCTTCCTGAAAAACAATGTACTACCCCATTTGGATGATATTTTTTAAGAATTTCCAAAGTGTCACCATGAGCATCCCAGTCGTGCACCATGACTGGCAAACCGTGTTTAATCGCCAACTTAATTTGTTCTTCAAAAACTTGTTTTTGCGTATCTTTATTTTCAGAATTATAGTGGTAATCCAACCCAATTTCACCGACTCCAACTACTTTTTTGTTTTCAAATAACTTTTCTAATTCTAAAATAAAAGTATCTTTTAAATTTTTATTTACATTTTGCGGATGCACCCCAACTCCAGCGTAAATATAATTATATTTATTTGCCAACTGCACAGCCCTTACGGAAGAATCTAAATCCGCACCAACATTTATAACTGCAAAAACATTTTTTTGCGGCAACAGTTTTAAAAGTTCTTCTCTATCCGTATCAAATACGCTATCATCATAATGCGCATGGGTGTCAAAAATCAAGCTCAACACGATTCTCCTATCTGATTTTACTCCCTACTGGAACATTATCCACAAAAACAACTTTAACACTGCCATCCACGCAAGATGCAGCTAAAATCATACCATGGCTTTCCACTCCGCAAAGTTTAGCAGGTTTTAAGTTCGCAACCAAAATAATATGTTTACCGATTAAATCTTTAGGTTCATAATGTTCTGCTATGCCGGAAACTACAACCCTTTCGCCTTCGCCATCATTTAAAGTTAATTTCAAAAGTTTCTTCGCCTTTTTAACAGATTCACATTCTTTGACTTCGGCAACTCTGAGTTCCACTTTTGCAAAACTTTCAATGTCTATTAAATTCACTGTATTGCCAGGTGCTTTTTTACTTTCAGATAAGTTATTTAATTCCTCAATTTCTTTTTCCATATCAATTCTAGGAAACAAAGCTTCACCTTTTTCAATTTTAATACCAATCGGCAAAACACCCCACTTCGAAGCCAATTCCCACGTACAGCTAGATTCATCTACACCAATTTGTTTTTGAATTTTCTTTGCTGTTTCAGGCATTATAGGCGATATTAAAATAGAAATAATTCGCAAAATTTCACAAAGATTATACAGCACAGATGCTAAACGAGCATTATTTTTAGGATCTTTACCTAACTCCCAGGGCATAGTTTCATCTATATACTTATTACAGCGGGAAATCAGCGTCCACACGCTGCTGAGTGCAAACGAAAATTTGAAACTATCCATACCCGATTTATATTTTTTATGTAAATCCAAAGCTACGGCAATGAGTTCACTGTCTAGATTGCTTGCTTTTTGTTCCTCCGGCAACACTCCGTCAAAATATTTTTCAACCATTTTGACTGTTCGAGAAAGCAAGTTCCCTAAATCATTTGCCAAATCAAAATTTATTCTTTTAATCAGTGCTTCATTAGTAAACGTGCTATCTGAACCAGAAAAAATTTCTCTAATTAAAAAATATCGTATGGCATCAACTCCGTACCTTGTACACAAAACATTGGGATCCACAACATTGCCTTTAGATTTAGACATTTTGCTTCCATCACCAAACAAAAGCCAACCGTGAGCAAATATTTGTTTTGGAAGCGGCAATTCAAGCGCCATCAAAATTGCAGGCCAGACAACGGCATGAAACCTTGCGATTTCTTTCGCCATAAAGTGTACGTCTGCAGGCCAGTATTTTTTAAAATCGGAATCATTTTCCGAACCGTAGCCTTGAGCCGTTATATAATTAGTTAGCGCATCAAGCCAAACGTAAACCACATGCTTTTCATCAAAATCAACCTGAACACCCCAGCTGAAACTTGTTCTGCTAACACAAAGATCATCCAGACCATTTTCAACAAATCGTATCATCTCATTTTTACAACCCTCCGGCTGGATAAAATTCGGATTTTCTTTGTAATGGTTCAAAATTTTATCGGCATATTTCGAAAGCTTAAAAAAATATGCCTCTTCCTCCTGCCAGTTAACTTCGCGCTTACAGTCAGGGCACTTTCCATCTTCAAGCTGTTTATCCGTGAAAAAAGACTCGCAAGGTGTACAATACCACCCTTTGTATGCACCTTTATATATTTCACCTTTTTCATAAAGCGTTTTAAAAATTTTCTGCACAGCTTTTTCATGATAATCGTCCGTCGTACGAATAAACTTATCATATGCAATATTTAAAGTTTCCCACAAAGTTTTAAAACTTTCAACTATTTTATCTACGAATTCTTTAGGAGTTTTGCCAGCTTTCGCGGCATTTTGCTCAATTTTCTGTCCGTGTTCATCTGTTCCGGTTAAAAACATCACATCATAACCCTGCATACGTTTATATCTAGCCACAACATCGGCAACAATTGTTGTGTAACCCGTTCCAAGATGCGCTTTTGCAGACGGAAAATAAATCGGAGTCGTAATGTAATATTTTTTCTTCTCTGCCATGACTGCAGCTCCCCTATCGTGTTTAATCGCATTAAATTATACCACGACATTAAAAAATTATCATAACAACTTTTACCATAATTTAGTTGTTATATTTAAATCTTCCACGCAAATAATACACACTATGGAGGTGAAAATATATGGATAAGAAAGATAAAAAACACAGCAAACCTGAAGACAGCAGCAAAAATGCCAGAAATAACAGCAGCAAAAGTGCTAAAACCAATACAAAAAATGAATCCAAAAGCGGGAAATCCGATAAGAAGAGACCGTGCAAAAGTTTGTGTAAATGGTAAAATAAAAACAAAGGGAGATTA
>CAYJIV010000102.1:0-2836 GCA_964370325.1 uncultured Eubacteriales bacterium
GATTTTTATTCTTGTTCATTTTTGGCGTTTAAAGTTTAAAGTTTAAATTCGTTTTTGACGCCCGTTATTAACCCACAGTATACAATTCAATCGCTATACTTTCAATTATTACCGGATTTAATGGTTTATCATTTTCATCGGTTTGGGTGTCAGAAATTTTATTTATAACATCCATTCCTTCAAAAACCTGGCCAAAAACAGTGTGTCCTTTTTTCTCTGTGTTGTAGTATCCATCTAGATTCGGAGAACCACCATGATTTTTATAAAGCTCTTTTATTTCGTCTGTAATTTTGGACATATCAAGCGTTGAGCCATATTTTTGCGTAAAGGCTTGCGGGTTGGTTTTGTAAACATCATAAGCTTGTTGAAAAGCATCCCAACCTCTAAATACAGCGGAGCTTTGATTGTTTATGAAAAACTGGCTACCGTTTGTATTCGGTCCTGCATTGGCCATCGAAAGTGAACCTGTTATGTTAAACAAACTGTCACTGAATTCATCTTCAAAAGACTTCCCCCATATGCTTTCTCCGCCCCTACCTGTTCCATCAGGGTCTCCACCTTGAACCATAAAATCTTTAATAACCCTATGGAACGTAACGTTGTCATAGTATCCTTTTTTTGATAATTCTTTGAAATTTTCAACAGCTTTTGGAGCAGCTTCCGGGAAAAATCTTATTTTAAATTCTCCCATATTCGTTTTAACAACAGCAATTTCTTCATTTTCAGTAGGTCTTTCAAGTTGATATCCCACCGGTTTTGAAGTTTGGATTTTTGTGTTGGCTAGCGAAGCGTCCTTTTCAGCTCCACACGCAGGTAAAGTAAACAAAATTCCGCACATAATTAATACTCCCGTTATTTTTTTAAGCATTATTTGATATTCCCTTCATGTTTTTCTAAGATTAACCAATTATATTTTATATTTCAGATTTTATCAAGAAAAAAGCTTTGGAAAAATCAAACTGAAAGGGCAAGAGAACACAAAATAAACTTTGAGAATATATTGTTAATGAGGTTGCTTGAATATGACGAGCTTAGTATATACATCATGTTCTGCGGCTCAAAAGAAATTAAAACGTTAGTTGTTAAGGAGGATATTAAAAATGTCTTGTTGCGATTTTGAAAAACATTGCAAACCACATAATAAAGAAACGTGCCCGGTATTGGGGTTTCAGGAAGTATCAGTAAGTGTACCTGTTGAAATCAAGCCATTTGCTGAAGTAGGCATGATTAAAACGGAATGTTGCGGAAAACCTGTTATACACCGCGGATGCCATTGCGAAGGCAAACCAAGAGAGTGTTGCAGATTTACAATCAGTCAAAAAATTCGGGCGGAGGTAGAATTAAAACTATTGTAGAATTTTAAAATAGATTGTTCATAAAATAGTCTGGAATTTTAAAAATATCGGAAAATAATTCAAATGAATAAAATCACTCTAATTTAATGGGTGGTTTTATTTTTTATGAGGTATATTTTATTGATTTATGGAAAAGTTAATCTTGATTACATATGATTTTCGACTTGAAAGGTGATTGTATGAGTTTCATAAAACGATTGGTTGATGTTTATATAAAAGGCAGTGAAAAGCCCCGGGCACAGATTCAAAAAAGATTTTTTGCAAAATCTTTGACCCAAAACATAGCTTGCTTTGAAAGTGAGTTTGATAAAAGCGCCGACCTTTCAATTAGGTATCTTAATATTGGCGAAATTAACAGCGCAGTAATTACAATCGGCGGAATGGTTGACAAAGGCACTCTCAGCACCGGAGTACTGGTACCAATAACAAGCGCTGAAATAAAAGGTGAAACCGCAGCTGAAAAATATGAATATGTCCGGGATGTGGTAACAGCATCAGCAGAACAAATGCAAATTTCTAATTTTGACGATGCATTTAATATGATTATGTCCGGATTTGCATTGATCGCAATGGACGGTTGCGACTGTATGCTGGCACTCGGTTTGCAAGGTTTTCCTTTTAGAGGTATTGCTGAGCCGTCTTCTGAAATTATGCAAAGAGGATCAAGGGAAGGTTTAGTCGAGCCTTTAATAATAAATATGACAATGATTCGCCGCAGACTTAAAAACACCAAATTGAAATTTGAATTAAGTTCAATTGGAACCGTAAGTAAAACAGCAATAAGCCTTTGTTATCTGACTGATAAAGTGTCTGAAAGTGTTCTTGAAGAACTGCGTGAAAAGCTTGCGAAAGTTGACCTAGAAACCGTAATGGAGTCTGGATATGTAATTCCATATCTGGAAGATAAAGGTGATTTTTCACTTTTCAGCAGTATTGGCATGACAGAGCGGCCTGACACAATTTGCGGCAAAATTTCAGAAGGCAGAATTGCAATTCTAATTGACGGTACACCAAATGCGTTGATAGTTCCCTACCTTTTTGTTGAGTATTTTCAACATCTTGATGATTATTCTATGCGGCCATATTTTGCAACTTTGACACGATGGCTAAAATATATTGCATTTTTTATGTCCATACTCTTGCCGGGATTGTATGTTGGAATCAGCACATTTAACCCGGAAATGCTTCCCGGGCCAATCTTAAACAAAATCGCTCTGGCAGTGGGTACCACGCCGTTTTCACTTATGACGGAAACACTAATAATTCACTTGATTTACGAAATTATGCGCGAAGCCGGACTTAGGGTTCCAAAACCACTTGCACACGCCGTAGGTATAGTCGGTGGATTGGTTATCGGCGAAACGGCAGTGAGTTCAGGTTTGATAGGCGGCCCAACTTTAATGGTCGTAGCTTTAACAGCAATTGCATCTTATGTCATCCCAAATCTTTATAAGCCTGTTGCAACTTTAAAATTCGTATTT
>CAYJIV010000103.1:0-2802 GCA_964370325.1 uncultured Eubacteriales bacterium
TTTTTGAAAAATGTTCTGTAATTTTTTGATTAACATACAGCCACCCTTTCCAGCCCAAGTGCATAACATCCTTTAAAAAATATGGCTCGTATTCTTTGTCACGTAGGTCTAAATATTCCACATTGTATTTATTTGTCAATTCCGCCAGTTTGTCATAGAAAGCTAATCGTTTTTCTTTGTCTAATCCGATGTAATCATAATATAAACCGTTTGTAGACATAAAAACAATATATGGTTTTACTCCGGTTTCGTTGCAAATTTTTAAGAAAAACTCATAATCTTCTATTTCGTTGGAATTTAACAAATCAACATCTGCAGCTGAATTTTTTAGTTCTTTGATTTGGGGTTTCAGGTATGTTGTGTAATAATCGTCGTAAACGTAAAAATCGTTGTTATTGCATTCCTGTTTGCCTGTTTCAAATGCTTTTATTTCTTCTTCGGCCCAATTTATTTCTTTTATTTCTTTTTGTGGATAGTCCTTAAATTTTTTAACTGCTTTATATGCTTCGTATTTGTCTTTTAAATCCAAAAATTTTTCCCGGATAAAATAGTAGGGTTTCAAAACAATTAAAAATGTTTTGGAAATAAAGTTGTCTTTTTGATGTAAATAAGCATATAAGTATGTTCTTTCAAGCGAAGTCTCATTTGCTGCAAGTTTGGTAGTTCTTTTGCAGATGTATTTTTTAATATCTTCACTTAGATTTTTGTTGTTCATCATTTTATAAAATTGCAACTCGGAAAGATGCGATTTAAATCCATTTTTATTTATTTCTTTTTCTAGAAACCACTGTAAGGACACAATCAAAACAATTTTTTTATCTTTAAAATTTTCAGCAAGTGCTGCAATTTTTATACTGTTTAAAAGGCTTTGGACGTATGCTCTGCCGACTAAGTTGACTTCTGAATTGAGCTGAGTATTCGGGAGCATATGTGATGCATTTTGAGGGATGTAATCCGCGTTGTCCAATTCCGATGAGCCAAGTATTATTAGGTCATTTTTTTGAGCATTGTGTTTTAGAATTTTTATTCCTTTGTTCATTTCATCAACGCCGTAAGTGCGACCTAAAGCAGAGTTGTAAAACAAATCGATTTGCTTATCTAAATATTTGCTATACATCGTAAAAACTGTGAATACGACAATTAGAGAAATTAAAATTAGAGAAACGTTTTTGAGAATTCTTTTTAGCATAAATTATTTCACCTTTCTCTCCAAAAAGGCCTTAAAATTATTAACGCTTGAAATATTGGTTTTTTCAAAATCAGTGGGCTGAAGCTTGATTTTCAATTTTTCCTCAATCAGCAGAATTATATTAATCGTTGAAAGTGAATCAATAAGACCGGCTTCAAATAAATCCATATCGGGGTTTTCCTTGATTTCATCTGTTTCGCAAACACTCTCCATTATTTCAAGTGCAAGTTTTTCAAAATCCATATTTAATCTCCTTTCGATCCTAAAACTTAAACAAATACCCGGAAAATAATAAAATTCCAAATGCTACAACATGAAAAGTTATCGCTATACTTATAATGCTATAAAATTTGCTTTTTTTAAAATTCCTGTATACCTTGGACTTTATATAAACATCCGTTAAAATGAGCATCAAGCCTTGGTAGGTTCCGTACAAAACGTAAAATAAATAAAATCCGTGCCAGATTCCCATTAAAATCATTGTAAACATATAACTGCATCGAATAGCTGTTTTTTTGCTTTTGAATGTTCCGTTTCTGAGTGTATTCAAAACAAATCTGCTGAAAACATAATCTCCGAACCATTTGGAAAGTGACATGTGCCATCTGTCCCAGAATTCCTTCATATTATATGCTAAAAACGGTTTATTAAAGTTTTCTGGTGCTTTTATTCCAAGCAGATAACTGGTTCCGATTGCAAAATTCGAGTAGCCTGCAAAATCGAAAAATAAATAAAAAGTATAAGCATACATATAAATTAAAATGTTTAAAAACGTATGCTCGGCCGGAAGTTTATCTATAACGTATGTGTGAATAATCGCAGCAAGAGCGAATTTATAGAGTACTCCCAGAAATATTTTTTTGATTCCCAAAAACAGATAATCGTTTATATATTCGTTTGAAGAGATTTTTTTGTTTAAATCCTCAGTGAATCTGTTAAATCTATCTATCGGGCCAGAGCTTATTGATGGAAAAAAAGTGATAAAATACAGCAAGTCAAGTATCGGAAGTTTTTTAATTTGATTGTCATGAATTTCAATTATAAGTTGCCATATTCTGAAACTTATGTACGATATGCCGATGAATCCGATAAGAGAGTAATTATAATTTTTTATGGCTGTAAGTGGTGGAATTGCATTGAAAAGAGCAGATGCATTACCTGCAAATTTTACGATAAAAATGGGCACGATGGATAAGAAAAAGGTTAGGTAATAAATAAAATCGCTTTTTGCTCTTTTATTAAAATAGTAATACCCAATTATGAGCAATACTTCAAAAATTATGAACATCAAAAATTGAAGCATTTGAATGGAGTGAAACCCCATGATTAAGCAAAGTGATGGTAATGAAACTAACATTCCGTACCATTTGATTTTTCTGCCGCACACGCCCAAAATAATTCCCGGAATTAACAGGGACGTGAAGATTAGTAATGAAAAAAAGTTTGAGTACTGCGTAAAAACCATTTTATATGCACTCCATAAGTTTTGTTCTGTCTATTTTACCGTTGGTGTTCAAGGGGAACTTGTCCATTAACACAATCTTTTTTGGTACCATGTAACAACGAACCACTTTTTTGAGATCATTTTTAATGTTTGAGCTTATTTTAAGAGT
>CAYJIV010000104.1:0-2758 GCA_964370325.1 uncultured Eubacteriales bacterium
AACATACTCATTTATTTCATTTATCATAACCGCTGAATTTACGATTGCTGCAAATTTACTGGGATTAAGTGATTTTTGAAGAGTTATTAATGGATTTATGTCTATTCGCTTTACTTCTTTTAAATATATTTGCTTTAAATTATTTTTGTGTTTTCGGCAAGAAGAAACATCCAATTTTTCCCATAAATCCATTAATTTTATGATTTGATCCTCATCATCATCAGAACAATTTTCTGCACTACTTAATATATATTTAAAAAAATCCAAAGCAAGTTTTTTGTTGCCTCTAAACATTTGCTCTAAATATGGATTCACATCTTTCCCGTCTCGGAACAAATTATAAAGCTTATCCCTAAATTCTCTTTCACCTTTTTTGCTTTCAGAAATAAATAAATTTTTGAATCTCGAAAATAAACTAACCACATCAAACAGTCCCTTCAATTTTTTTAAAATACTAAAAATATTTTTAAATGTCGTCAGAAATGTATGCTTTCTCGTCTGAGATAACACTCTCTAAAAATTTAACAATTGATTTATTTGCAACAATATGACCTATTTCAGCCAAATAGCTTGCTTTTTATAACCTAACAATAAAGCAGTTAGTGTACCTATAGAAAGTTCCACGGTGTTTTCACAGCACACCTCAATTAATTTCGGTTTTTCAGTAGTACTAAATTGAACAGTAAAAGACTTATTGTTTTCTTCCAAAATTGTGTCCTTAACCACAAAAGTTATTGTTTTATTTGTGGTTGCATTTTTGAATTTGTATTTATTAATAAATGCCGGGATATCAATTATTCGCCCCATAATGTATGGACGGATAGTTTCTTTTATGTCCCCATCTTCAAGCCAAAAAGCAATAGGGTTATTTGAATAATTAAATCCAGTAACTACGCTCACCATAGATTCGTGCGCACCAATATACGCCCATATACCATTCCAAGCTTCCGTATTTAAACAAACTATTTCTCTTATTTTAAAAATATCATTTTCGACAAGGTAAACTAAATACCCTGCCGGATTTTCACTCTGGTCATAATAAATTGCAATCGTTATATCTTCTGATTCCCAGCTCCAGTATTCTTCCCAGGCAATTTCATTTCGGAACAAACATCCATGAGTTTTTTGAGCAAATTCGTCATGGAGGTTGATTAAATCCTCGGAATCTTGTTCCACTCGCTTTACCATCCCCGGAGCAGATAATTTTTTAGTCAATTGAGTATCTTTAATTTCAAACGTCATTTTATCTGAAATGAATTCCCAGCCTTTATGCCTATAAAGAGGAATAGAATATGGGTATAACAAAGAGATAGTTTGACCCTTTTCACGCATTGTTGTTAAGCATTGTTTCATGAGGCTGGACATCAACCCTTTTCCGGAATATTCAGGGTACGTTGCAACCCCCGTAATAAATCCCAAATCATAAACAGTGCCCCTGATATTCATTTTCATAGGATAAACTGCTATTTGAGAAACAAGTTTATTTTCCTCGTCAAACCAACCCAAAACGTTAGAAGATTTAAGAACAGGGAATTTGGATTTTCTTATTTCGCTGTCGTTTTCCCAACCCCATTCAGCCAGTTTTTCTTCGGTTACTTGAAATGCATAGCGCAGCAAATCATTAAATTCTTCCAAATCTTTAGCTTTTAATTTTCGCATTTGCATGTTTTTTAAATGATCCGCATCCATATTGCAATTACACATCTTTCAGTTTCAAATTATACAATATTATATATATTTTATTCTATCATACATTAAAAAATCATGCAAATTGAATAATTCTAAACGCTTTTCGAATACTTTATTGACTTTTAGATAATTATATAGTAAACTAATCTTAATGTTAGAAGGAGGGTCCTTTGAAAATGTCAAAATTTAAAAAATACTTAGCAGGTCTTAGTGCAGGAATTAGTTTGTTTACAATTGGGTGCATAAATGCAAAAGCAGCAGATAGAAGTATGATGTTGCGACACACAGAAAATAGAGCTTATAACAGAACCGAATTATACAAAGCACAGTTAACAGGCGCCTCACACGGTCTAACACCAATGCAAAGAACTGATAGCTTAACTGCAGCACTTTCTGCAACGGAAGATCCAGCAACTGGGAATATGGTGCTTTTGCCAGAACATCAACGTTTGGTATTAAGAGAAACTGATTTGGTACGCATTCAGCAAATTATGACCAACCCTGGCGGCATCTCAGATTATATAAGAGAATGTATATCAACTGTACAAACTCAATTCCCCGGCAAAACAATAATAACACTTGATGATGCAATACAAGAATTTACTCAAATTCGTGATAATGTTATCCGACGGTTGCATGATTGCCGTCGAGGTGATTCTTTGAGGATAGCAAGACTGGACCGTCTGTTAAAAGAAGAATATTTTCAAAATGCAATTTCAGGAATAGTCGCTTATGAGTATTTAAGATATCCACAAGATCTCGTTTTACCTCCACCAGATGTAGATGATAGTGGTTATTATACAGATGATGATGAAGCTCAAAGTGGCGATCTAAGTGTGGCCTATACACTACAAAGTACGTAAGTTTATTGCCAAACTCATTTTAAAAACAAAAACCTACCGGTGAAATTGGTAGGTTTTATTTGATCAACCTCAGTTGGCTCAGTAAATCATAAATATAATTACTACCCCGGGAAAGAAGAACTCCTGTAATTATTGAACCTATATACGGAATTTTTGATTTCAGCTTAAAATATTCTGGCAAATCCAAATTATAAGCAACAGCAATT
>CAYJIV010000105.1:0-2035 GCA_964370325.1 uncultured Eubacteriales bacterium
GTTTGAAACTTGGTCTGCACTTCATGCTACAATATAGTGGAGCTTCAAATAATATCAAATACCGTTTTAGCAATTTTATCAAACAAGCTTTACTGTGTTCAAGTCGGTGTTTTTTTAAACCCAATGGTCAAAATTTTAATTAAAAACTTAAAGATCCTGAGCTTGAGCGTTTGTTGTTTGATCATAGCTAGCGGATTGTTTAATAACAAGATAAAACTTTCTTTTGCCATTTTTTTTAAATTCGCAGTTGACAATTTTATCTTTAATCTTAATCGTAAATTGATTTTCAGTTCCCAGCAAATTTTCTGAGTTTAAAATGTGTTTTACGCAACGCTCAACCTCATCTGGATATTCAGATGAAAAATGTATGCAGGTAGGTTTTTTTCCTCCTAAATGAGCATTTGAATAGTAACTTTTTAAAACGTACAAAATTTCATCTGTGTTTTCCCAGCCATCTGCACCGATTAAGTTTGAATTATAATTTTTTATAGTTCCATCCCAACCTACGGCATGTTCTTTGTTAAAGTCTGCTAATGATTTACCTATCAGCAATGTCAAGTTTCTATTTGTTTCTTCCGCATCATCTGTGGAGTGGACAGTAAAATTTTTTACCAAATCTCTGTAATAATATTTTTTATTGAATATATTTGTGCAGACTTTTTTAGTTCCATTCACTATTGTTTTTCTTCCTTCAAAAATGGGGTTGCTTGCATTTACAACAATGCACAAAAATGGACCCATGCCGTAAATTTCTGTTTTATATATAATGTTTACTTTTAGTGATTGGTTTGTTGCGAGCCATTTGGGAATTAATTCACAAAAACTTTTAGGAAAAATATTTAAAGATCTCATGTTGTCTACTTTATGCCAGTGGAATTCAATGTCACCTTCTTTTCCTTTTGGAGGATTATTTATATTCTATATTGTCAATAGTAGCCTTGAAAACGATGTCCATTTCATGAAAGGGTTTTCCATTATTATCCCAGATATTTTCTAATATCCTCAAAAAATCTGTTATATGTATATTCCCTTTGTAATCAATTTCATTGTATATTTTTCTTGTTGCTGCATTTCGGGCCGATTCTGTGTGTTCAACGGCACCGCCAGGTAAAAAAATCATGTCTGGTTTAAATCTTATGTTTACTTTTGTAGGAGAAGCTAACAGTACATAGCCATCTTTTTCTATAACAATCCTAACTATTGGCGCGATTCTTTTCAAAATCCCCAACTTGTTTCTTGTTATGCAAGACGCTAACGCCACTGGGTTCATGGGGATAATTTTTTCAATAACTCTTTGATATTGTTCCTGCTTATTTACATTTTTGATTAATGTATCTATATCTTCTACCATCTCATTGTGACGAAAAAGTTTAATGTAAGATAGATCCCTTGAAATTTGTCTATCAGAAACTTTATAATGACCTAATTTTATTAAAGTATATAAATCTATCCAATTCAACAAATCAAAATCTATTCCATCGGCATATTGATCTAATATTGAGTAATCGGACATTTTATATAGCAATTGTATATCTTCTTTGTTTTTTGAAATCGTTTCAAGCAATTCTGGAGCTAGTGATTGTAAATCATCGTTATTAAGTTCTCCGGTTTCCAAATAATCTTGTATAATTCTTACAGCAAAATACAATGCAACTTTAGTTTCTTCCAGCATCATCATGCCGGCAAAATCTCTTTCATTTGAATATTCGGTTCTTAACACTGCTTCGGGACTTACTTCATTTATTATATCTTTTCTATATTTATAACCTTTGTCTATGAAAGAATAGGAAATTATATTATTATATGTATCTTGTATTACCTTTTCGTAGTCGTCTACGTATATGTTATTAGTGTCATCTATAGCTTGATTTCCCCAAGCTGTAATATTACCGTTATAATGAAGCCAAAAATCAAATCCAAATGTTCCATCCACATTTTTTGTAACAGATGGATTACCATGTTCACTATATGACATATCTTTATCAAACACAGATAACGCACAGGATGATGGGTTTGGGTTATTTATGTCTACCAT
>CAYJIV010000105.1:2045-2727 GCA_964370325.1 uncultured Eubacteriales bacterium
AAATGTTGGGTAAAAAGTTTTTGCCATACCTACTATAACTTCATAATCGTCATCGAATACTATTCTATATCTTTCCGGTACAATTTTTAAAAGTTGATCACCATCGGAAGGCTTGATTTCATGATTTTTTTTCTTACAATTGGCAAACTTTGTAATTATTTCATCCATGGTATTGTCACCAAGCATAGTATGTATTTGTAATTCAAAGTTTGCATCATTTTTAAAATATTTTTTAAATACAGTAAAGATATTGTTTAAAACGTCAAATCCCAATTGTTTATAATGGCATCTGTCAACACTTAATCTTAAAATCAAATGTGTTTTTTCTGTGCGTTCGCACAACCTTTTATAAATTTCTAAAATAATTTTTTCGGCTTCATCGTAATTTTTTGCCCATGTACCGCTTGTTACGAGCACGATTCTGTCAGATTTTGCACGACTGACCGTTTGCATAACATACTCTTTTTTCTCAAAAGGCTCCCAAACACCCGAAACTAACAAATATCCATTATTTGATTTGTTTAAAAATTGAATAAATCGCTCAAAAGTATGATCGGAAAACTCAAATTTTTCTTGTGGAAGCCCAAGTTTTTTACCCTTAGAATCGAAAAAACAAAATTGGCATCCCACATCACAAAACTTTGTAAAAAAACACACACATCAATGATTTGCCAGTTAAAAT
>CAYJIV010000106.1:0-2675 GCA_964370325.1 uncultured Eubacteriales bacterium
ATCATATAAATGCCTGAGGTGGCACAAATGTTCAATGTTAAGATAAATAAACGATACAAATTTGCTTATATCAAGAATTTTATGCTTGGTATTTTTATATTGCTGTTTTCTTCGGTGATGATAATCAGTCCGAGTTTGCATCGTACGGGTATTATGCAGGGTATCGGTTTTTGCACAGATATATTGATACCTTCGCTTTTTCCGTTTATGGTTTTGGCATCTTTTGTGGTGAAATCCGGATTTGCGGAAAAACTAAGCAGTTTGCTGAGTCCTGTTACTAAATTTTTGTTTTATTTGCCGGGCTGTACCGGTGCCACTATAATTTTGAGTTTAGTCGGAGGATATCCAACCGGTGCAAAAGGCATTAAAGACTTATTGGATAAAAAATTAATAACCGCAAAGCAAGCTAATAGAATGAGTTTGTTTGCCGTTGGAGCAGGTCCTGCGTTTATTATCAGTGTGGTAGGGGAGGTTCTTTTTAAAAGCAACTTTATTGGAGTTGTACTTTTTACTGTTCAGGTTGTTTCGGCGCTGATTACAGGGATTATTTGCGGAGTAATTGCAAGAGCTCAAAATATCAATTTTTATGATCCGATGAAGGAAAAATCCGAACAGGCAAAAATATCAGATGCTGTGGTTGAATCCTGCGCAGATGCCACAAATTCAATGCTGAATATGTGTGCATTTGTTGTTTTGTTTTCTGCAGTTATTTCAATGATAAAAAAATTTCGAATTTTAGATGTTTTATCGAACCATTTAATTGCGCTTGGCGTGCCGAATGCCGTTTCCGTATCAATTTTGCCTGTTATTTTGGAAGTAACAGCAGGGTGCATTGACGCTGTGAGTTGTGGAGCCGGCCCTGTATTAATTGCTTTTGCTGTAAGTTGGGGTGGAGTTTGCGTACATCTTCAAATTGCGTCGATTTTAAAAAATACAGGCTTTTCTTATTTCAAATTTTGTGTTTTCAGGTTTTCAAGTGGCATGATTGCTAGTGTTTTAACTTTTATAGTTATTTCGTTTTTAAGGGTATCCATGCCGGTGTTTTCTACGTTTGAGCAAAAACCTGTTGTTGGCATTTCTTCAAATACTGTTGGGAGTATTGCACTTATTTTGTTGTGCTTGTATTTTACAGTTTCAGTGTTTTCGTTTTCGCGCAAGAAAAAAGCTCTGCCTGAAAAATTCCCAGTCAAAGCTTTTAATTGATAATTAATTTTCTATTTTATGTAAACCGTAACATTTTTTCTGCCAAAATTTATACATTTTGATTTTGAATCCATAAAAATGTCAACTACTGCGCTGCCTCTTATTAAAGCGCCGCCTGTATCAAGGGCATCGCCTTCCCACGTAAAGCCATCGTTGGATTTGATGAGTACTTTTGAGCCGCGGGGGATTTTATTGAAATTTACAGCAACTACGCCTTCTTTTGGGGTGATTCCTGATGCTGTTTTTGCCCCCGGACCTGCTGTGTATGCCGTAGCAGAACCGGTTAAAACTTTTGTGTATTCGTTTTCATTTGGTGTTGTGATAGGTTTTTCTGAGCCGCTGCCACCTTTTGTGCCTATTAATGTGACTTCATCTACGGGATCGGATATGATTTTGCAGCTTAATTCTTCTGAACGAGTTACTTTCCCATCGGATGTGGTTTCCCTGACGGTAACCTCTTTTTGTCCGTTTTTACCTTCTGTTGCGATTTTAGTGTCACCACTGTTTAGTAAATTGGTTTTTTTGGTTATTCGTTTAAATGGTATTTCTTCAGTCCGTGTGATTTCTTCAATTTTTACCCGATTAATAACAATTTCCATGGCTTCATATACATTGGAAAAGACGTCTACATTTATTATGTCATCTGCTGATAAAGGTATCTTCAAAAATCCAATTGCGTCATTGACAGTGCCTTCTGGCGCAGAATAGTTTTTTGTTTCGCCGTCCGCGGTGATGAGAATCGTAACAAATCTTGACACAATTATATTCATTTTAGGTTCAAGCGCTGAATCAAGGGGATAGTTTACGGAATCGTTTTCTCCTAGTTGAATCCCTGCGGTATTAAGTGCATCGCCCACAGTGCCATCTGTAAAAATCAAGTCCACGGTGCCATTGTTGTCAGAAATCGAAACATTGAAGGCCCTTTTTACGTTTAGTTTTATTGAACCGTCATTGCCATCGATTCTGTGGACAATGTCATTTGGCGCCAGTGAAATTCCGACTTGATTCAGAATTTTCTCGGTTTCTGTATTAAGAGTTATGGTTGATAATGTTTGATTATCTACGTTGACGTAAACTCTGCGGCTGAATGCTCCTGCTGAAAAAACTGCAACTGTGCCAACAGATAACATTACTCCCAAAGAAATTAATTTTTTAGCTTGCTTTGCAAATTGTGATTTTAAAGTGTTATTCATAAAACCTCCGAATAGCTTGCTCTTTTTGACAGTGACACAAAGCATTTAAGGCGTATTTCGTAACTATGCTTTTGATTTTTGTAATCACAGTTTTATAAAAAGAACTTGCTAGAAAACATTTTACTTAAACAATATGTAAGTGGTCAACAAAGTTACAATATATATTTTTGTGCAAAAAGTCAATACACTCCGCAAGTGTCATGTGATTGTGCACAAAAAAACAAAATTATAGCTCTAGAAAACGACGTTTTCGACAAACACAAATTAAATAAACAGAAA
>CAYJIV010000107.1:0-1897 GCA_964370325.1 uncultured Eubacteriales bacterium
TTTGATTTTTTCGCACAAATAGGCGTGTGGATTTGGGTTGGTATTCAGTTAATTGCAAGCATTTTCGAAGCGGCTTTTACCATAATCACACTTCCGTTTATGTTCATCTGGGGAAATTGTAAGAAATATATTTTTTCAGTATTTAACACAATCAGTGCGTTTTTAATTAATATCTGGAACTCCATACTTGGTTTTTTAATGCCAATACTTAAAAGCATATCTGATTTCTTTAAAAATATTTGGAATGCTATAAGCACAACCGTAACCACTGCAGTAACAAATATCTGGAATTTGATAATTAATATTTTCACTCAGATTTGGAACTTTATTGTTTCAATATTTACTGCCATTTTAGGCACAATAACCAGCGTGTGGAATGCAATATCAAGCACTATTTCAGGAGTTGTAACAAACATTTGGAATTCGATTGTAAACGTGTTTAATAACATCAAAAACTTCATAACTGGCGTGTGGAACAGCATAAAAGACACGACCTCAAACATCTGGAATGGTATTAAAGACGCCATTTGGAAGCCTATTGAAAGCGCATACAACACCGTAAAAGGCTGGATTGATAAACTTAAAAATGTTTTTAGTGGATTTATGGTTCATATTAAAATGCCACATTTTAGAATTGAAAATGCAAGCTGGAATCCAATGGACTGGATAGCTAACGGTGTACCCAGGTTAAAAGTTGACTGGTACGCTAAAGGTGCAGTATTTAACGACCCTGTGGCATTCGGAATCAATCCATATTCAAATAGTTTAATGGTTGGAGGCGAGGCAGGAGCTGAGGCAATTGCTCCAATCGACACACTTCAAAGCTATATTAAACAAGCAGTTTATGAAGCTAATCAAAATAACTCACTTTACACGATCATGGTGAGTTTATACGACTTGCTTAGTGAATTCTTACCGCTCATGGTACAGCAAAAAATAGTTTTAGACAGCGGTGCTTTAGTTGGGGAATTATCACCGCAAATAGACTATAACTTAGGCAATTTCAATGCTTTGAAAGTGAGAGGAAATGCGTAAATGAATAATAATTTAAAATTCGAGAGATTAAGCGATAACATAAGCAAAAATAGTTATGATGATTGGAATTTATTGCTTGCGCCCTATACTTTAGAAGCACCGCAGCCACAAACCAATTTTGTCAGTATTCCAGGTCGCGACGGCTCGCTTGATTTCACAGAAAGCTTAGGAACTGTGAGATATAACAACCGAAATATAACTCTTAATTTCACTCATAGGGGGAACATAAATAATATTTTTCTTATTCATGGTGAAATTGCAAATTTTTTGCATGGACAAAAGCTTAAAATAATACTTCCGAACGATATCGATTTTTATTACATCGGACGAGCGGAGATAAGCAGTCTTGACAGAGCCAAAAGAACTAACCAAATTAGTATATCTGTTAACTGCCAACCGTATAAACTGAAAAATTATAAAACCATAATAAACGATATTATCGGCACACTTCCCTATACTATTACGATAAATAACCTAAAAATGCAGACTATGCCAACAATTATCACTACTGAAAATGTAATTATGAATTTTGAAAATACAGTTTATTCCTTTGAAGGCACATACAGAAATACTTCTGTAGTTCTTAAAGAGGGAGAAAATATCTTCACTTTTAAAAGTGGTAGCGGTGATGTTTCTTTTGAATATCAGGAGGGAAGTTTATGAATTATACGATTTTATGTGATGATTACGTACTTCACGACAACAGAAATGATATTTTAAAAGTTGGAAATCCAAAACTTAATTTAGAGCTTAATAAAAACGGCATTTTGACATTTACGATTTATGAAAACCACCCCTACTACAACAATTTGCAGAAATTAAAGTCAATCATAATAATACTTCAAGATAATAAGATTATTTT
>CAYJIV010000107.1:1907-2674 GCA_964370325.1 uncultured Eubacteriales bacterium
GCAGAATACTTGATGATACAATGGGTTTATATAAGTCAAGGAAAATCACAGTTGAAGGAATAATGGCGTATTTGCTGGATAGTAGGTACCGCCCTTTTTCATATCAAGGTGACATTCCTGAATTTTTCGAAAGTATTATTGAAAGTCATAACAGCCAAGTAGAGGATTTTCAAAAGTTTAAAATTGGTGAAATAACTGTTACAGACCCGAATAACTATATAAACCGCTCCAGTGTTGAATATCTCACAAGCTTGGAAGTAATTGAAAGCCGCTTGATTAGAACTCATGGCGGTTTTTTAATTGTGCGATATGAACACGACGGCAATTATCTTGATTACCTTGCAGACATGCCCTACACGTCCACTCAATTAATAGAATTTTCCGTAAACCTTGCAGATTTAAGCCAAAAGATAGACGGAACAAGCATCAAAACAGGAATTATTCCACTTGGCGCAAAGCTCAAAGACGAAGAAGGAAACGATACAGACGAGCGGCTTACAATCGAAAGTGTGAATGAAGGTAAAGATTTTTTGATTGATGAACAAACAGCCGCAGTTTACGGGAAAATATTTGATGTTGTGATTTGGGAAGATGTAACGCAAGCTTCAAATTTACTAACGAAAGCACAAGAATATTTGGCAAATAACATAATGTTTTTAGTTTCAGTTGATATTACAGCAGTAGACTTAAATGCAACAAATGATGAAATATCAGCACGACAAACGCATAAGTTGAAAAGGGTGTAAAATAGGGACAGAGGTGTAAAA
>CAYJIV010000108.1:0-1568 GCA_964370325.1 uncultured Eubacteriales bacterium
ATCAAATCCGATTGCCCGAACTGTTACACCAAATCTTTCTTCAATTTTAAAAACAAAATCTTCAACAAAGGCATAATCTATGGTTTTATTCCCGCAACTAAAACATTTGCCTGTGTTAATAAAACGCCTGTAATCAAGGCGTTCAACTTTGTTCTTTTCTTCGATTCTGCCTTCGGGAATAAAGCAAAAAGCGTCTGCTAAAACCTTATTGCTTTCATCAACTGCCACCATCGCGACAGAAGTGTTATCAACACTCATACTTAAATCTACGCCAATGTAAACTTCACGTTCGCGCCAGTCTATTTTATTTGTTCGGCAATTAAGCAAGTCTTTGATATCTATAAAATTTTCAGTTCCGCCGCCGGAATAGATAATGTTGCAATGTTTTGTTAAAAAGTTTTCGCGGACCGAGTCAAGTGAAATTGCACGCGCTCTCTTTTTAATCAAATCCTCCCATATTTCAGGTATCTCAAGCGCGACCGGGTTTGCGTGTTTTAAAATTAAATCATTTGTCATCCACTCCTCGGTTTGATTAGGCTCATAAAGCAATGCAAATAAAGTGTCATCTTGCTGGGTGCCGTTAAAAATCCGCTTTGCATAAGCAACTTCTTCCTCAAAAGGATTTTGTGTGGTAGGGTATTTTGTAGAAATAATGCATCCCAATTTATTTAAAATATTAAGCTGCCCGGAGCGCATACTTTCTATGGCGTATGAATTAGGGAGCGCGCCCACTTCATCGGCTACAAAAACATTTGGCAGTTTGCCATCCATTCTGCTATTTGAATAGTTTAATGGAATATATCGATTTTCTTTTGGTTTAAACTCTATATAGTCACGCAAGATTTTGAATCTTTGATTGTTTTTGTGTTTGTAAATCAATGGACTTGATTTTAAAATTTCTTCAATTGCTGTCTTGACTTCTCTTGATAAGCTGCCGTCAGGCGCAACGCTGTAAAACTTGGAAAATTTTGGCTCTAAAATGAAAAGCAAAATAAAAATTGTAGCTACCCCAAACGTCTTGAAGTTTTTACGAGCTACCTCTAAAATTGCTGTTTCATAGCGCCTTTTTTGAGGATTCGCGCGGTAAACAATACACAAAACAGCAGCATAAAAAAGAAACTGATATCCGCATGAACAATTGTAAATCGACTCACCTGCCTTTAAACCTCTTGGCATAATTAATAATTTTAAAATATTGTTTATGTTTCTAAGTTTTTCGGTATCTAAGAAATATTTATCATTTTTTCCCTCACAAATATTCATAAATTCTTCACATTGCTTTTTTACATATTTCGGCGCTGGGATATCGTCATTCACAACGCTTTTTGCGTATTCATAACTTTTGTGGCAGACAATGTCTGCTTTTTGTTTGCGTTTGAATTTTTCAATATTTCAAAATCCTCCCTTCGCGAAATGTTGATATATTTTAAATTCAAGATTCATTGGTGACTTTAGCCCTACCGCAGGTAGCCACCACTAATCATGTCAAGCAGTGGATCATCTTCATCGTCACTTTGCCGATTGCGCAAAGTCGTAATTATCTTCATCAGCGTCGCGACTGTCTTGTT
>CAYJIV010000108.1:1578-2667 GCA_964370325.1 uncultured Eubacteriales bacterium
CTTGTTTGCGCTGTCTGTGGTTCGATTGTAGTCCGAAATTGCTGGATGTGAGTAGACATTCTGCCGCCCTTTTACATACTCTTTCGTAACTAAAATCCCATCGTCTGCAATTGATTTTTCAAGATCGTCTAAAATCTTGATTTGGACTTGATATCTTTTAAACGTCGTTATGAAAAAGAAATTACTTTCAACTCCATGTTTTTCAGCGATTTTTAAAATTTCTTGCGCTTGTTTATTTAATTTTTTATCTTCCATACAAATACTTCTTTCCAAAAATTTACGAAAATCACTTTCAGCGTGAATTTAATAGGGCTGTCGGTGTTTGCACACTTTTTTAACATTTGATTTTGATGGTGGGGGGATTAAAAAATCGCACAAGCTTTACTGCCAGTGCGACACACATTGAATTTTTATATTTTTTATTTTAAAATTCGTCTAACATCCCTATATTTAACTTTAAGATGGTCAACGTTTAGTTTCAAACCTATATTATTCCCTATTGTTCTGACTAATTTCCATAAATCATGCGATGATTTTGTTGCACTGTCATCCATGTATTGAACCACAGTTCTATCAAAAAAGCCTTTCGTATTTGGATCTAATTGCTCCAATTTAGTATTTATGCCATAGACTATATTAGTGGGTTTTAAGGTATGTACATCGTATCCTTTCAACAGTGGAGCGGCATTTAACCGTGGCGTCAACCCAGCAAAAATAGCCACGTCATAAACAGCACTTTCGATTTCAATCCAAGAGTGATCAAACATTGCTGGGCCTATTTTAGCAATTCCAGTACAAATTATGGGGGTTAATCCTATTTCACTAAACAAAACAAATAATACAGCTGACGTTGCGTGGCAAGAACCAGACCACTTGTTTTCGTATATATAATTAAGTACTTCAAAAAAAATGGTTTTAATGGTTTCTCTATTAGGTGAAACTTTAAGGATAGTAGTTGAATTTGCTTTCCATTGATTAAACAAAACACTTGGCGGTATAGCCCCAACTTTAGTAAAACAAAGAAACGGTAAAATAACGAGACCGTGCAAAAGTTTGTGTAAATGGTAAAATAAAAACAAAGGGAGATTA
>CAYJIV010000109.1:0-2665 GCA_964370325.1 uncultured Eubacteriales bacterium
ATAAACATTAACACCTTCTGGAATATTAGAAATACTTGTATTGAGAGCGTTCACAAACTTATCCGCCGCCGCATTGTTAAATTTATAGTAACTATATCCCGCGTTTCCAACAAATATTCCACCGCCTAAAATATCCACATCAAGGCCATCAATATTTTTTTCTTGCGCTGGTGGCGGTGCTGGCGCTATCGTAGGAGTTAAAACTATTCTTTCCACTCCGATATGCGATATTGAGGAATTTGAGTCTCCTGAATCTAAAACTGAACCTGCCAAAACACCTGAAGTCGGCTGTTTCGAAGTTCCTCCTCCCACAAGGGCATTCACCCCGCTTACTATTAACGATATTATTAAAATTAATAAAACAACGGCAACTATCAATATTGCTCTTCCCTGTGTTTTCTTTACAGCAGAAGTACTTCTTCTATTTGTGCCGACTTTTAAATTGCTCATTCTTGTCTGCCTTTCAAATTTGGTGGCAATGCGGTTTACAATGCCAAGCTAGTTATGTCAAATGAAATTAATTATATTTCAAAAAAGATAATCAATTAAGAATTTTTAGTAAAAAATTAATGAAGATTATTATTATTTTATTGAAATACACATAATTTGTCAAGCGATTTTGTAAAGTGACTATATTTTCCAAACTAATTATACAAACATCGATATAAAAAATCGGCAAATAAGCCTAAAACTCATTTGCCGAAACTTTATGTTTATTCTGGTAATCCTGTCTCAAGTGCGTGTATATCACCTGTGGTTGGATATCCTTTTTCTCTTATCATTTTGCCAACTTCTTTAAGTATATTTTCTTGAACTGGAGATATCGACCCATCAGCAAGAGGACCTACATTAAGTAATAAATTTGCATTATGTTTTGCCGCATGACCAAGTAATTCATAGCAGTAATTTGCATCTCTATGCGTTCCGTAACAATTAAATCCCCAACTTGATTTTTGCACAGTTGCGCAAATTTCGTTGTGCTTTTTGCAGTTTGTTTCCCACACTTTTCTATGATGCAGTGCTGCTTCGTCTCCGTATCTTTCGCGCATTCTACCCTCAAGCGAATGGAAATGCTGTTCAGGTGTCGCAAAATCTTCTGTTCCAGTTGCGCCTTGTTTCCAAGCCAAAAGCGCATCTGGACGAATCTCACGAATTTTTGCATAAATTTCTTCTATGTCAAAATACCCATGATCTCTCAGTGCATAAAAAGCCATGATTAAATCAACCCAAATACCTGCTGTCGTTCCGCAGTCTAACAATAATTCTTCCATGCATTTCATCATGTAATCAATATACTTTTTAAAATCCTCTGGTTTTTCATATAAATACTCTTTCGGAGTATCTGCATAATGTGGTCTTGCCGTTGGGAAAACGCTGTTATCTACAAAATATGGATGTTTCCAATTTTGTGCAAAAGTATAATAAGTAAAAAATCCAAGCCCCTTTTTGTCGCAAGCATCAGCTAGTTCTTTTACAAGATTTCGTCCACAAGGCGAATTAACACTATTAAAAGACTCTGTCTTGCTATCCCATAAACAAAAACTATCATGATGACAAGTAACCAAATTTATGTAGCTCATTCCGGCTTCAATAGCAAGGTCAGTAATTTTTTCTGCATCAAAATTATGCGCAGTAAAAACATCTCTGATGCGTTCATATTCATCAAGCGGAATTTCTTGATAAAATTGTGCCCATTCACCAACTTTCTCGCGCGAACCGATAAACGAATATAATCCGTAATGAATGAACAAGCCAAATTTAGCATTTTTCCACCATTCCAAATTGGCTTCGTGCGGGTCTTTCTCCCAAAGGTCTTTGTAATCTTTCAAATAATTAGGACAAAGTTTATTGCTCATTTCAATTCTCCTCTCAAATTTGTGGGCAAACGCCTTGCCCTGTTATAAATAAAATCTCGCTTTGTACAAACGTCAAATTTACTCACAAAGTTAACTTACACGTTTAAAGCATAGCTACTTTGTACTTTTTCAACAATAATTGTTGTAATTGTAGATACACTTTATATTTTATTCATAGTATCACATACATTACTAAATTTCAATAACTTTTGCGAAATAAAAATAAAAAAAGTAATTGCAACAAACAATAAGATTTAGGCTTGTGTTCTTTTTGATTTAGAAAACTTTTTTCTGTAGACTTCTATAATGTTCATTTTCGTATACATTTCATGAATATAAACTTGCACCTGTTGGCTATATAATAATTTTTTAAATAACTGATAAAAAGTATAAAATTATTTTTATTGAAAAACACATAATTTTTCAAGCGGTTATAGTTGAAACCTAATTATATAAATTGACATAAAAAATCGGCAAATAAACCTAAGTTCATCTGCCGATATTGTTTATTTTAATATAGAAGCACAAAAAAACGACTGTTTCCAGTCGTTTAAAATTCGTGTGTTGGCAAAACTTATTGTCCCGGGCCGTCGCCAGCCAAGTATCGTAAGCACGAACGAGCTTAACTTCTGTGTTCGGAATGGGAACAGGTGTACCCTCGCTGTAATCAATACCAACTAATTTTGTGTCGCTCACTTGCGACTACATAATAATAACACTATTCAAATCAAATGTCAATACTTTTTTTAATTTTTTTAAAAAATTTTTTTCAAGGATTATTAAAAGTTCTCTACAAAGAATTTTTCTAT
>CAYJIV010000110.1:0-2621 GCA_964370325.1 uncultured Eubacteriales bacterium
GAGACAAATTCAAATTTACGTCCACAGAATAGTTGTTATTAAGGCTTCTGCACCCTTCGGGTAAATTTATCTGAATTTCAAACTTGTTATTTGTTGGGCTAACTTCATTAAAATTAATTATGTCAAGTTTAATTGCCTCAAGATCTTTAATTATATCTTCCGGCCCGGCAATTTCAAGCTTTGCAGGGTTTATTTTTACCAAATTTTTCACATTTATCCCTTCCGGAAAGTTATCAAAATTAGCTTCAATTGAAACTACTTTTTTCATAAGTACTGGAATATTAGCTTCCACTTCATGTGCAGTACTGACAATTGTTTCACTGGTTATTGGTTGATCATACATGTCATACAGCAAAACAGGAACTTTAACAGTGGTCGGGGAACTAAGTTCGTTTGGGATATTGCCCTTTGCAACCACTTTTTTTATCTTCGAAATTTCAATTTCGGGACCAGAAAGAACTATTTTTGATTCTGACAAAACTGTGTTCCCAACAAAGTAATCCGGTTTAGCAGTGAAATTAATTTGCGGTTCTATTGTAAATTCAGCCTCGCGGTACCTATCCACCATAATTGTAACGAAAGACAACGGTTTAACATCAGACACAATTTTATAATCTTTTAAAACACCTGATTTTTTATTGGCAATAAGTTCCAAAGTATACTTCCCGGGAGATATTATTGTGCTTGCCTGCGGAGCTGTAATTTGAATATCATTTTTAGTAACTTGTCCAACAATTAATCTGTTTCCTGCAATATTTACAGAAGCAGTGATATCATTTCCGCTAAAAATTCGCAACCCATCCTGCACCGCACCTTCAGAAAGTTCAATATTAACAGGTATATCACGAACAGTAGTAGGGGCACTTTCCGTATTACTTGAAGATACAACTATCCATAAAATAAACGCAGACAAAACTGAAAAAATTGCAACAAACTTATTGTTATAAAAAAGCTTGCTGATTTTGATTCGCTTTAGTTTATTCGCGATTTTATTGAAATTAATCATTTTTTTTCACTTTCCTAAAAGAAGATAATATATTTTTATACCCTGCCCTACCTGGGTTGATTATCAAATCTTCCAGTTCATTCCTCAGCTGTCCAATATTCTCATGTCTCTTTATCTCACCATTCACTGCCACTGAAATATCACCGGTTTCTTCAGACACAACAACAGCAACCGCATCTGAGTTTTCACTGATGCCAAGTGCCGCCCTATGACGAGTGCCCAAATCTTTGCCAAGTCTGTCGTTTTTGGTAAGAGGTAAAATACATCCGCCAGCGTGCAAAAGGCAGTCCCTTATTATTGCTGCTCCGTCATGAAGTGGCGCTTTATCATAAAAAATATTAGATATAAGTGCCTCAGACGGCTGCGCTTTAATAAGCATACCTGTGTCTATAATTTCACCAAGTTTAGTTTTTCTTTCAAATACAATAAGAGCCCCGGTTTTAGTCTTATTAAAAATCGAAATTGCACTTACAACATTATTAATAACATTTTTCCAAGATTTATTAAAAGCCTCTTCTTCATTGTGAATAATATTATCCACAGAAAAATAGCTTCCAATTTTGCTGCGTCCTATTTGCTCAAGAGCACGCCGGAGTTCCGGCTGAAAAACAACAAGCAAGCCAAACGCAGCAAACTGAACAAAGTTATTAAGCACCGTACTAAGCATTTCCAAATGAAGCTGATAAGCCACTAAATATGCAATCAAGACCACTATGATTCCCTTGACCAGCTGGCCTGCACGCGATTCTCTTATTAGTTTTATGAGATTATATATTAAAAACGAAACAATAGTTATATCCAAAATATCGTTAAACTTAAATGTTCTGATTAAACTATTAAATGCTGTCCATATACCAGAAAAATAATCCATTTTTCTTCTTCCTAATTTTAAAAATTGTTGATTGCATTTTATCACATTTTCTTTTTGTTTTCAAATCGCCTCAAAAAATCAATTTGCTCTCTGTTCACATATTTAACTAAAAAAATTTTTTAACTGCAAGAACAGCAATAATTACAGCGCAGATGTCAGTTATAATTGCGCTTGAAACGGTGTGACGGGAGTTTTTTATTTTTACGGCCCCGAAATACACCGCAATCGTATAAAAGGTGGTTTCCGTGGAGCCCATTATTATTGATGCAATTCTACCAATTAGACTGTCTGCACCATATGTAGCCAAAATATTATCAAGTAAAGCAAGGGAACCACCGCCGGATATTGGCTTTAACAGTGCTAAAGGTATGATTTCGGGCGGTATTCCTATCAGGTTTGTAAAAGGCGAAATAAAATTGGTAAATATATCCAAAGCGCCAGACGCTTTGAGCATAGTTACAGCTGTAATCAATCCTATCAATGACGGTGCAATTGAAAAAGTTGAATTAATTCCTTCCCCTGCTCCTTGTAAGAATGTATCGAAAATACGAACTTTTTTTGCAAGGCCAAATGTTATTATTACCGCTATAACTAAAGGGATGGCGTAAAATCCAAAATTATTCATTATCTTTTTTTTGCACCTTTTCAAAAATTTTTACAAAAACAACCCCGACAATCAAGGCAAGAATACTCGTCAACCACAAAATTGCCAGTATGTCCATAGTGATTTGTGACCCGTCTTTT
>CAYJIV010000111.1:0-552 GCA_964370325.1 uncultured Eubacteriales bacterium
TGAACTATAGTAAACCGACACCGAATAAAACCAAAATCAAAAAAGCAATTCAAAGCGGTTGTAATATCCCGTTTGCACGGCTAATCCGAACTCAAAAAATAGATATTAAATAGGGAGAAAATTAAATGAACATTTATGAAAAGATTCAAAAAATCAAATTGCAATTTAAAAAAAGCGGTAAAAACAAATTTGTTGGTTTTGATTATTACGAACTCAGCGATATTATGCCCGATATTATCAGACTTTGTGAAAAGTATAAAGTTTGCACAGTTGTATATTTTGATCCGGAACAAGCTGGAATAAACGTATGTGATTGTGAAAATTTAGAGCTTGAACCTGTTAGAGTTTATTGTTCTATAGTACCCTTCTATATTTCTGTAAAATATATTTTTGGAACTGCAGCTGCACCGATTCTCTTGCTCCTTATGCACTCTTTACACTCAGTATATCCTGCGTGTTGCAACGACTTATGAGAGGCTTTATTATTTACATCGGATTCAGAAATAAGGTATATTTTTTCATTAAAAGATGGTTTTGAGGAATTTTTCTTTT
>CAYJIV010000111.1:562-2549 GCA_964370325.1 uncultured Eubacteriales bacterium
ATTCCCTTTCCGCTTTCTTTTTTAGTAACGTACCTTTCGAGAAAAAAAACAGTTTTGTTGTTAAATAGTGTTTTATCTAAAATAAGACAATTTATATTATGTATTCTTAATATACCGCAAGGCTTACCTTGAGCGTTATAACAAACAAAGCAAAATTTTTCAACTTGATCTAAAAAGTGTGTATTTATGTTCCTGTCTTTGTATTTATTTATAAAATCAGCTTTTATCATTTTTTTAATTTTTACAGGGCAAATAGTAGTTTTACCTAAAAACTCTAATAAGAAATCCTGTTTTGCTTGGTCATCACTAGCGCCGTTAGTGACATATTTTGTATAATCAGAAACCGTAAATAAAAGTTCTTTGTGAAATTTTTCATGTTCTTCTGATTCAATGTCGAGAGGAGCTAATCTGTAATTTCCACCTTTTGGTGTAAAAAAACTTAAGCTCTTTTCCATTTCTGCTTCAAAACACTCAAAATTTTTTTTAACTGATAAAATATATGGAACTTCAGCCCATGCACACGCATGCGAGTGGATTTTTTCGGCTAATTTTGTTAAATTACATGCACTTGCTTTTAAAGAAAAACATACAAAAATTATAACACAAAGCAGCGCTTTTAATTTTTTATTTTTTATTATAATCACCTTTTGTTAATTTCAATTCAATATTATTGTAACATATTTTTTGCTTTGCCTCAATACTTTTGAGGTAATGTTTTTTGGAAGTTAAAAAGTTTTTTACGCGTGAAGAATTGTTAGAAAAAAATAATAAGTATAGGATTTAAAATTTCTGATAAAGAAAAATCTTTAAATTTTCTTAAAATATGAACTATTACAATATTTCAGCTTATTTTAACATTTTTAAACTAAACTATAATGTGGATTTTGAAAGCATTTTTAAAATCTATGAATTTGATAAAAAATTAATAAATTTAATCCACCTTCAAGATTATCATCCGCATTGAGGAAGCGACCTGTCTCAGGGTCATAATAGCGGGCGTTGAGATAATATAAACCAGTCTCAGAATCGTAATAATAGCCTCGGTATCTGAGGGGATTGATTTCGCCGATGTTGCAGCCAGAAGTATCTGAAATAGAAATCAATTTACCCCAACTGTCATAAACATAATCGACAACTTTAATTCCAGCTGCATCCGCGATGGCAACGATATCGCCTTGAGCATTTTTGAGATAATAGTACTGTGTGTTATTGTAGAGAAACCCAAGAACAGAACCATTTTCATCAATTTGCCAGATGATTGTATTGTCACCTGTTTTTTGAGCAAGAATTTGCATTCCGTCGGTTATAAATTCGGTTTTTACATTGTTAACAACTTTTTCAGTCCGTATGCCTCCATCGTCATACTTGCAAACAATATTATAACCATTTTTTAACATTTTGTCAAGCTTTGAACCTCTAGTCCATTCAAATTCCCAGCCATCACGATAATTAAGCGGATTTCCAATGCCGTCATATGTAATTGTTTGACCCATATAAGAAACTAATTTATCCTTCCAATCACCGCTATCGTAACCGTAGTTTATGGTGTTTTGCGGCTGTTGTGGCAAGGCGCCATCTGTATAGGCATAGATTTCTTTTTTCGTAATGTTTCCACCGAAATCATAAGCGTAAACAATAGTTTCTCCAGTTGCTACGTTATTTTCGCGCTTTCACTGATTTAATTTTGGACGATTAGAGCATCATTTTTGTCTTTTATGTCCGTAATATTGCCCGTATCATCATAAGCATAGCTGAATTTTAGGTCTGCACTTGGGCTGTAATTTCCGTCTTGGCGCAGTTTGTAACTCATATCTTTGACGAGTGATGTGGTTTTATCAGGCTCATTTCCATCAACGTAATTCCAGTGACTGATAAGTCCACCATCTGAATTTGCAGAGCTGCTAATTGCCATATGAATTTTTCTGCCCAAATGATCAAAATTATTGTAATCGCTGCAAAAATCGATACCATTGGCGGAGAGAGGGGG
>CAYJIV010000112.1:0-2543 GCA_964370325.1 uncultured Eubacteriales bacterium
ATATGTTGTAACTATAAATTCAAAATATGATTGGCTTGTTTCACCAAACTTACTAAACTGTAATTTCCACGTTTTCGTACAAAACACTGTTTGGGTTGCCGATTTTACATATATTAATACAGAAAAAGGTTGGCGTTATTTAGCAGTTGTTATAGATCTATTTGATTGCAGTGTCGTGGGCTGGAGTTTGGCAGATAATATGAAAAAAGAGTTTGTGATTGAAGCGATGAAAATGGCTAAAAAACGCAGAAATCCTTCAAAAGGTCTGATTTTTGATTCCGATCATGGTAGTCAATATTGCAATTATGCTTATCAAGAATTATTGGCTAAACACGATTTTGAAAGTAGTATGTCTGCTAAAGTTGGCTCCCTGGGATAATGTAGTAGTTGAGAGTTTTTTTGGAACTTTTAAAGTAGAACTTATTTACGGTGAAAAATGGAGTACAGGAGAAATACTTGAGTGTGCTAACACAAGATAAATAAAAAATCAATCACTTGTTTTTTTATTCTAATTATACATAATATTAAACAAACAACAAATAAAAATATTTATAATAACTGAGGGGAAGGCATGAAAACATATTTTAAAAAATTCGGAACAATTGTATTGGCAACATTAATATTAATAGGGAATGTACCATCTAACGTTTTTTCACCGAAGGTTTGTGCTGAAAGCGAAAATTTATCTATTTCCAATGAAGTTGTGTTAGATATTGCTAATGGAGGTTTAGTAATTTATCCAACTTATTATACTCAAAACGCTGGTCTTCCGGTTATGTGTGATGCTTCTACAACCACATATATTATAACCGGAACGCGAAATGACGGAAATCGGCATTTAATATTTAGGAACGAAAGTAACACTGCAAAAGATGTAACTTTTAATGTGATTTTGGATAATTTAACTCTCCATACGCTTCCCTGGGCTTCCGCAATAATTTTTGGTGGTGACGGGCCATACGGTACTAAAGAAAATACAACTATTAATTTAAAGCTTAAAGGGATTAACTCCATAATTGGATATGGGTATAATTGTGGATTTTTCGGTGACGCAACCCTCTATATTTCGGCAGAGAAAAACTCAAATTCTACAATTGATAATGTTTACTTTGCTGATCACGCTATTGGACCTGAAATACATTTATACAAAGTAGGAAAATATAAAATAACAGTAGGAGGGTTAGAAACTGACAATGTAGATGATGCAAAGATTAATAAACCTCTTGTAATTATGGGATATGACAAACTGCAAGGAAATCCTATTATTTCTGGAGAAACGATTGTGGGATCTATTTTAACTGTCAACCACGGGATAACCTCTCCTAATCCCGTAAATATTCAATGTCTTTGGTATAGAGATGGAACTCAAATCGGGAGTGGAGGCACTTACCAAATTCAATTTGATGATATAGGGAAAACATTAACCGCTAAAATTTTCGCTGATAATTATATAGAAAATATAGAGACCTCAGTCGACATCATTAATATAGAAAACCAACACAAAATCATATATAAAAATTATGATGGAAGCGATATCGCAGAGTTAGATCCATCTATGCCGACAATATATACCGAAGGTACAGGTTTTGTACTGCCTACTACTATGCCAAATGATAATATGAAAGGTTACACATTTTTAGGCTATTGGGATTGTCCGCTGGACCAAAATAAGAAAATTGCTGTTACCGGTCCGGGTTACGAAGATGAGCAAACTTTAGACTTAAATATAGGAAATAAAATAACAGAAATTTTCGACACTGACAATGAAGACATAACACTTTACACACGATACACATCAAACATGTTAGACGAGGATATTAACGGTCGTGAAAACTATATTTTTGGTGTACCGGGAATTTTTCCAAATGGCTCAACAGCAGCCATGAAAGTGCTTCATCCCGGTGAAAAAAATTACGAAGACACACTCAAAGAAGTTGACGAAAATGACATTGATAAAGTAAAAATCGTTGAATTTACGGTTTTCAACGAAGAAGGAGAAATAGTTCAGCCGAAATCCTTCTTTGGCGATGCAATAGTTGGATTTAAAATTCCAGATGGCTTCAATGCTGATGAAATCACATTAATTAGAGTTGCCGCGAACGATCAAGACATCACTCTTAGAAGCAAAATCTGGGTTGACCCGTATGCTTCAAGCCTACGTTATATCGAAGGCTACACGGATCACTTCTCTCCATATGCAATTTTTTCACCTTGGAGCGACAACTTTCCAGCCACCGGCAATCAAACCCAACTGTGGATAATAAGTATCTCCGCAGTTTTAATTGTCTCAGCTGGAGTTTTAGTTTGGACTTATAAAAAAAGAGGCAGGATAATTAAATAGAACATCTGTTTTGTGAACGCATTGAAGTAATGTATGTTAGTAAATCCAAGTAATAAAATGCAAAAGAATATTTCTAACTAAAAAATAATTTTTAAAAATAAAACAAAACCCAAAGACTAAAAATAAATTTGGAGTTATTTTACAGGGGAAAGTAATGATATTATAGGTTGCTTGTTATTATTGTATTTAACAAGGGTGATTT
>CAYJIV010000113.1:0-2492 GCA_964370325.1 uncultured Eubacteriales bacterium
ACATAAAAACTGATATTCTTTTTTTCATAAAATCACTCCGCTTTTTTAATGTACAAAATACTGCCTATTAATTATATTTCATATTGTAGCACATTTAGTTCAATAAGTCAATGCTTTCAAGATCTAGGGCCACCGTCAAAAATTATCCATTTCCCTGATTTTTTAGACTTGACTAACCATACATTATTACCAGGACTTATAACCAAACACACCATACCTAAATTTTTTCCTGCTATAGCTATTGCATAACCAGTAAATGTTTTGCTTTGAAGTTCAGGTATATCTTTTAACACAAGTCTGGCAATAGCACTGCTTCCCGTTTTTTTAATTCCTTCATGTGATGCTATAGCCCAAGTGCCAAATTTTGATTCAAGCCATCTTCTGCCACTTTGACGACTATAATATGAATTAAAATCATATTCACTTGATCCAGCAAAGGGTTTTCCCTGCCAAGAAAAATCATGACTTGTTTTGTCAAAGCGACCAATCCTAATAAGACCATTAATGTCATGACTCCATCCTGCTATTTTTAAAGCTTCATTAGCTCCATTAACATCTACATCTGAAATTTCATATTTTGATATACCTTTGGCTGTGCTACTAATAATTACCTCATCAAGATAACAACTTAAAAAATCTGCTATTTCATTTCTTAAACCAGAACCATTAACTCCAAAAAAGATTAAAATTGGCATAGTATCAAGAGTAGGTACAGCAATTTGAACAAGAGTTTTATAGCTTACATTTACCAACTGTATATTGTCTGTTTTTTTATTTATTTCAATCAAAACTATAATTTCCGAATTATTTGGAAGAGCTGTAATATGATCAATTGTGGGAAGAAGTTTGCCTTCATACATAATATTCACTTTAATTTGTGGATTCCTTGTTACTAATTCCATTTTATCTAAAATTTGGCTTTTGAAAGGTTTATATAGTAACACTGTTATTGTTTCTGAATTTTCATCCGGAGGAAATTGTGGAGCTGATATTTTAATAGATTTTTTTTCAACATATTCAGCTTCAGTATATAAAATAACTTCAGAAAAATTTTTTAATAATTCATTTGGTTTAATTATTTTTCTATCAAGAAAGTTAAATATAATAAGCTCTGTATCAAAATTCCTAGGTATATTTTGAATCAAGTCCACAAATATACTGCTATCTTTTGTGTATATGTAAACTCCTACCAGTTGTCTTATTGGTAGTCTCCATCTAATAGCAAATTCACCTTCGCATTCAACTGTGCTTAAAAATTTTATCGATAATATGTTTTCCCACACAAAATCAGGAAATTTCCTTACAATGGTACCAGTTTTGAAATCGAATACAGCAATATTATTTTCTCTTACAAAAAATAATATTGGAGTTGCTTTATCCTTAAATTCAATTTTAGCGCAGACATAATTTATTGCATGTAACCTATTTATAAATTCTATAAAATCCTTTCTTTGCACTTTCCCAGTTTCCTTGATAGGACAATTGGATTTTTTACTAGGTGTTAAAATTTCAATGCTTAACTTCTTTTTGCTAGGTAATTTCATTTCAATTGGTTTTTTCTCTCGTGCTTTTTTTTCACTCGGAGCTGATGGAAGTTCTCCTTTTTTTGCTTGAATCTGCCGTTTCTGCAATTTAAAGTCTTGGCTAGACTTGTTCCAATCACCTTGTCTTTGTTGCCCTTCGATATTAAGTGTAGCAGTACCTTGTGCTTCAACCCAATGCGCTCCTCCATTTCCAGTCGTATACCCACCGTGGTGGTCTCCAAGCAACGCCAGTTGCAAATCATCGTTATTAGCTCCTATTCGTCTTGCATACGCCGGAAGAGTTGGCGGTGGTATTCCCAGCTCACCTGTCCTATGATTATATATAATTTCAACTGCTCCATAGGCAATTTGTTGCTCAATTCCAGCAGCACCTAACTCATGATTTATATAATTAATAATTCCTTGAAGTTCATCAATATGTACCCAGTGATTTCCGTGATTTTGTTGAATAGCATCATTAAGTAATTCTCTAACTCCTTGAGGCCTCCCTTTGTCCACAAGTGCCTGATTTATTGTTTGAGTGTTCAAATAAGGAAACAATATTTGCCATAAACATTCACCTGGATTACCTTGATTATCACCGATATCGTATTGTCTTCCTTCAAATTCATATTGAATATCTCTGCCAATTTCTTGATAATCATCGGGGATTTGCGCGTATTCAGGTATTGTGTCTAAATTTTGTGATGCTAAATCTTCAGTTTGGTCCTCTTCTTTTTTTGTACGTTTATTTTGTTTGGTTACTCCGACTTGCGACGTAGACTTTTTTTCTTTAATATCTTTTTTGGATGTGATTTTCTTCTCTTGTTTTTTTGATTGTCGTTGACCCGTAGTGCCAGAACAGCAATAATATATTCCTCCTACTATCCCAACGCCCCCCACTCCGGTTAACATGTATAATAGAAGTTCAGCCCATGTCATCATGCTCACTCCTTTATCGATTTATTT
>CAYJIV010000114.1:0-2429 GCA_964370325.1 uncultured Eubacteriales bacterium
GATTTTTCAACCAATGCGGTCATTACAGCGCGTTGCTCTTTGCCGCCGTCTTGCTTTCTTGTTGGTTCGGATACCATCATTATTCCGTACAATATTGCCGCGGAATCCATAGCTTGTTTTTCTGTTGAGGCATACCGCCAAAAAGTTGGGCACCTCACTTGACTTATATGAGTAATAGACGGAAATTGTATCCCTAGGCTTAAATACCTTTTTATTTCGTTTAAAATATTAACACAGTTTGCACTTTCTTGTATGTTAGTCAAGAGATCTTTGTATGTTTTTGGTTTTCTACCAGTGCCTTTTTTGTTATTACTAAATTGGTTGGGCAATTAAAAGCTTTCCTCACATTAACTGCTCCAAAGGGAGTTTGTAAGGAGCCTATTTTGTTTTCATCTGGTAGTAAAGAAATTTGTTGGCAAAGATACGTGCAGTTCATGGAATCTAGTTCGGATTTTGTTGTGGGGGAACCATCTGAACTTTTTCTTACTTGTGTTACCCGAGATTTGTGTCTGTTTACTGCCGCTCTATTTGCATCAACTGCACGCAGTATTTCTTCGACATCAGCCATATTTCTATTGGCTTATCCATTACTTCTATACCTACTACGTCAAAGCCTTGACTGAAACTGCCGGGACTATCGGGCGGCGGATTAGCATTAACAGCTGCGCCGCAGAAAAAAATCAACAAATAAGACAAATTGATTAAAAATTTTTTTGAAAATTTATGCTTAAATAACCTCAAGTCTAATTGCTCCCTTAAAAATTATATGCTTTAACAATAACATATTTTTAACGTTTTGGGCAATTGGGAGTATAGCAATAGCAGTATCCACATTAACACATTTTTAATGCAATATGTTCAGATATTGCCGGGTTATATTAATTTAGAGCTAAAAAAATCATTCAAATAGCATTAAATTTATTTGCTTTTTCGAAAAGCTTTATTGCCTTAATAATAACATTTATTTAATTTTTTAAACAATTGGAACTATATAAATTGGTGGTTGCATCAACATGTTTTTAACATGAAGTGTTTATGTTTTTTTAATACGTATTTTTTGCAAGCTAGGAACGTAATCTTATTTTTAATTGTTAGTATCACATGATTATTATAGGAAGATAGGTACGTAAAAATGCCAAACTTCTCCTAAGAACGTAGTGTTTTATAGATTTGCCAATTTAGTTATTAACAGCATACAATTACCCAAACAGGAGTAATGATAACGTGGGTCATAAGGAGTGACGAGTGGCAGGCATTCGAAAGATAGGCGCAATTTGTCTGGATATGGAATACCTAATAGTTTTAACATAGTAGTATGAAATCTCGGATCTTTACGTTGTTGAAGCGCATATTTTATGTGTAATATGGGTAAAAAATCGGATCTTTCTTTATCTTCAGGCAAGCTAGGGAATGTATGACTTGAAATTGTTCCGCCAATTTTTAATAACTTCAATGCATTTGTTATACCATTACGAGTGCCTGGGTTGCCTTGATATTCTTCCACGGGTAAATGCTCAAATACAATGTAATCCCACTGGCCTATGCTGTCTTTTGTTGCAATATTGCAGGTATAATCGGCATTGACTTCTTCGCATATATCAAGGCAAAAATAATCTTTATCTTTTTCACGGCACCATCCGCAACCAACAATTAATGTTCTTGGTTTGCGTTGTGTATCTACGTAATAAAAGTATTCCTGGGCGCTGTTGTGATTTTTTGCATTTGTGCCGATACATATGCTTAGAAATAAGCATATGGAAATTCCAAACAAAAATTTAAATAGTTTCATAAATAACATCAATCCTTCAGTTGGTTGTGATCAAATCACAATATTAAGTTCACGAGTGGTCAATATGCAAAATTGTCTTTAATAAAAAAGCCAGGAAATAAAAACTTATTTTCTGACAATTTAATTTATATATTTATATTTTTATTTTTTCCCCCACCATAGGAGAGAAAGTGGGTTTATGAGCCAACTGCTAGATGCGGTTTTTTCAGGTTCTTTTTTGTCGTCAGGGGTCCCAGTATCGCTTACCTCAATTTTTTTAAAGTTGGTTAAATATGCTATAAGTATTTTCATGTGATTTGGTACACTTTTTTCTCCTACTTTTATAAAATCTGTAGTACGCATTCCAGGAGGAACTGTAGCTAAAACATGCTTCCACAGCTGTGCAGCTTTGTCTTTTCCATAAGCCCTAAATGCCACATTTTGACTATAAAATTTTGTGAATGTCATTGCCTGTTCATTTGTCATCTGATTTGCGCCTATTTTCAATAGTTCTTGTGCGAAGTCAGAGAATATCTTTGCAATATCTGTATTTATGCAGTCACTGTCTTTAAGGACAATCGCGTTTGCGGAAACGCTCTGGTTTTTTTTGAGTCTTTTAGTGTATTTTTCTTCTGCCTGTTTCATGATACGTTCCCAATGT
>CAYJIV010000115.1:0-2413 GCA_964370325.1 uncultured Eubacteriales bacterium
AAAACTGAAGATTTATTAACTCCAACTTCCTCACTCAGCCGCCCGGCATACATATCCTGTTCAATTTCATTTTGCGAGCTTGCTAATACTTTTGTGCAATTTGTCAAGTATTTTATCTTATCCTCAAAACTTTCCAGATCATATGCAGATTTAATTTTCGCAAGCTTGTATTCCATATCATTTTTTGATTCCTGAATAAGATTTTTAAACTTTATTGCTCCATCTTTACCATAAGCTTTTATGTATTCATCAGGGTCTTTTTTATTCGGAATCGTAAGCACCCGGACTTCCAAACCATTATTTTTCAGCAATGTGATAGCTCGATTGGTAGCTTTTTGCCCGGCTTCATCGGAATCATAAGAAATTACAACTTCCTCGGCGTATCTCGAAATAATTTTAACCTGTTCAGTAGTCAAAGCCGTTCCAAGCGCAGCAACTGCATTGTTAAACCCCGCCTGGTGAAGCGTCACCACGTCCATATAGCCTTCAGTTAAAATTAATTTACCGCCCTCGGCATTTTTTGCAAAATTCAAGGCAAATAAGTTTGAACTTTTCTTGAAAACCAGTGTGTCAGAAGTATTTAAATATTTCGGCACTTCGCCGCTCATGGACCGCGCTCCAAACGCTATAACATTGCCCCTCAGGTCAATTATCGGGAACATAATTCGTCCCCAAAATCTGTCCACATACTTCCCGTTTCGGGATTTAAACGCTAAATTCGACATTTCAATATCCTGAGTATTATAACCTTTTTTTTCTAAATAGTCCACAAGAGAATAACGCGAATTCAGAGAATATCCCAGCCCAAACTTTTTAATTGTGGATAATGTAATGCCTCTGCCCTTAAAGTAATTCAGTGCCCTCGCTCCCGCTGGGCTCAATAAAGTGTGATGATAAAACCTTGCAGCTTCTCTGTTGATTCCATAAATCACTATTTTTTTATTATGAATTTCGTTTGCTTCCTCATCAACTTGAAATTCCATTCCGGCCCGCTGAGCAAGATATTTCACGGCTTCAATATAATCATATTTTTCAGTAAGGCGCAAAAATGTAATCACATCGCCTCCGGAGCCGCATCCAAAGCAATAAAACGAATTATTCGCAGGGTAAACGCAAAACGAAGCCGTTCTCTCAGAATGAAACGGACAGATTCCCATCATATTCTTCCCTTTACGAGTAAGTGAAGTATATTCTGAGACTAAGTCAACTATATCATTTTTAGCTTTGAGTTCTTCTACAAACTCATCAGAAAAGACCATTTCATACTCCTTTCGCCTCGTACTGCATTAACCTACAAAACTTGAATAGACCTCGGAATAGAAATTTCTTTAAAAACATCAATAGCAAAAACATCTGTCATTCCTGCGATATAATCGCAAACGGCTCTGTCAACACCTTCGCTCTGTACAACACCTTCTAAGTAAACTGGCATTTTTTGCGAATTTTCTTTGAAGTGATTATATAAAGAATTAATAATAAATGGAACTTTCGCCTCTTCTTTGAAAGATTCCGGGTTCAGATAAATTTCAGAATACATAAATTTATGTACTACATCAAACACATTCTGAACTTGCTCTCCCATTGCTAGCTCACCGTTATGACTGTTCTCAATAAGCGACCTAACCATGGTATCAATTCTTTTTGAGTATTTATTCCCGATAACTGAAATAAACTCAGATGGAAGGCAATCCAATTTTAACAGCCCTGCACGAACTGCATCTTCTATGTCATGGTTAATATAGGCAATTTTATCGCATATCCGCACGAGTCTTCCTTCTAAAGTTGATGCCTGCACACCCTTAGTGTGGCAAAGAATACCGTTTAAAACTTCTTTTGTAAGATTAAGTCCACGGCCGTTTTTTTCTAAATATTCAAGTACCCTTACACTTTGCTCATAATGTTTAAAACCGTTGGGGTGTATATAATTTAAAGCTTCTTCACCCGCATGACCAAAAGGTGTATGACCTAAATCATGCCCCAGCGCAATGGCTTCAGTTAGATCTTCATTCAACCTCAATGCCCGCGCAACAGTCCTGGCAATTTGTGAAACCTCAAGAGTATGAGTCAGTCTAGTTCTATAATGGTCTCCTTTTGGAGCTATAAATACCTGAGTTTTATGCTTAAGCCTTCTAAATGCTCTGCTATGTATTATCCTGCTTGTATCCCGCTGATACTCAGTTCGAACACTGCAAGATTCTTCGTGTCGACTTCTACCTGTACTGTTTTAGAAAGTGCTGCAAAACTACTCAGCACTTCGGATTCAATTTTTTCATTTATTTCACGTACGTTCATAATTTAATTTAATCACCATTATACATAATAACACATTTTTTGCACTATGTAAAACAACTAAATATTTTTAACACGACAAACGCATAAGTTGAAAAGGGTGTAAAATAGGGACAGAGGTGTA
>CAYJIV010000116.1:0-1619 GCA_964370325.1 uncultured Eubacteriales bacterium
TGCTCTTACTTCAGCATCATTTTCATCAATTTCCTGTTTAACGGCCCGCTCCGCTTTTTCTAAATCTGTAAGTGCTTTTTCACTTTCGTCTAATAAATCCTGCAATCCGTTACGGTTTTTTTCTAGCTCGTTTTTTTCGCCTTCCGCTTCTGCCCTAGTAGCAATTAATTCAGCTTCTTTTTGCTCAATAACTTCTAAATCTTCGTTTAACTCATCAATCAATTTTTTGATTGTCTGGCTCACTGAGCGTACTATATCTGCTTTGTCTAAAAAATCTTCAAAATTCTTAGACCCCAAAATGATATCTAGTGTGGAAGCATCTCCAGCTACATAAATTGAACCCAAACTTGATTTGAGTAACTTGATTTTCTCTTTCATACTTTCGCGAATTTCAGCAATTTGTAATTCCAAATCTGCCATTTCTTTATTTAATTTGCTTATGTACTCATTGGAACTGTCTATTTGATTTTTCACTATGTCAATCTGCTTGTCCAACGCATCTTTTTTCGTTGCTTCCTGTTTTACTTCATTTCTGGCTTCCGCAAGTTCACGACTCAAAGACTTCTTTTTTTCCTGAAGTTCTGCTTTGGCCTGTTGTTTTTCACTGACGTTCAAGTCGGCTGACACAGTACCTCCAAAGCAATAATTCAAACATAAAAACAATGCACATAATAAAACCAACGTTTTTTTAAAAAGTTTTCTACCATGCAACAACATCGCCACCCTCTTTCTTGAGATAACGCCTGATCGAAATCATTCCACCGAGTAGACCGAAAGTTGTTCCAGCCAATGAAAACGCGGCCAAAATATACCAAAACACATTTTTGAAAGTCACGCCAGAAAATGAAATTATATCTCCGACCGCTTTCAAAATTCCATCATAAACTAGGTTTAAAATTCCCGTGGAAATACCAGCCGCAACAAGCCCTATCACAATGCCTTCAATAATAAACGGGGCGCGGATAAACCAATTTGTTGCTCCCACGGATTTCATAATATTTATTTCAAATCTCCTGCTGTACATTGTAAGGCGAATCGTATTTGACACTATGAAAAGCGAAACAACGCCCAAAGAGCATATAATCCATATGCCCGCGTTAGCAACCAGGTCATTCAATTTAGACAGCCTTCTCGCAGTTTCACTCCTGTCGCTTATGGATTCAATTTTTTCAATAGCTTTGATTTGCTCGACCGTTCTATCATAAAGAGATAATTTTTCCATCGTCACGTGGAAAGCATCCGGAAGAATAGCAGTTTCGTCGTCTTGTTGAATAATATTAAAAAGATTTTCTCCCAAAATATCCTTGTATTTTTCTTCGGCTTGGTGATGAGGATAATACTCACAAGTTATAACGTTAGGAATTTGTTCAATTTGGCTGCCAACTCGTTGCGATTCTTCATATGTAATGTCTTTTTCTAAAAATACGGTGATACTATTTTTATTTTCAATAGTTTTAAGTGCACTACTGAGATTCATAGATGCAAGCACTGCGCCGCCTGTTAAAATCATACAGCACACCATAACTAAAATGGATGCAAGCGACATAATACCGTTAATCCAGACGTTCTTAAAACCTTCTTTTAGAAAATATTTCGTAGAATTAACAATACTCATTGCT
>CAYJIV010000116.1:1629-2371 GCA_964370325.1 uncultured Eubacteriales bacterium
ACCACCACCCAGGTTTTTTGTCTCTCCAGTATCGCTTTTGATTATACCCTTAGAAATTTCAATAACTCTGAATGGAAATTGTCCAACTATCGACAAGTCGTGTGTGACCATAATTACGGTCGTTCCACATTTGTTTATCTGGTTTAAAAGTTCGACTATTTCAAAGGACATTGATGGGTCAATGTTACCGGTAGGTTCATCCGCAAGTATTGTGCCAGGGTTATTAACCAATGCTCTTGCAAGCCCCACTCTTTGTTTCTCACCACCAGAAAGCTCTGAAATTTTGCGCCGTGCTTTGTCTGCAAGTTCCACAAGACTTAAAACATACGGCACACGCTTCCTTATATCTCTAGCACTCGCACCAATCGCATGCATAGCAAAAGCAACATTTTCAAAAACTGTCATCTTTTCAATAAGTCTGAAATCCTGAAAAACCACACCCATTGTACGCCTCAGGTATGGGGTTTTTCTTTTCTTCATACTTGTAATATTCACACCGTTAACGATGATCCTGCCGGAAGTAGGTTCCTCTTCTTTGGTAAGCATCTTCAAAAACGTACTCTTCCCCGAACCTGATGGCCCAACAATAAAAACGAACTGCCCTTCAGGAATTTTTAAATTAACTTTATCCAACGCCAGAGTGTTATTATCATATAATTTACTAACACTTCGAAACTCTATCATAAATACTTCCACTCTTACTTTCTGTTTTTAAAATTAAATAGGCCACCCACAGCAAGGC
>CAYJIV010000117.1:0-2346 GCA_964370325.1 uncultured Eubacteriales bacterium
ACTACTAATATTTAATAATGTTATTACTCATTTACACAAAACTATGGACGCTTCCGCTTCACCAAATTTACTAAACTGTAATCATCCAGCTTATACCAAATTTGTCCTTTAGTTTCCCACAATATTTGCTCAAAAAAGTTTTCTACAATTCCATTATAACTTTACCTTTTTCTTTTAAACTATCAAAAATTTTTTATGCCTCATCTTTCCAGACATATTGAAAAAATTTAGCACATTGTAAAAATATCAACTTAAAATTTTATATTAGTTCACCTTGATGCCGCAGACAATCCAAGTGCAGCTATGTTTAAAGCATCATCAGCTGCATGATATGCTTTGATTTTTACTTTTGCCAGATCCATTTTCCCGGAAGCCATAGGCGATTTGGAGGGATCGGTACTCAGCGGTTGTTCTTTTATCGATACATCAGCTTTTGCTCTTAAAGGATCCCCCCAGCGAGAAAATTGAGTGTAATCTACACTTACTTCCGATAACAATCCAAAAAATTCTATTTGCCCCCAATAAAAATGAATAAAATCATCATTGCTTCCCGCATACTGAGTCAATTTTTTAAGACTTGTTGCCGTTTCATTCATTAGAGTAACTTCACTTACAGGTCCAGTCATTCCATCCATTGTGCTAAGCACATATTCATCGTATAAACTGTACTCCAATGTTATACTTAAATCTCTGGGTATACTTGGGTCTTGCTTTATTTGGGGAATACTGCCTTTGTCATCACCCATGACACCGCCGAAGACCTTTACTTTTCCATTATCTGCAAATTTATAACTAATTTGATGAGGATTGATTTGTACAGGTAAAGTTTCTTCTAATGTATATCCACCCAATAAAGGATCCGTTTTAAGCACGTTAAACACAGCCTTACGCACAACACTAAAATCATTTATAACACCAGTTCTGTATTTCGCACCAAGTAATGCCAATCCCATATTATTCATCCCTCACATATAAAAGTTTATTCTGATCGTTCAAATTTTTATATAATATAAAATTATTATATAATTTGTTTACAATATTTCAATAGTTTTTTGAAACTTTATATACTTTTAAACAAATTATGTAAAAACAATACGGCAAGATTAGCCGTCGACTTATTTAAACAACTATAAATTTATAGAATCGCTTAATCACTTGATGATTTTTTGTGTATAGAGTTTTGATAAAACTTAGTATTTTAAAATGAATCTTTATTAAAAAATACGAAGAGGAAATTATAAATGAATTTTGAAGAATTATTTAAGCAAGTCACACCAAAAGGACTATGTGACAACTTTAATGTTTTGACTTTAGCAGGCAAAGATTTTATGCTATTACTTGCCGAAAAGAAAAATAATTATAATTCAATGATAGGCAGTGGTGGAGGTTTTGGTTTTGGTTTTCGTTTCAAAAAAACCTATCACTTGGTGTATTATTAAATCAGACCGCTACACGCTTGAATTTATTCAAAAGGAAAGAACACACACGTTTTCTTATTTTTTGAACGAATATAACGAAAAGATGCTCTTTTTAGGAAGCAAATCCGGAAGAGATAGCGAGAAGATGGAAACAGCGCAATTGAAGAATCCAAGTTAATTATTAAATGTAAGTTAACACGAATTACTACTCCAAATCCTAGCGATTTTATGCTGAAGCAGCCAAAAATTGGATAACCAAAGTTTACAAAGAAAATAGCGACCATCGTAAATACGTATTTGGTGAAATCACCTATGTTTTGATAACGAATAAAACTTAACATTAATTTTCATTAAAAATTCACATGATAACAGGGCATAAACATACTAAGATTAAATAGACAGGCAGCCGACCCCGCTCAATAATAAAATTACTGAAATAACCATTATAATATAACTCCGTGTCATTTGAAAAACTATTTTGCGTTTCCAATAATGCTACTACATAACAAATCCAAAAAACAAAGAAAAACTTCAGTGAAAATATGCCCCCATATTTAAAATGTAAAAATAGAGTGAAATAAATTATATCCGGGTATGGGATGAAATCCACAAATTAAACTTTGTTTTAAAAATTAAAAATTCCCACAAACCGCTTGGGTGTGGGAATTATCTTTGGTTGCAGAAGGAGGATTTGAACCTCCGACCTTCGGGTTATGAGCCCGACGAGCTACCAGGCTGCTCCATTCTGCGTTGACTATTGTTATATTTTACTACATCCAACACCATTTGTCAATACAAAAACATAATAAATTTTACACCCATTCATATTCAACAAAAAAATAAATAGTTTTTTTGCTATTGGAAAAGAATTTACCACGACAAACGCATAAGTTGAAAAGGGTGTAAAATAGGGACAGAGGTGTAAAAA
>CAYJIV010000118.1:0-2330 GCA_964370325.1 uncultured Eubacteriales bacterium
TTTACACCTCTGTCCCTATTTTACACCCTTTTCAACTTATGCGTTTGTCGTGTTTATAAATATTTAATTTTCATCTATATTTAGAGTTTTTGATTCTTATCAGTTTTATTTTTGTGATTTTTGCAAATAAAAAACAACTCTCGATAATACTGAGAGCAGTTTCTTAAAAACAAATAATTTAAAATGATTTATTAACTATTTTTTTGACTTTCCAATTTTGTACATTCTCCATTTATAAAGTGGATTAATTCAGCAAGATCTCCGACAGCATTTTTGATATCAAAATAAAGGTCGTCATATTTTCTGAATTTTTTTTCTATTGGTGCTAATTTTACTGCTGATTCATTAACTAATTTTGATACATTAGCAAGTGTATTTATATCCACAACATCAACATCATTCAGCAATTTGTAAGCTTTCTTTATATTATCTGAAATAGGCTCCATTGCTGTAACACATTTCTTGACTATAGGCATATCAGCTGTTTCAGCTTTTACATTGTTACTAGCTATTTGTTTTAACCTTTTATCAAATTTTTTAACCCAATTTTCTACTGATACCACTTTTTGCATACTTTTCATATTTTCGGCCTTTACTAAAGTAGTTTCCATTGATTTTTACCCCTTTTCAATATAATTTTAAATCAGACAATTAAAATTATAATCAAAATAATTGTTTTGTCAATAATTATTTTGATTTATTTGCAAATTTTATTTATTTTTGTGAAAAATGACGATAAAATTATTTTTTCGCTTGAATTTTAGCCAACGGATTTGATTCAATAGCATCTTTTATTTGTTTGCTGGAAAGATGTGTGTATATTTCAGTTGTCCCCAAATTTTCATGGCCTAATATGTCCTTCAGAACCCTTATGTCAGGGCCTCCATACTGATACATAAGGGTAGCAGCTGTGTGCCTAAGCTTGTGGGTTGAATATCCAAATCCATTCAGACCTGCTAGTTTGAGATATTTACCCATTAAATACTGAACTGTTTTTGCACTAATTCTGTTATTTTGCCGGCTAATAAAAAAAGCTTTTCTGTCTTTTATATTATCATTTGGTCTTGTTTTTTTATAATCCCCTATTGCTTTCTTGCATGCCTCATTAATATAAATGATTCTTTCTTTATCGCCTTTACCTTTGATTTTTACCGTGCCGTTTTCATTTATATCATTTATATTAATCCCCACAAGCTCTGAAAGGCGCATTCCACAGTTCAAAAACAATGTTACTATGCAATAATCTCTTTTCATGTATTCACTATTATAACTGACAACTGCCCCTAAAAGATCTTTACTTTGTTCCAGCGTCAAAAATTTAGGTAAAACACGGTTTTGTTTTGGCGTTTCCAATTCCTGCGCAGGGTTGACGTCAAGTTCCTCGGTTTTATTTGTTAAATATTTAAAAAATGAACGCAGACTAGAAACCTTTCTTGACCTAGCAGACGCATGGTTTTCACGTTCCGTCGCTAAATAATTCATATATTCAAATATGTCTATTAGTGAAATAGTTTTTATAAGCTCAATATTTATATCGCTTATATCAATTTCATTTAATTGTAAATTTTTATCAGCCAGTCTCTTTTGGTGTTTTATATATCTGAAAAACGTTCTAAGGTCAAGGTAGTATTCTTCAACAGTTTTCGGCGACTTGCCTTTAACGGTTTGCATGTAACCTAAAAATTTTTTAATTACTGTTGGAGCTTTCAATAAAATTTCCTGATTCAAAATTCAGAATCCTTCCCCACTTTGTTTCGTAATACATTTGCCAATAATATACCAAATATGCTTGGTGCTTGCAATAATTAAAAACATTTAGATATACCTCAAAATATTCGAAATTTGAATTAAAAAACAAAATTACTGTTGCGTTTTGATTATTAATTTATTATAATATAATTACAAATAAACAGATTTCAATTATTTGATAAAAAGGAGTTCGCGATTATATGGAAACACTAGTAAATTCAATAAAAACAGCACTTTTAGGCACAGTTGTATCAATATTAATAATTGCTGCGTCAGCTAAGTACATTTTTCCGGAAACTTTTCGGACACTAGATATTATTACACGTAATCATATCAGACGTACTATACCTATGAAGTACTTAAGCTATACTGATCGAGTAAAACGAGTGATTGGTAAAATATTTTAATTGCTTTAATTTTTTTAGATTACGCTCTGTTTTAAATAAATTTGCAGCTATATTTGTGTTTATCAAGGATTTATTTTTATTTTCTTAAATTTTATTTACTTGACAAAATTTGAACACAAATGATACAATAAAAAAGTTGCAAGCACAGCCTTTTAAGATGGCGGCATAGCTCAG
>CAYJIV010000119.1:0-2317 GCA_964370325.1 uncultured Eubacteriales bacterium
TGCAAAGCGGCAAAAGAATTTTTGTGGTTACCTTCATTCGAACTCCTCGGTTTTAAGTGAAATCGTTGCAAGCAAAATTAAACTGTATTGCACACAATATTATCCTAACAACATGCTTAAAATGATAACATTATCCTAACAACGCTCTTAATATAAATCTTTTCGGCATAACTATAGATTTTAATAGGCTATGTCAATTAAAATGATGCATATTTTAGTTTTTTAATGAAAATTCTTTCTGTTGCACTTGCTTGAAAAAGTAGCTTTACACACTGCATGTTTTAAATTATGCTTAACCAAAATAAGACAATTGGGAACACTGATTTTCCTATACTAAACTTTTATTTTGTCATAACCGGAGCATGTTTACATAAAAACGACCTCCCATTGGAGTACCCCCCTACTTCGGTTTGTTTAAACAAGCTCTAAGCCACAGGAGATTTGAATGAAATACGATATTTTTATTTCCTATCGTCGTAAGGCAGAATTTACAGCCAAGGCAATCAAAGAATCTTTGGAAGTTCAAGGTCATAAAGTATTTTTAGACATAGAAAGTATGCGTGCCGGAGATTTTAATGTTCAACTTTATGAAGTTATAGAAAACTGCATAGATTTTTTAGTTGTATTACCCCCAAATGGCTTGGATCGCTGTGTAAATGAGGAAGATTGGGTACGTCTTGAAATTGCACATGCATTAAAGCACCATAAAAACATTATTCCTGTAATGCAAAGAGATTTTAAATTTCCTGAAACTTTACCTGCCGATATTGATGCCATACGTTATAAACATGGCCTTGAAGCCAACTCCGATTTTTTTAATGCTTTTATTGAAAAACTACAAACTCTGTTAATTTCAAAGCCGAATTGGTTTATTCGAATAATCCAAAATCCAATTTTTAAAAAATTATGGCCTACATTATTGTCGATTTGTTTGGTGGCAGGAAGTATTTTTGGTGTTATGACTATTTATAATCAATCAAATAAAATTTATCCAAACTCTCGCCAAGAAATTAATCTTACCAATGAAGTTTTTTTGACTGTACAACAAAATATGTTTCTTGCAAATTCCATAATCAGAGAACTGAAAGATGTGGTAAGCGCTTGCGAAAACTATTTGAATAATAGCAATCAAACAACATATTCAAATGCTATTAACAGTATTGATGCAGCTTATACACGAATACGCGATTTTGAATACAGCAAAGCAATGCCCAAGATTTCCCTTGCACAAAAACTTGACAATTCTCCTTATGATACAGCCAATGTTATGGAATTAAATCCAATTATTATAAGGTATAGTGAAGGTTTTTTGAAAAGTCTTTTATATTTAAAGGGAGTCATCGATCCAAACAGAGATTTTGACAGTGTTACACGTAAAAAAATGTTAACTATTAAAGCAGAAGAGTTTGATATATTTGCAAAATCTATGGTTTTATACGCAAATTATGCTTTATTGCCAATTTCAAAAGAGTATGACAACTTGTTTTCCATGCGTGAAGAGTTGACCTACTCCCTTCATCTTCCATTTGATGAAATAACATGGCAATACGATGAACAAGAACTAAAACTGCTCACCGAAACCAATTTTAAGAATTTGCAAGAAAATATGACTCAAACAGCAGAACTTGTTGGAAATGAGCGCACAGAATATAATTATGAAAAAAAACGCTTTATTGATTTGCTCATACAAAACGGCTTTACTGCCGAAAAAGCTGAAGCGTATGTTCAAAATTTTTTAGATAAAAATGAAAAATTAGAAGATAGGAAACGTGTCCTTGAAGAAGCTTTACGGGAACTTGAGAGACAAAAAGCGCAAGCAAAAGAAAAATTTGCCCCAAAGCCTGAAGATGATGGAGCAGCTTTATGGGGTAAAGCTTTACGTTTCCTTAAATTACAAATGCCCAATGAGGCTATTGGGTGCTTACAAGCCTATCAAATCAAAATGCAAGACATTGACTCCAACGTTGAAACATATGTCCCTATTGCCATTGATTTTATTAAACAAATAAAAAATACAGGTATCGATTACGGTCTCATGATTATCGGATATGAATTTTCAGATAAGGGGCATGAATTTTTAAAGATAGGCGATATAATAATAGCTGTCAATAATATGCCGTGCCGCTCTCATAGCGAGTATTCGAAATGGATTATTCCGAAAACTCAGAATAATATTACCATATTACGACATGATGAATATGGAAACTTCCTAAAACACAACTATACTATGCAAGGAACAGGCACAAATCGTACCGCTCGGTTAGAGTTATCGGAACTATAAAAAAGCAATTCCCTTCAAGCTGAGGGGGGGTTGGGG
>CAYJIV010000120.1:0-1123 GCA_964370325.1 uncultured Eubacteriales bacterium
AACGCCGTAATTATCTAATTTTTGGGGTTGTTTTCTTATGCGTTTGTCGTGTAAAATTACTATAAAATCTTGACAACCGCGAATTCATGTAATACAATGGATTCCACTTGGGGGTATAGCTCAGTTGGGAGAGCGCTTGAATGGCATTCAAGAGGTCAGCGGTTCGAACCCGCTTATCTCCACCAAGCTAAACCTTTAATTTACCGCCATTTGGGTGGATTTGTATTTTTTGTCAACAGGTTTGTTCATTTTTTTGAAGTTTTTGTTTTACCTATAGTTTAAAATCAGCCCTTTTATTCTTGCTAATTTTCATTTTAGAAGAATATATGACTGATTTTATTTTCTATCAAATTTAGATTTTTAATTTTACCTATGCCATTTTTTGAAAAATTTCCTGCCAAAAGGTCTGTAAAACCATCTTCTTGGATTCCACCAACGTCTCATATACATAAACACATCCACCTCTTTAGTTTTTATAATTCTTTTTTTAACTTCCTTTGTATTTATAATACTCACAAAACTTGTGAGGTGTGAATTTTAGAATCATACAATAAATAACTCCGCGGCATGGCCGTGGAGAATATTTGTTAAATATATAAGTAGATCGATAAGCCGAATTCTGTTGCAAATAATCATCTATCTTGACCGAGCGTTGCCGACTCAGTTCATTGCCACCTCTTCAGGTGCGCCGAGCAGACGCATAGTACCTGTTATAACGGTGTTGCTCCGATTAGGGTTTGCAGAGCTGTTTAGTTCCCTAAACACTGGTGAGCTCTTACCTCGCCGTTCCATCCTTACTACGCTGCAATTGCTTGCAGTGAGCGGTGTATTTCTGTTGCACTTTCCCTAAGGTCACCCTCGGCGGCCGTTAGCCGCTAATCTGCTCTTTGGAGCTCGGACTTTCCTCATATATAACTTTTCAGTTTCATATATGCGATTATTTAATCTACTTATGTTATTAATTATATTATTTTTTTGCAAAATTGTAAAATATGAACTTCTTTTGTTTATACGACATTACAGTTGTGATGTCACTGCTGTTACAGCTGGTGCGGGTACACCTGCCGCAATTCCTGCTGCAACCGCTGCAGCGATTACAGCGACACGTAATGCCTTTTTAATC
>CAYJIV010000120.1:1133-2257 GCA_964370325.1 uncultured Eubacteriales bacterium
TTTAGGGTCATGTTCATCTTCATATTTTTTCATGGCGGCGTTGAACTCTTCCATTTTTGCCTCTAACTTTTCCAACCCTTTTGAAGCTTTAACGCTTTCTTTGGCTAGTTTTTCCCGTGCATATTTTATTGTAGCTTCTATCTTTCTTTTGTTAGGTAAGGTATTTGTTATAGGGTCGACATAAGAATTTATTTTACCCAGTAATTCTTGTGCTTGCATTACCATTTTAGAGAGCGCTTTTTTACGCATCTCCAAAGTAGTAGCGCTAGAAACTGATTTAAGTGCGTTTGAAATTTCTTTAGCACATTCCCCAACTGTAAAATCGATTCTTGCAAATATCATAGATTTACCGGCATATTTCCCATCACGGATTGCATCTTTTATTCGTATATCATAACTTCTTAATTTGGCTTCAAGTTGTGGATTCTTTATTTTCTTTTGTTGTGTTTTTAACTTTTGCGCAGTAGGATTTTCTGCAATCAAAGTTGCAATTGAGCGATCAAGGTTTTTATACATTTTTAATAATTGATTAGAAAATTTCGCTTGTTCTTTAAACATGTCGTTGTCCATTCCAAGGGTATCAGTTACATATTTTTGAGCACTTTCTTTATATCCGTGAGCCGTTGCATAACCCTTTTCATATTTGGTATAAGCATGTTCAAAAATGAGCTGCATTTCAACAAGGTATTGTTGTGTTGTATCGGCAGGATTGAATATACTACTTAATGGTTCATCTTTCCAGTCTATTAACTTATTATATGTTGTGCTATAGAGATTGGGATCTTTGAGTGCATTTATTTCTGAACTATGCAATAGTCCTTTTTTATTTAATGATGACAACCTTTGTTCTACGTTTTTACAAATTTTTTCAATTTTTTCAAAATTTTTCAATCCAAAAAAGTGTCTATGAACATTATAAATAAAAATTACAGGATCAATTATACCGTTAGATAATTGATCTATTCTTTTCATTTTTATACGTTCAGGCTCTTTAAGTCTATATTTTAGTGATGGTGAACTATAATCACTTACAACTTTTTTAAATTCTTTTTCTTTTTTCAGTACCAAATCAAGAACATCGCTAGGTACGGACACTTGCTTTAAACTCGCATCTAATTGAGATT
>CAYJIV010000121.1:0-1153 GCA_964370325.1 uncultured Eubacteriales bacterium
AATTTCTTTATGCGGAGACAATCTTGATGTATATTCCGGAAATGACGATCAGATTGTACCGATTTTATCTCTTGGTGGTATTGGGATTATATCAGTGTTTTCAAATATCTGCCCGGATATTTGCCATAAAATTGTAAGTGATTATTTAAGTGGCAATGTAAATGCAAGTGCAAAAGCACAGATTAAATATCTGGATTTAATGGAATCCCTGTTTTGTGATGTTAATCCTACACCTGCTAAAGAAGCGTTGAATTTAATTGGCTATTCCTGCGGCAGGTGCAGAATGCCTCTGGATGAACTCAGCGCAGATAACAAGGCTAAGCTTGAAAGCGTTTTGAAAAAATACTCTTTGATTTAAAAGGTGAAGAATATGAAAATAATAGTTTGCGGCTGTAATGGGAAAATGGGTAAAACCGTAATAAGTCTGGCTTCTGGATTTACGGATTGTGAAATTGTCGGCGGAATAGATTTATCCAGCGTTCAAAACGATAGGTTCTCTGTATTTGAATCCCCGGAAAAAATAAATGCCGAACTAGACGTAATAATTGATTTTTCAAATCCGGCCAGTTTAGAAAATCTTCTTGATTATTCTGTGAAAAATTGTGTTCCACTGGTAATTTGTACAACAGGATTTTCGGAAGCACAAGTTAAAGATATTAAACATGCTTCAAAATTTACGCCTATATTTTACTCAAGAAATATGTCTCTGGGTGTGAATTTGCTGTTGGAACTATCTAGGAAAGCTGCCAAAGTGCTGGGGAATGACTTTGATATTGAAATAATAGAAAAGCACCACAGTCAGAAAATAGATGCCCCAAGCGGAACCGCGCTTATGATTGCCGAAGAGATTTCCAGCTGTACGGCAAATAATTTTGACTACACATATGATAGAAGTCAACAAAGAAAGTCGCGCAGCAAAAATGAAATCGGAATACATTCCGTGCGCGGCGGCAATATTTTTGGAGATCACGATGTGATATTTGCGGGCAATAACGAAACTATTACACTGTCCCACCACTGTGGTTCCAGAGATGTTTTCGCTGCAGGAGCGATAAAAGCTGCAAGATTTATTTTCAAAAAAGAACCAGGATTTTACACAATGAAAGATTTAATATAAATTCCTTAAATCGTCAAACTTATCATAGAACAGAAT
>CAYJIV010000121.1:1163-2256 GCA_964370325.1 uncultured Eubacteriales bacterium
CAATTAAATAAACAGGTATGCCTTTGAAATAAGCAAATCCGGCTTCGATTCCAACCCCAATGCTTGGTTCAGATGCTTCAATTATAAAAATATCTGACTTTTCAATTTCTTTAAAACACCGATTCATAATTTCTTTGGCACTGAGATTGCATGGTAGATAATTTTGAACATCTTTTACAAATGCAAACACGTTTATGTTTGCATTTTTTAATGTGCTTGAGATGTTTTCAATTAGTTTTTTATTTTGCATATTTTCGTAGTATTTTATTGCTAAAAATGCTTTCATAATATAGAATCCCTCTTCTAACTTGCTATTTTATCTTGTAGTTTTGCGTACTCATGTAATATTTTCAATTTAAATGTAATTTCTTCTGGCAACAATTGCTTGTCCATTAAGGGCAACAACTTATTTTCTACTATTTTTAATATTTCTGTAGAGCAAGAGATTATTTTCAATGGATTGTCCTTATATACGTTAAGCATTCTATCAACAGCTTCCAACGTATACGAAAGTAGCCATGGTTTTTGATCTGTATAGCCTTGTGTGAGCCAGTCGTCTATCAGATAATTTGCACATTGTATAGCAGATATTAATCTTTTTTCATCTTTTGCTTTGCCTAATGTATCTGTGGTAGACATTCTATAATTATAAAATTTATCAGGTATTGAAACTATGATTTTTGCTCTGGGGAATGTCATCATTCTGAAAAGAAAGTCTTCTGCATAGGACAAATTTTCTTTGAGAAAAATGTTATTATCTATAACAATTGAACGTTTTATCAACTTGCAACACATTGATGTAATTATATTATCGAGGTCAACAGCAGCGTTGAACGAATCATTCAAGTAAACATTTCTATAATATTTAAATGCATTATTGTAAATATCTTTAAAAATATTTTTGATTTTTTGTTTTCTTCCGATTTCTTCGGGAAATGTTCGGAGACTGTAAGTTACTGTGTCAGCGTTATTTTCAATTGCAACATTCAAAGTTTTCTTGTATGTTTCAGGGTTTACAGTATCATCAGAGTCTACAAATGTTAAATATTCCCCTGTACTTGCTTTTATTCCGGCATTTCTGGCGGCGGAAACA
>CAYJIV010000122.1:0-2225 GCA_964370325.1 uncultured Eubacteriales bacterium
TTTTTACTATACAATATCATAAACGACAGCACCTTTTTAGTAGATGATTTTTAAAATATAATTTTGGCCGGTTTTTCGTTAATTTTTACAAATGCATGTTGAAGGAATTAGGTAAGCTGTAACAATTGTCATCTTTAATGTGCACAGCAGAACTTTCAATATTTTTGAAAGACAGTAGTTTTTGAATTGCTGTTAAGAAAACGTCAACGTCAGTTTCTTTAGTATAAACACCAAAGCTAATACGAACCATTCCTTCCGGCGAATGGCAACCACTGTCATTGTTATTAATAATTTCTTTTTCACCAGTTAGGCACCGCACATAGGGATGAGCACAAAAAGCGGTATGACGAACAGCAATTGCATAAAATCCCGAAAGAAAATTTGCAACATACTCGTTTTTTATACCTTGGATATTAAACGCAATTATGCCTACTCTATCGCTGACATTTTCAGTATCTCCATAGAGGATAACTCTGGGATATTTTTTTAGTGTATCTAATACTCTTTTTATAAGTTTTTGTTCGTGATTTTTAATATAATCAAATCCAATATGTTTTAAAATTTTTATTGCTTCAAGCATTCCAACGACTCCCGGGTAATTCGGTGCACCCACTTCGTAACGTTCAGGGGCAGGTAAAAAACATACTTTTTTTATTGTAAACCGCTTCAACCATGCCTCCGCCGTAAAATTTTGGTATATGTTGATTTAAAATTTCTGCAAGCCCTACCACTGCGCCGCTTCCAAACGGAGAGTACATTTTGTGTGCTGAAAAAACAAAGAAATCAATATTTTCTTCCGAGGTTTTTCCAAGCATACTAAATTTACGGTGAGCTACAATTTGCGCGCCGTCTACAATAATTTTAGCGCCATATTTATGGGCTAACATTGCAATTTTATGAACATCATTTACGTAACCCGTAACGTTTGAGGCAGCCGTAACCGAAATATACTTAATTTTGCCTTTGTGATCTTTCAGAATGTTTTCTATATCCAAAAGATTTAGCCGTCCCTTATTATCCACCTCGGAATATATCATTTTTGCACACTCTCGCCAAGGCAAATCATGAGAATGGTGTTCCATTCGAGTAGTAAGAACCATATCTTCACGGCTTTCTATGAGAGCTGACGCAAGTTTATTAATTCCGTCTGTCGTGGAATTAACGTAGAAAACGGTATAAATATCGCTATTTGCTCCCACAAAATTTTTAACAATGTTGCGACCTTTTAAATAAGTTTTAGTTGAGTGTTCGGATTTTTGTCCTTTGCCACGACCAATAGAACCATAATACATCAGTTCTTGGTTTATTTTTTTTACTACGTTTTTAAAAGGCGGCGTAGTAGCAGCGTTATCTAAATTAATTGCCGGTACTTTTTCTCCATTTTCAAGTTTAACAGGTACATTGAGTCCATACATCATGTTTCGTATATTGTCAATTGGCATGCTAACTTCCTCCTCTTCGCTTTTTTGAAAATCCTTTTTAAGAGAAATGTTCTCTGGTTTTAAAATTGATTTTTCTTCTACTACTATTTTATGCGGTTGCTTTGGAAGCTGTTCATTTGCATATCTGGACAATAGCGCAAGGTGCAGGCGCATTTCATATAATGTTATTAGGGGAATTAATTCCTCTAAATTTTAAAAAGTGAAGTGATAAATATGTGTTGTTTAGGACTATTATGGTTACTATGCTGCGGATGCGGCCACCGCAGACATTGTGGTTGTTGCCGAAGAGAACGTAGATGCTGCGAACGTCGCCATGATTGTGGATGTAGATAAACATATACGAAATATTTTGTAATAAAACCTATCGGTATAGCCGGTAGGTTTTTCTATATAAACATTTTCAAATTTTTGTAGTATAATGATCATATTAAGTAATGGAGGGAATACGGTTATAAAAAAATTAATTAAAAATTTGTGCAGAAATTTTTTATTGATAATAGGAGTGATTATTCTAAGCCAATGCAATATTTTCGCTAAATATCAGAATGTACAAGAGTATTTTAATCATGTGGATTTACATAGGAAGCCTCGAGTAATGTTAGTTGGCGGATGCCATCTTCGCTATCCAAATCTTCCTCAAAGCCGCCAGGCTATAAGCACAGACCCTTATTATGAACGTGCTGGAGGTGCAAAAAATTATTTTTTTGTAAATTTAAATCAAGGCATCGATGTTGACCCTGACTTTATCTGCGACGCTGGATCAGAGAAAATGTTAGAATTAGG
>CAYJIV010000123.1:0-2136 GCA_964370325.1 uncultured Eubacteriales bacterium
TTTAAGGGTGTTTTGAGACACTACCAACAAGCGGGACTCGATTGGCTGAGTTTTATGAAAAATTTAGGTTTTGGAGCACTACTTGCGGATGACATGGGTCTTGGAAAGACTATTCAAATCTTGGCACTTCTTGAAAATTTAAGAAAAAACAGCAAAAACAAAGTGAAAACATTATTAGTGGTTCCAGTATCACTTATTTGCAACTGGCAAAACGAATGCGATAAATTTGCGCCAAAATTAAAGTACATGATAATACATAAAAACAACAAAGATTTTAATTTAAAAGATGCTGATTTATTTATCACAACTTACGGTATGGTTTTAAGACTTGAGAATTTGATTAAAACAAAATGGGATTTGGTGATTTTAGATGAAGCTTAAGCAATAAAAAATGCAGGCACAAAACAGTCTAAAGCTATAAAAGAACTTAAATCTAAGCATAAAATAGCAATGACAGGAACTCCGATTGAAAACAAACTTTCTGATTTATGGTCGGTTTTTGATTTTTTAAACAAGGGTTTACTTGGCTCTTCTAAAGAGTTTGGAGAGTTTGCGAAAAGCTTGAAAAACAATACTGATGGCTATGCAAAATTGCGTGATATTATCAGTCCTTTTATTTTGAGAAGACTTAAGACTGACAAAAAAGTCATTTCTGATTTGCCTGATAAAATCGAAATCAAAGCATTTACCACTCTTACAAAAAAACAAGTCGTGCTATATAATGCGCTTGTGAAAGACCTTTCGAAGACTTTAAATGACGACAAATTATCAAATATAACTAGAAAAGGTATAATTTTATCGAGCATAATGAAATTTAAGCAAATTTGTAATCATCCGGATCAATATCTAGGGCAAAAAACATTTGATTTTGAAAATAGTGGTAAATTTAATAAACTTGCTGAAATTTGCGAAACCATCCGTGAAAAACATGAAAAAGTATTGGTGTTTACTCAATTTAAAGAAATTGCTACGCCCCTTTCTAAATTTCTTGAAATTATTTTTAATAAAGAGGGATTAGTTTTGCATGGAGGAACAGCTGTCAAAAAGCGCGGCGAAATGGTTGAACAATTTAACAGCGAAGAAAATTATATTCCTTTCATGGTTTTGTCATTAAAAGCAGGGGGCGTGGGCTTAAACTTAACTTCTGCAAATCACGTCATTCATTTTGATAGATGGTGGAACCCAGCAATTGAAAATCAGGCAACAGACCGCGCTTTTCGTATCGGACAGCAAAAGAATGTGGTAGTTCATAAATTTGTAACACAAGGAACAATAGAAGAAAAAATTGACAAAATGCTTGAAGAAAAACAAAAACTTTCAAGCGACATAATAACTTCAAGCGGCGAAAAGTACATAACAGAAATGAACAATGATCAGCTTTTGAACTTGCTGAAATTGGAGGTTTAGAGTATGAGTTGGGGTTACTTTGAATATGTTCCTGTAGCTAAAAAGAAAGCTGATATCGAAAAACCACTTGAAAAATTAAAAAAGAAAAATCCAAATATTTTTCCGGTTATAATTGAAGGAAAAAAGATTGCAAACACTTGGTGGGGAATCGCTTGGAATAAAAATTTAGAAAGCTATGCTGATTATTCAAATAGAATTAGGCGCGGCAGGTATTATGTAAAAAACGGCATGGTTTTAGATTTACGAATATCGTCAGGCTATATTTCTGGACTGGTTAAAGGATCAAGCAGCAGACCATATAAAGTAGAAATAAGAATCGATAAGCTTTCCGCTGAAAAATGGGATAGTATTTTTGAAAAATGCAGTCGTAAAATAAACAACATGGAAGATCTCATAAATGGTAAATTCCCGAAAGAATTTGAAGAAATTTTCCTGCAAAAAGGAAGTGGACTTTTTCCGAGTCCACGTGAAATAAATTTAGATTGTGATTGCCCTGATTGGGCTGAAATGTGTAAACATATCGCAGCAGTGCTTTATGGTATTGGCGCTAGACTTGATAGTAACCCCCTGATGTTTTTTGAACTTCGTGGAATTGATTACAAAGAATTAGTAAAAAAATCAATGGATGAAAAGATTAGTAATATGCTTAAAAATGCTGAAAATAAATCTGATAGGATTATTGAAGATAAAAATATTTTGGACTTGTTTGGAGTTTGATATGAAAATAAA
>CAYJIV010000124.1:0-2060 GCA_964370325.1 uncultured Eubacteriales bacterium
TTTGATATATCTGATTTTCCAAACGCGTATAATATGTACAAAAATGAGATGGATCTGCCGCTGCATACACTTTTGAAAGATGATGAAATTGAATATATCATCAAGTGTTTTAAAGCTTGCGAATAAAGTCGAAAATTGTTAAAATAGCAGTCTGAAGACAAATCAATATAAAGCGAGGTTACCTTTTATTGCGAGTTCGTCCTCGAAAATTCAATCTGAGGCAGGTATTAACTGATACCAGCTTGTTCCGGAAAATATATATGATAACACTGGCATTTGAAATGCTGGCATTATTGGATATGGTTGCGCTCGGAATCAAGTGCATTGTGCTTTCTTGGGGACTTTTTTTGCTCATCCATAATTTTTTTATTACGCCGCGCGCGTTCAAGGTCAAATATAAATATCTGCTTTGGTCTTTCATTGCGTTAATGGTTGTAACGTCATTTGTGCATATGTCCTTGTGGTTTGTTCCGAATCTGGCCATTGCATACCATACAGCCATATGCTTTTTTGTTTTTTACGGGATGTACACTGAAATGAGCCACGAGCAAATAGAGAGAGAAATGGTTTTTCTTTTTCGGTTTTTTGTTATGTTTGGGGCCGCTTTTGGAGCCGTTTCGCTTTTAATTTTATTCATCAATACGCAAATGAATGCGGCGTGGTATCATCTTGGGATTTATGGCAGCAGATTAATCGGGGTTTACACTAATTCAAATATATTAGCTTTTTCCATGATAGCCTCAGTTGTGGCCTGTGATGTTCTGAATGATTCATATATAAGACTTAAATTTAAAAGTATAAGAGTGAACAAATGGCTGCTTCTTTTGTGCGTAATAATAAACCTAGTCTGCCTGTTTTTGTCAGATTCCAATGCTGCGATTTTGTTTTTTATAATTTATTGTACGCTGCGAGTTTTTTGTATAAGCTTTTTTAAAAGCCAAATATCCAGTAGATTCAAGTTTATAACGAGTGGCTTGCTTTTAGTTGTGTTTTGTTTTGTGATGCTTTCGGTTTCGCTCGCGGTGCGAAATAAATGCCAAGATTTCATGAGTATTATCGTAAATGATATTCACAAAGTGGAAGAAGTTAAAAAAGATATATTAATAGACGAACTGGAAGATGAGTCTCAAAATATACTGCCTGATGAACCTATTCCAGCAGTTAGTGAATATGTCCCGGATTTGCATATAGGACGCGCTAATTATGAAATTAGCAGTGGCCGGAACATACTTTGGAATCAAGGGTTGCAGCTTTTTTGGAAAAATCCTGTTTTAGGTATTGGCCGGGCCAATTTAATGATGTATGGTAAGAAATATTTGGAAAAAAGATTAATTTATTCCGACTTGCACAATGCGTACCTTACTATTTTGGTTTCTAACGGAGTGCTTGGTTTTGCTGTATTTATGATTTTTTCCTTTGCGGTTGCGGGGGACGTTTGCAGGCATTTGTTTAAATGTGTAAATTATAATTATTTTGGGATATTTTTCAAGTTTTTTGCTGTTTTAGTAGCTTATTGTGGGTATTGTTTTGTTGAAAAAGCAATTATTTATGATATGACGTTTATGGTTAGCTTTTTCTGGCTAATTCTGGGATACAATATTTCTTATATACGGTGTTTTAGCAAAGCATCGGCGAAAATCTTAAATAATGCGCCCAAAAATCTCCATTGATTTTTACGTCATTGGATATAATCATAATTTTTATATTATCTAACGATTTTTGCTAAGTGGTGAAATGTTTAAAATTAATTTCATGTAACGACATACTTATCTATTTGACATGGCTTTATTTTTTCCCTATATTTATTTAACTAGATTTTGGTAAAGCTTGTTTTAAAATGAATTTGCAGCTTTGCCAACTTGATTTGATTACCCAACAAAACGTTGTATTTGAGTCTAATCCTGCAACTTTATCTACTGCTCTGGTTCCACTGTAAAATATTGCTCCGGGTATTGCAAATGAAATCACTGTGGATACAGTTAAACATGTAACCAGTTTTAATATAATTCCTATTACTATATTTCCTAAAGTATTTAATATTTTTAATATACTGTATCCAT
>CAYJIV010000125.1:0-2043 GCA_964370325.1 uncultured Eubacteriales bacterium
TTGCAAAGCAAGGTTCAGGGCTTGAGTTACACGATTTTCAGAATATATCAGAGGAAGAAGCTAGTAGCTATTACGACAAAAGAATTAGCCAATATAGAGCGAATTTAGAAAATAATTCTATGTTCACACACGAGAATGTTGAAAGGATAATGGCTATTGACGAAGATGTACAAAAACCGTTTGTTTTTGAGTATGTAGACGGATATAACCGCTATATCAATCTATCTCAAACCAACTCGATAATGATTATTTTACTTATCTGTTTTATAATTTCGCCGATATTTTCAAATGAATATCAAACAGGTACAGCAAATCTAATACTCACATCAAGAAATGGCAAAAAATCGCAAATTTTCGCCAAAATGTTTACATCTATGAGCATTACAGCACTGCTAGTAATAGGGATTTTACTTGCGTGTTATGTTGCCATGATTTTGTTTTATGGAAATTATGGGGCGAACGCACAAATACAGCTTTTAATTCCGCTTATAACATATAATTTCACCTTGATTGAAGTTTGTGTTTTGCTTTTTGTAACAACAGTTTTGGGTGCGATTTTATTGTCGGCTGTAGCAATGTTCATATCATCGCTTGCGAGGAAAAGTTTTATAGCTTTGACAGCCTGTGTTGTTTTTAATTTTGTTGTAATGCTAAAATTGCCAATAAACAGTGATTTTTACCATACAGCACTAAAGTTTTCTCCGTATGCAATGGGCAGTTCAAATGAAATGCTTACGCAACTTTCGTTCAATGTTTTTGGTGTTGAATTATGGCTGTATGAGGCGGTTTGTATTGTTGCATTTTTTGTCAGCAGTTTGCTATTAGTACTTACATACCGTAATTTTAAAAAACATCAAGTTGCTTAGTTTGTTTTTATTCTAAATTGACAAGATGGACAATCCCTCCAAAATATGGTATTCTTTCATTAGTAGAATAAACGAAGTTGCAGGAGGGGTTTTTCATGCGAATTATTTTGAAAATATTTTTATTTCCAATAACTTTAGCACTTACAATTTTGCTTGCCTTATCAAAAGCGGTGCTTTATATCGGTGGTGGCATTTTAGGCATTTTGGCAATTCTATTTTTAATTATAGGCATAGGCGGTTGTATCACGGGCGATGCACAGCCTGTAGGTATTCCGGCTTTAGTTTTCGCATGGGCATTGTCGCCGTTCGGACTTCCTCTAATTGCAGTATTTATTATTGCTAATTTAGAACTGTTTAGAGATTGGTTAAGAGATATATAACTGAATAAATACCAAAAGAGAGTGGTTTACCGATAAGGGTAAGCCACTCTCACTTATTTTGTCTTGCTAATTCCGAGGATATAATCACTAGATACCTTATAAAATTTCGCTAGTGTGACTACATGTCTAGTCGGAATTTCTCGCTTGCCTGTCTCGTAATTACTATAAACTCTCTGGTCGATGCCCAATATGTCTGCCACTTGTTTTTGCATTAAGTCGCCGTCTTCTCTTAAATCTTTTAATCTTTGATAATACATAATATTCACCTCATAAGAACATTATATGTACTATCAAACAATAGTATTGCAATTACTATCGAATGATAGTAAAATAAATTTAAAGTTTTTTGTAAATTTAAAAGTAAGATGATGTTAATGACCATTTTTTAGCTGTTGCGAAAAATGAATTTTGCTTTGTAGAGAGCCGTCACATAGCTCTGCACCTAAGTAAAATAGACAGTATATACTTGTGAAGGTGGAACAGAGATTACCCAAGCGATTTTAAATTTGATGTTGACCTAGCAAAAGGATTCACACTCGTTTCCACTGTCGAAATTGTGGGCAATTCACACAAAAAAATAACGATTGAGGAGTAGAAAAGAATAATATGAAAATGGTCAATAAAAGCTTTGTTGTAAGTCTTTATTTGGCATTGCTACTTGCGTTTACAGCTTGCAATAATGATGTATCTGATGTATCAGTTGCAGTTGTCAATCAAAGTATAGAAACTACAACATTTGATGAAAAAAATACCCTGTCAGATGCAACAGAAATTGAGACTTTTTCGATTTTAGTTGT
>CAYJIV010000126.1:0-1953 GCA_964370325.1 uncultured Eubacteriales bacterium
ATGGTTCGAATCCATCATCTCCCACCAATCTTCTTCTTTGTTTTTCAGATAAACTATTGATTGCTTTCCATAAAATTTCCATGTCATAATTTTTTATGTAAGCATCTTCGCATGATTTATCAGCAAGCTTGTCTGGTAATTTTCCTTTCTCGTGAGTTTCGCTGAGTTGTTCGTATGAATTTCTTTGCTTGGCCTTTCGTTTTTGCCAATCCTCTTTCCAGAAATTTTCTTTGTCAAATGCTTGTACATCAAAGCTAACTTCAATTTCTGAAATTGTACCGTTACTATTTTTTGTCTTGATTTTGTCTTCTGACATAAATTTGCCTCAAAAATTCAAATTTTTTAGACTGAACTTGTCCATAAAATCCAAAAATTGGTGGAGCGCGAATACTATACAAAACAAATCGTTTGAAAAAATTACAAATTAAAAAAAGCGCATAAATGTACTTCTTTAGCACATCTATGGCTTCATTAATTGTGTACATAAATAGATCAAAAACTAAGTAAAGACATTTGATCACTTGCCCTTATAATCTTGTAATTTCTAAAAAACTGCAAATTTAGAGGAATTATCTAAATAAAATTTGATTTTTTGTTCTTTCACTTATACGTTACTATTTATCGACTGAATAATTTGCTGAAGTGTGCTGTTGAATTTAGGGTTAACTTCTAATATTTTGTACACATATAGAAATAAAAAATGAATTTTAGAGAATTTTTACTTGACAAGCAAAAATACAAACCATATTATGAAGTCAGTGTCTTTAAAACCAAATTTTGGTAAATTTATTTATTGGAGATATTTTGTTTGAAGGAATTCAGAAAGGTCTTTTCTCGAATAGCGTTATGTATTTTAGGAACGCTATTTTTATTTGCGCCGATATCGGATGTTCTTGCAACTGATCCATGTGACTGTGGATGTGGTAGCGGATGCTGTTGTTGCGAAGATATTCAATACGTATGTTTCCCAATCGAAACAGGTGGTACGGCCGCTACAAACGTTGTCGATGCGAGAACAAATCTGGGAGTTTACAGTAAAGCTGAAATTGATAGCGCATTAACCAATTACTTGAAAACAATTTATCCGGTGGGAGCAATATATATGAGCACTTCTTCAATTAATCCAGGTACACTTTTCGGTGGGACTTGGGCTGCATGGGGTCAGGGACGAGTTCCCGTGGGTATGGGCAGCAATGGAACCACTAACTATACAACAGTACAATCAACAGGCGGTTCGGAAAGACATTATCATGGTTGGAGAATTGGAGCACACTGGTATTACGGTGTAATGGTCCGCCCGGAGGGATTCGAACCCCCGACCTTCAGAATCGGAATCTGCTGCGATATCCAGCTTCGCTACGGGCAGATAATTTCATTATGCCGCATTATAACCATAGTTGTCAAGGATAAGCCCGTTCCAAAATTCTGTTGGTGGCATAAAGATAAATTTATTTTAAGTTTTCTATAACGAAAAATTATTGGTTTTTATTTTATTAACCGGTATTTTGTTGCTTTAAACTGTGAAAATTTTGTTGCTTTCTGTTTGATTACAGAGGGCAGTTTTATTTTAAAACAGTTGCCTTAGAAATTACATAGTATATAAAAACACATTAAAACAGGAGGAAACTTTATGTTCAAAGGAGTGGACATATCCGTTTGGCAGGGTACAATTGATTGGGCAAAAGCGAATCAGAATGGTGTGGAGTTTGCAATGGTGCGTTCTGGTTGGGGCAAAGAAAGCCCAACACAAAAAGATAAAAGATTTGAACAAAATTACACAGGATGCAAGGCAAATGGTATACCAGTTGGAACGTACCACTATTCATACGCCAGTAATATAAACGATGCGATTTTAGAAGCTCGATTTTGTCTTAAAAATATTGCAGGGAAACAATTGGAGGAGACCGTGCAAAAGTTTGTGTAAATGGTAAAATAAAAACAAAGGGAGATTAC
>CAYJIV010000127.1:0-1900 GCA_964370325.1 uncultured Eubacteriales bacterium
CCATAAAACTTTGCATAACTACAAAACCGAGCCCAGATCGCTCGCTTCCGCCAGTTGTAAACAGCGGCTCCATGGCTTGCTCAACATCAGGTATGCCGCATCCCCTATCTTTGATCTTTACCATAATGCGACCATTTTCATATATTTTAGATGTTATGTAAATCTTACCTATGCCGTCTTTGTAACCATGGACTATACAATTAGTTACCGCCTCTGAAATTGCAGTTTTAATATCCGCCAGCTCGTCTATTGTTGGATCAAGTTGCGACACAAACGCTGCAACTGCCATCCTTGCAAAGCTTTCATTAGAAGATCTGCTAAAAAAGTTTAAATTCATCTCGTTGAGTATCGCGTTTTTCACGTTGTATTACCTCCCTGTCAATTATTCCTCTGTGAAGCCTGTCCCGCTGTTTTATTTCTCTTTCACACATACCTCGGTTACCACCGCTTACATTCTGTAATTTCTCTTCATCTTTAAAAATTCCAAGCACCATCAGACCCGAAAGCTTGACCATTCTCTCCAACCCTTTAGGAATATTCACAACTTGCAGTTTGCCTTTTAATGCACTCATTAACTTAAATCTGCCCATAATAAGTCCAATACCGGAACTGTCCATAAACTGAACGCCGCTAAAATCAAGCTCCAACACTTTAGGTTGATATTTTTCTACATAATTATCAATTGTTTCCCTAATGTCTTTCGATGTATGGTGGTCAATATCGCCTGCTATAAATGCCGTCAGTACTTGACCGTATGATGAAACCCTGACTCCCATTGCTTGCCTCCTTATCAATTAAAAAATTATATCATAAATTTGTTGATTTTAAACTTAATTACCCTTCACCACTCCCTATTTTAAGGTTGTACCAAAATTTTGTAAAAGAAAAAACCTTTTACCATTTAATGATAAAAGATTATTTATGATTATTTTGTAGAATTTCGGCACATTCAAAAAATTTTTTTACTCAACAAGCTTACTACCAATAATGATGCACAGTTGTAGTGTGATGACGCGGTACCCAAGACACCCAAAATTCTGGCCAGCATATAACCGATACGAGCCAAACTGCCAAACTTATAATACCAAACACAGCTCCAGCAGTTTCTCTTCCACCCATAAATTTCCCTCATAGTTATCTCTAAATTTTTATTTCAATTATTTTTAACTATACCTTAATTATAATTCATTAAAAATAAAACATCAAGAAATTTCAGCTTATATTTCTTCAAGATTTTTCTTTAGCCCTTCAATTTTGATTTCAAGTCTTGCCTCTGTTTCTCGAATTTTATCCACCACATCTTTTGGCGCTTTGGCAATAAATTGCTGATTACTTAACTGTATTTGTGTCTGCTTTAATTGTAAACCGACTTCTCCCAACTCTTTTGTCAAACGCAAAACTTCAGCTTCTTTATCGATTAAGTCATCCATGGGAATGTATATTTTCGAATGATTAGTAACTATTACAACCATTTTTTTTGCACCAAAATTGCTTTCAAACTTAATGTCCACAGCATATGCAAGTCTACAAATAATATCCTTATGTGCGTTCAGCATGCCTTCAAATTCACTCGGCTCAATATAAAGCAGCGTTTTTTTGCCTGGATGAACGTTCATTTCAATGCGTCTGTTGCGTACAGCTCTTATAATTTCCATTAGAATTTGAATATTCTTTTCATCTTCTGTGAAATTTAATTCAGGTCTATATTTCGGATACTCGGATATCATCAAAGCTTCTTTTTTTTGAGGAAACGTTTGCCAAATTTCTTCTGTAATGAACGGCATAAACGGATGCAAAAGTGCAAGCGTATTGCTCATAATCCAAACTAAAACGTCTTTTGACGCAGAAATTTTTGAAAACTCAATATACCAATCACAAAATTCATTCCAAATAAAATCAT
>CAYJIV010000128.1:0-1877 GCA_964370325.1 uncultured Eubacteriales bacterium
TTAAGCGGATTTTCGGCATCAAACTTCAAATCATCTTGGCGCAATACCCAACCCATGAAATAACCTTTTAATCCTTCAATATTCCAGTTCTCCGCAGGCATAGCATTAGAAACAAATCTCGCCGTCACAAAACTTACAACTTCATCTATCATTTTCTGAATTTGTGCGCTAACGTCTTCCCCATCCAGAACCTGATTACGCTGTCCGTAAACTATTTCACGCTGACGGTTTAAAACATCGTCATACTGAAGAACATTTTTACGCATCGCAAAGTTTCTGCCTTCAATCTTTTTCTGCGCGGATTCAATTGATTTAGTTAGCATGCCAGCTTCAAGCGGTGTATCTTCATCTACATTCAATCTGTTCATCCACGCTTGCAAGCGATCGCCACCAAATAATCTCATAAGGTCATCCTCCAGCGACAGATAAAATCTACTCTTCCCCGGATCTCCCTGACGCCCCGAGCGACCTCTTAGCTGGTTGTCAATACGCCGTGATTCATGACGTTCTACACTCAGTACGTAAAGTCCACCAATATCCACTACTTCTTGCGCGGCACCTTTTAGCTCCTCTTTAAATTTGTCATGAAGTTCGATGTATTTCCTTCTTGCTTGCTGAACTTTTTCATCATCAGTTTCTGAAAAACTGTTTGCTTCAAGAATAATTTCTTCGCTGAATCCTAATTTTCTTAACTCATCTTCCGCCATATATTCAGCATTACCACCAAGCTTAATGTCTGTTCCACGTCCTGCCATGTTTGTAGCTATTGTTATTGCGCCTTTTTTACCTGCCTGAGCAATTATGTGTGCCTCTCTTTCGTGACATTTAGCATTCAAAACTGCATGCTCAATTCCCTGACCTTCCAACATAACGCTTAAAAGTTCAGATTTTTCAATTGAGGCCGTACCAACTAACACAGGTTGACCAATTTTATGGCTTTCAATAATATCTTCGATTACAGCTTTATACTTTGCTTTTTGAGTTTTATATACGACATCAGGCAAATCTTTACGGATCATTGGCATATTTGTCGGAACAGTGATTACATCTAATTTATATATTTCCCTGAATTCGGGTTCTTCTGTCATAGCTGTGCCTGTCATACCGGAAAGTTTAGTGTAAAGTCTGAAGTAATTTTGGAATGTTATGGATGCCAACGTTTTGGACTCTTTTTCAACTTTCACGTCTTCTTTAGCTTCGATGGCTTGGTGCAAACCATCGTTATACCTTCGTCCATACATAATTCTTCCAGTAAATTCATCAACAATTAAAACTTCACCATCTCTTACAACATAATCAATATCACGCTGCATAACACCGTTGGCTCTTATGGCTTGGTTTATGTGATGCTGAATAGTTGTGTGTTCCGGATCCGTCAAGTTTTCGATATGAAAATATTGTTCGGCCTTTTCCACACCGGATTGAGTAAGTGTTGCGGTTTTAGCTTTTTCATCTACAACATAGTCGTGGTCTTTAAAGAGTTCTTCGTTATCCTCTTTTGCGTTAATTTCTGCAACTTTAAGCATTTTGAGAGTTAGTGCAAATTTATTTGCTATGGTATACAGTTCAGTTGATTTGTCTCCCTCTCCAGAAATAATAAGTGGCGTTCTTGCTTCGTCTATTAAAATGGAGTCAACTTCGTCCACAATGGCAAAGTTGTGAGCTCTTTGAACCCGCATATTTTTGTTTGTTACCATATTGTCACGCAAGTAGTCAAATCCAAGCTCATTGTTGGTTCCATAAGTTATATCCGCAGCATATGCTTGCATTCTTTTAGATCTATTAAATTCGTTTATAACTAAACCAACTTCTAATCCCAAAAATCTAAAGACCCTGCCCATTTCCTCAGAGTCACGCTTTGCCAGATAATCATTTAC
>CAYJIV010000129.1:0-1862 GCA_964370325.1 uncultured Eubacteriales bacterium
TTGATAAAACTAAAAAACCGTATGCCGTAGTTATGCCGCCGCCGAATATTACGGGGAATTTACATATTGGTCATGCGCTGGACGATACCATGCAGGACATATTAATAAGATTCAAAAGAATGCAGGGTTTTATGACGCTTTATTTGCCCGGAACTGACCATGCATCTATTGCAACGGAAGCGAAAGTTGTGGAGCAACTGCGCGGTGAAGGTATTTCTAAAGAGGAATTAGGCCGTGAAAAATTTTTAGAACATGTCTGGGCGTGGAGAGAAAAATACGGCAGAAATATTGTTAATCAGGTAAAAAAGCTGGGCGCGTCCTGTGATTGGAGTAAAGAGCGTTTTACCATGGACGAAGGCTGCAGTGCAGCTGTTCGTGAGTTTTTCGTGCGTCTTTATGAAAAGGGTTTAATTTATAGGGGCGAGTGGATTATCAATTGGTGTCCGAAATGCCTTACGTCTATATCAGATCTGGAAGTTAATTTTGAAAAAAAAGATGGTCATTTCTGGCATATAAATTACCCTCTGGCTGATGGCAGCGGATATGTTCAGGTTGCAACGACCCGCCCGGAAACTATGTTTGGCGACACGGCACTATGTGTGCATCCGGAGGATGATAGGTATAAACACTTGATTGGTCAGACCGCCATTATTCCGATAGTTGGCAGAGAGATACCTATTATTGCGGACAGTTATGTGGATATGGAGCTTGGAACCGGCGTGTTGAAAATCACTCCTGCGCACGACCCTAACGATTTCGAGGTGGGCGAGAGGCACAATCTTCCTATTATCAATGCGATGGATGAAAATGCTGTTATGAATGAGAATGCAGGCAAGTATCAAAGCATGGACAGGTACCTTGCCAGAAAACATTTTGTGATAGATTTGCAAGAGGGCGGTCATATTGCTGAAATTAAAGAAATCAAGCATAACGTTGGCTCGTGCTACAGATGTTCCAGTGTTATTGAGCCAAGAATTTCAAATCAATGGTTTGTGAAAATGCAGCCGCTTGCGGAGCCGGCCATCGAGTGCGTGAAGCAAGGAAAAACTAAGTTTATCCCTGAGCGGTTCAGCAAAATATATTACCACTGGATGGAAAACATAAAAGATTGGTGCATTTCACGTCAGCTTTGGTGGGGGCACAGGATTCCGGCGTGGTATTGCGAGGATTGCGGTGAAATTAATGTTTCGCGCAGCGATGTAATAAAGTGTTCGAAATGCGGTTCTGATAAATTAATTCAAGATGAAGATACGTTTGATACTTGGTTTTCTTCAGCACTTTGGCCGTTTTCAACTTTAAGATGGCCTGAAAATACTGCTGAACTTGAGTATTTTTACCCGACTAATGCACTAATTACTGGATATGATATTATATTCTTTTGGGTTGCAAAAATGATTTTTTCGTCGCTTGAACTTACAGGCAAAGAGCCTTTTAAGTACGCCGTGATTCACGGATTGGTTAAAGATTCACAGGGCAGGAAGATGTCTAAATCATTAGGCAACGGCGTAGATCCGTTGGAAATCATTCAAAAATATGGCGCAGATGCGCTTAGGTTCGCTTTAATGACGGGGAGTGGGCCTGGAAATGATATGCGTTTTTCAATTGAGAAAGTGGAATTCAGCAGAAATTTTGCCAACAAAATTTGGAATGCTGCGCGGTTTATTCACATGAATGTTGACGGTTGTAATGTAAAAAACGAACTACCTGAAAGTTTGAATTTAGTGGATAAATGGATTGTAAGCAGGTTTAATAAAGTTGCCGGAGACGTCACAGAAGATATGGAAAAATTTGAATTTGGCATGGCTGTGGGGAAACTTTATGATTTTATTTGGAATGAATTTTGTGATTGGAATATTGAGTTT
>CAYJIV010000130.1:0-1846 GCA_964370325.1 uncultured Eubacteriales bacterium
TTTACACCTCTGTCCCTATTTTACACCCTTTTCAACTTATGCGTTTGTCGTGAGATGATTTTCTGCACCTTGTAGATATGATCAGGTCTCCTAAGAGTTGCCCTTGGGAGAAGGTTCAGACGCATTCAAATCTCAGACCGAATTTAATTGAAGAAGCTTACGAAATTATTGAGGCTATTGACCTTAATGATAGTGATATGCTCAAAGAAGAGCTGGGAGATATGCTTTTGCAGGTAGCCTTTCATTGCAGCATTGAAGAAGATTCCGAGAATTTTTCTTTTGAAGATGTTGTAGATGACATATGTAAAAAAATTATTGAAAGACACCCACATATTTTTTCATCGGATGAGTTTTCAAAAAGATTGACTTATAAAATGTCACCTTATGAAACGAGAGATAGGATTAGAGAAAGAAGTAGAGATGCTAAACGTGAAGTGCGAGATAGTATAAGGCTGCGCCAAAAGAAGGAATCGCCTGCTGAAAGTGTAAAAAATGTTTCAAAAATTCTGCCTGCGTTAATGCGTACGGCAAAAATTCAAGGTAGAGCTGCAAGGGCAGGTTTTGGATTATTTTCAGTGGAAGATTCGTTAAATGAAATTTTTGAAAGGCTTCACCATCTAGAAAATTTAATTTTAGACGGACGACAAGAAGACTATACCAAAGAGGTCGGAGACCTACTGTTTGCTGTGACGGAAGTGTCTCGTTTGGTAAGTGTAGATGCTGAAAGTGCGCTTTATGATTCGTGTGAAAGATTCAAAGATGAATTTTTATACAAAATTTCTCTTGAAAATAAAAATAAAATGTAGTAGCATTGACATGCTGATGTAAATGGTACAGATGAGTATGCTCAGCAGTTAAGTAATGGTGCGGTTTTGCACCAAAAATAACGGAGGTTTTATTGTATGAATAGGTCGGAATTAGTAACTCAAATCGCAGAGCAGAGTGGACTTACCAAGAAAGATTCTGAAAAAGCATTGGTTGCTTTTATTGATTCAGTAATCAAGGCGCTTTCCAAGAAAGACAAAGTACAGTTGGTCGGTTTTGGAACTTTTGAAACTCGCAGCCGCAAAGCACGCACGGGCCGTGATCCGAGAACCGGAAAAGAAATTAAAATCTCAGCATCCAATTCACCTGCTTTCAAAGCAGGTAAAGCATTTAAGGACGCTGTAAATTAATTGTACCTGTGATTGCGCAATATTCATAAATTTACATAAATATGGCCTTTGATTATTTTATCCAAGGCCATGTTTTTTTATATTGTTTTAAAAATCATATGGGTATATAATTTTATAATAATTTGAAATTTGAGGAGGCAGCTAAATTGAATTATAATGTCAATTTAGGTAAATGGAATTCAGTTTTTGCGGTTCCGACAGAAGTTGTAGATAAGCACATAAAACTGGCTGGTTCTATGCAGCTTAAAGTGCTTTTATGGATGCTTCGGAACGCAGGAAAAGATTTTGATATCCATGAAATCGCCTCTGCTTTCAATGTTCACATTTCAGATATTAAAGATGCAATGCAATATTGGATTGCGTCCGAAGTGTTAATTTTGCCGGATCTTCAAAATATATCCGAAGAAAATAAAGTGCTGCGCCAGAATGAAAATTTAAGCATAGTAGTTTCAGATAAACCATACAGTACAGAGCCAAAAACTGCATTTGTAAGGTACCAACGGCCGGATAGTTTACATATTGCTACGCGTATGAAAGAATCAGATGAAATTTCTTTTTTAATGCAGGAAGCGCAAATTGTTCTTGGTAGGCCGATTTCAAACGGTGACAGTGCGGTTTTGCTGATGTTGCATGACAATGACGGTCTTCCTGTCGATGTTATTATAATGTTG
>CAYJIV010000131.1:0-1837 GCA_964370325.1 uncultured Eubacteriales bacterium
GTTGCAGAGCAAAACATGGCTTCAATTGCGGCAGGGATGAGCAGTTATGGTTTTTTGCCGTTTATATGTACTTTTACGCCGTTTGCAACAAGGCGCATTTGCGATCAGATTACGGTTTCAATTTGTTATGCGCAGCAAAACGTTAAGATAATTGGAACAGATCCTGGGGTTGCTGCGGAGTATAATGGTGGTACTCACATGAGTTTTGAAGATATCGGTGTTCTTAGAAGTATTCCAAACATAGTGATTTTCGAGCCTGTTGATAATATCCAACTTATAAAAATTTTACCGCAAATTATTGAATACAACGGTCCAGTTTACATAAGAATGTTTCGCAAAGAAATTCCGGATGTATTCAATGAAAGCGATAATTTTGATTTATTCAAAGCGAAAACTATTAAAGAGGGAAAAGATGTCAGTATTTTTTGCTCCGGTTTAATGGTTCAGGAGACTATGGAAGCAAACAAAAAACTTGTTGAACTTGGAATTGGTGCTGAAATTATCAATATTCACACCATTAAACCTATTGATGCAGAAGCGGTTATAAATTCCGCAAAAAAGGCGGGCAAAGTGGTTACGGTTGAGAATCATAATGTTATTGGAGGACTTAGAAGTGCGGTTTGCGAGGTGTTAATGGAAAAATATCCTGTACTGTTGAAGTCAATTGGCATCAGGGATGTTTTTGGGCAAGTTGGTAAAATGCCGTATTTAAAAGAAGTTTACAAAATGACGGCAAATGACATTGTCGCAGCAGTTTTGGATATTATTAAAAACTAAAATTCAAAATATTGTTTTATTTTTCTAGGCCACAATATGTAATGTCCTGGAGGAGCGTAATATTGCTCGAAACCGAATTTTTCAAAAAAATTGCGTGCGGCAAGGTTGTCTGGATATAAAGTGATAGGTAAGTTTTTGTGTTTTGGGTGGCTATTATATGAGTGTATAATAAATTCTAAAAGCCGTCTTCCGGCACCTTGCTCCCTGTGTTTTCCGTTTACAACAAAATCACTTATATATATTCTATCATCTTCGACGTTAACTTTTGCAAATCCTATAATTGGTAAATCGGATTGTTGAATAAGTCTTAGCCCGTAGATATAACTATTAGGTAGGTTTAGGCGGGAATGTAATTCTGGATCGTTTAATTTTTTCTACCATGACATCTGATGAAGCAATGGTCTCAATTTTGCCACAATGCTCAGGGCGTTGCGTTCTTCTTCTGAAAATAAAAAGGGCTGTAGCTCATGTTGATGAATAATTGAATGTTGCAATTTTCTAGTTGTAATTTGTGGCGTAGGTTCCATCGTAGTGTGCATCTGATGGATATCTAGTGGTGGTTCCATTCCGATTATCAAACTAATTATTGCGTAGAGCGGATTTAATAAAAATTTTAAGGAAGTTATAATTGGGAGCATAACAGGTCCTTTTTGTGCTAAACTTTAAATTCGACTTTGTTTAATTATAATACAAATTTCTCTGTTTTTCAATGTTTGTTTTCGAATGCTTAACATATTGCCATCATACAGTTGGGTTTTACAAAACTACCGCAAACAACATTGTTGATGCAGTTTTGAAAATACTTGAAAAACAAAATTAGCTCTATTTTTTAGCCATTATTTTTTGTATTTCATCTTTTTTTAGGATTTTTCCGCACCCTGCTGGACAAGTATTATGATCAGCTAACCATCCTTGAGCACAGTCAATATGAAAAGCATGTTGGCAGGATAATATGATAGCATCAGTACCCGAGACATCTAGGTCATCTTCTTGACATACCGCACAGGTAACTAATTCTTTTGGCAAATCTTTTATTATTTCTCTTAAACTTTGAGATAAT
>CAYJIV010000132.1:0-1335 GCA_964370325.1 uncultured Eubacteriales bacterium
ATTTATAAATTTTTCCTCGTCTAAAATATCTATACTTTCTGGATTTTTCTTGATTTTCACGACATTGAGAGGAGTTTCAACCACAAGTTTTTCAAATAAATTCAAAAGATTTGATGTAACTTGCAATTGCATCAACTTTTTCTTCGAATGCACAATTGGTTTTTCAAGCAAATTTGCTGTTTCTTCTGATATTTCGTCAGTTTCATCTGTTTCTTGTTCAGCTCTTTTCAAAATTCCAAAGAGTTGCTCACTAATTTTATAAAGTTGTATTTGCCATATCCTCCAAATTTCTGATTTTTACGCATACTTTGGTTTTTTCAGCGTATTTTTTCTCAAATGGAAATTTTGCAAATCTGAGCGTCGTCATGAAAGCCGACACCATTTAAAGCGTCTAAAATAATCTTGATCCCGTTATCTCCGTCGGGTTTCTTAATAGGCTTAAAAATGCCACTTGCCATTAATTTTCTTTTCCATTGATTCGCGCTTTTTGGAATTTCATAAAAGCTGTAATTTCAGCTTCTAAAGGTTCATTTTGTGAAAACTTATGCCGAATTGAACGTCTGTAATTTGCTCGAATTGAATCTTCATAAAACTTTGTTTTTGATGGTGTATATATTTTTCCAAATCTTGAAATTCTCGGTATTTCCTTGCCTTGTGGACTTCCTAAAACTGTGAATGAAATTTGCATTATTATTTCCTCCTGCTGATTTTATTTAACTTTTTCTTGTCGTTTTGGCCCAGTGGCTGGCATTTAGTAAGTTTATATAGAGCGTCAATTTCGTCTTCGACGCTGCTCATATAAATTAGCCACGCTGCATTTGTTCCTAAAATTGCTATTATTAAAATCCAAAACATTGTTAAAACTGGGTCGATTAACATAAATATTCCTCCTGTAAATTTGTTTTTGAACGTAAAAAATAGTTTTTTTTAATTTCATGGTAAAATTTCAATTGAAAGTCAATTTTTTATAAATTTTGAAAATTTTATGATTTTTATAAACACCGCGATGGCTGGAAGTCGCATTATTATTGGATTATTTCAGTTACCCTATTTATCCTTATACCAAAATCTATTTAAAGTGAAAACCTTCGATAAATCGCATAATTAGGATATAAGTTTTGAAGCGTCAAATTAAAACACCAAAAATTGGCTTACCCTAAAAAGTCAAGCCTTAAATTTTTATATTATAGTGAACAATAATATTTGAGAGTATGTGAAAGAAACATTTAAAAGTTAAAAAAATGTAAAAAACACAATAAATAGCTATGAAAATTAAGTGATGTGTGATATAATAAAAAAGTATACCACAATAAATAAAAAAAGTTATATTAAGAT
>CAYJIV010000132.1:1345-1829 GCA_964370325.1 uncultured Eubacteriales bacterium
AGTAAGCATATCATCAAGTTTAATATCAAATGTGCATGCTATATCGCAAAAAGAAATAGATATGATTAACGGGAAATCAAAAGAGCAGTTAATGAATGAATTACCTGCTATGTGGAAATCTTTTTGGGTCGCCTACAAGAATGCCTGCTGTATCGCCAAACTCGCTGCTGCTTTATCCGCTTATGTCGCCGTCAGGGCTGCCACAGGCGTGAACGTTTGGGACAACTACTTATTGGAAGAATATTCCGAAGGACACACCCTCGAAGATATTTTTGGTATCTTTTCGGACGAATATCTCGCTAGAGACGACAACGGGATCACCACCTGGAGGCCAGGTGGTGGTGCTTATGCGATTGTTCAAGATTATGATCTTCCTTATTGGCAACGTTTAACGCTTACACTTATGGCACAAACGGAACAGTTATTACAAATTATATAAAACTAAAGACACGAGGAATCGTGTCTTTTATATTCAAAAATAAAT
>CAYJIV010000133.1:0-1805 GCA_964370325.1 uncultured Eubacteriales bacterium
TCCCAAATCACAACATCAAATATTTTTCCGTAAACTGCGGCTGTTTGTTCATCAATCAAAAAATCTTTACCTTCGTTTACACTTTCGATTGTAAGCCGCTCGTCTGTGTCGTTACCTTCTTCGTCTTTGAGCTTTGCGCCAAGAGGAATGATTCCCGTTTTTATGCTCGTTCCGTCTATCTTTTGGCTTAAGTCTGCAAGGTTTACGGAAAATTCTATTAACTGAGTTGACGTATGGGGCATGTCTGAGAGGTAATCAAGATAATTACCATCATTTTCATAACGCACAATTAAAAAACCGCCATGAGTTTTAATCAGGCGGCTTTCAATCACTTCAAGGCTTGTTAAATATTCAACACTTGAGCGATTTATATATCCGTTCGGATCTGTAACAGTTATATTTCCTATTTTGAATTGCTGCCAGTTCCCGACTTGAGAATTATGGCTTTCAATAATACTTTCTAAAAATTCAGGAATATCACCTTGATATGAAAAAGGACGGTATCTGCTGTCAAGCAAAAACGCCATTATTCCTTCAATTGTGATCTTCCTTGATTTATATAAACCCATTATATCATCAAGGATTCTGCCTTTAAATATTATTTTTCCGTCTTGAAGCACTTGAATAATAGATTTTAGTTTTTGTAAGTTGCTGTAATAAGGGTGGTTTTCATAAATCGTAAATGTCAAAATTCCATTTTTATTAAGCTCTAAATCAAGTTTTGGATTTCCAACTTTTAAAATATCGTTTCTGCTATCGTGAAGTATGTAGTCATCACATAAAATCGTATAATTCATAAACTTCCCTCCTGATATTCAAAAGACACATCACCGCTACCACTTTTAAAAGTGAAGATATTTTCTCCCTCTTTGATGACTATAGAAGTATTCCTGTATGTGCCTCCAAAAGAGTAATCAGTATTTTCAAAATTCATAACCACATTATCAGTTGTAATAACTGTCGGGATTGTAGGCATTCTAAGGTTGTTAATGATTTTTGTGTAAGGAAGTGCGCCAATTTCAAATTGAATTTCAGTTATTTCATTTTTATACTTAAACGGATCGCAGTTTAGTTTTAGCGATATTTGATTGGTACGTTTGCTTCTATCTAAACTTCCAATTTCAGCACGCCCGATATAGTAAAAATCAGTATCGTTAGGAAACGTTATTTTAAGTTTTTGACCGTGCATGAAACTCGCTATTTCACTGTGCAAATTGGCTATTTCATTTTTCGTGTTTGCACTTGTAAAAGTTAGATTGATACTTCTATTTCCATAATTTAATTGTCCTAAAGACTCAGATAAATCAAGCGAGCCGTCACGTCCAGCAATATTTACATAATTTGTTTGAACGCCCGGCAAATCAAGAGAATAGGGCGCAAGCAATAAATTCCAATCATCATAACTATTTTTGCTTATGTTATCGCTTAATCTCTCGAATTTTACATTGTTATACATCATGTATTCCCCCTAACTTTTAAGGCGTTCAAATTTCCTAATTGATAGTCAATAAATGGTGATAATTCGCCAACTACTGCGCCAGTATCAAGCACAAGTTTCCTTTCAGAAAGCATTGGCAAATACTGATTTAACAACTCGTACAGATTTATCAAAACTGTGTAAACTGGACTTGACGTATTTCCTTCATAAACTGCTTGCTTAATATAGCTTTGAAGTGTGTCGATTGGTGCTATAGCTTCAGCTCCTGCCTCACGGCCAACCATTAAACTATTTGAATATGGATTAATTCCAAATGCCACAGGGTCGTTAAATACTGCACCTTTAGCGTACCAGTCAACTTTTAACC
>CAYJIV010000134.1:0-1787 GCA_964370325.1 uncultured Eubacteriales bacterium
AGTTGTACAATGTGTAATACCGAATAGGAATTTGATTTTTTTGGGAGGTATTATCATGGACGACAAAGAAAAGGAAGTTTTGAGCGAGGCTGAACTTAGTGAAGGTGATTTAGACCAAGTTTCAGGCGGCGGTATGTTATGGACCGGTTACTGTTTCAGGTGTGGTGCAGATGTACCTTTTGCGAAAGGCTCGTGGCGCGGTCTTAAGTATTATGGTAAAGGTGTTTGCTAAGAATGTTTTGATCATTTTAGCGCGATAGAGAAAAGAACCGGCAAACCAGCTATATAATCTTAATAGTCAAGTTCAAAATTTTAAAACGGTTTAACTCAATTTTTAATTTTTATATCAATTTAAGGAGGAAAAATTAAATGGCAAAAGCAAAATTCGAAAGAAACAAGCCCCACATAAATATTGGTACGGTTGGTCACGTTGATCATGGTAAAACTACTCTTACAGCAGCAATTACCATAGTTCTTAATCTTAAGGGTGGCGCAGAATTTACAGACTATGCAAACATTGACAAAGCTCCTGAAGAAAGAGAGCGTGGCATTACAATTAATACTTCGCATGTTGAATATGAAACAGATGCACGCCACTATGCACATGTTGATTGCCCTGGACACGCAGATTATGTTAAAAATATGATCACAGGTGCAGCTCAAATGGACGGTGCTATACTTGTAGTATCTGCAGCAGATGGCCCTATGCCTCAAACAAGAGAACACATCTTACTTGCACGTCAGGTTGGAGTGCCTCACATTGTTGTATTTATGAACAAAGTTGACCAAGTTGATGACGAAGAGTTACTTGATTTGGTTGAAATGGAAATTCGTGAGCTCTTAAACGAATATGAATTTCCAGGAGATGATACTCCGATTATTCGTGGTTCAGCTCTTAAAGTGTTGGAATCTACTTCAAAAGATGCAGATGCACCAGAGTACAAGTGCGTGCTGGATTTAATGGCAGCAGTAGATTCATTTATTCCAACTCCTGAAAGAAAATCTGATCAACCATTTTTGATGCCTGTTGAAGACGTTTTCACAATTACTGGACGCGGCACGGTTGCAACCGGAAGAGTAGAACGCGGACAAATTAAAACAGGCGAAGAAGTTGAATTAGTTGGTTTAACCGAAGAACGCAAAAAAATCGTTGTAACCGGACTTGAAATGTTCAGAAAAATTCTTGATTACGCGGAAGCAGGAGACAACGTCGGCGTACTTTTGCGCGGAATTCAAAGAGAAGAAATTCAACGTGGTCAAGTTCTTTCTAAACCGGGAACAATCAATCCACATACGAAATTCAAAGGTCAAGTGTATGTTCTTACCAAAGATGAGGGCGGACGCCATACCCCGTTCTTTAACAATTATCGCCCACAATTCTATTTCAGAACTACAGATGTTACCGGCGTAATTACGTTACCTGAAGGAACAGAAATGTGTATGCCTGGAGACAATGTTGTTATGGATGTTGAGCTTATTACACCTATCGCAATTGAAGAAGGTTTAAGATTTGCTATTCGTGAAGGTGGACGCACAGTCGGTTCAGGTGTTGTAACAGAAGTTATAAAATAATTTTTAACAATTATTTTTAAATAAAACACCCTTTGGGTATAAGCCCAAAGGGTGTTTGTTTTTATTGTTGACGAAATACAGGCAGTGAGTTAATATAGATGTAGGAATATAAACTGGAAATGGAGCAAACATTTAATGTCAAAACATTTTTTCACATCTGAATCTGTAACTGAGGGGCACCCAGATAAATTGTGCGATCAAATTGCCGATGCAGT
>CAYJIV010000135.1:0-1455 GCA_964370325.1 uncultured Eubacteriales bacterium
AGATGGAAAAATTACTTACCGTGGGCTTGACCTTGCTGACCCTGCAAACAATGCGGTTTTTGAAGAACTTTCGAAGGAAACGGCATATATTGACCTAGGATTTGGGCTGACATTTGGTGCAGATGGGAAAATCGTTCCGTCGTCTGCATTTGATACAGCTATCCCAGGGATTGAAGTTGTAGGTCATGGGTTTGATGCATCTGGCACTTCTAATAATATGCTAGTGTTATTAGGTGAAATGGCTGACGTTGTAGAACGTGTCCCATTTAATTCAGATGAATTTGAAACACTTTGGACAGCTTTTGGCGAGACAACTGACAATCTGCATGACGAAGTTACAGAGCTTGGCGCGGAAAGTAAGCTTCTTGAAACTACACTTGAAAGACTCGAGACTGAATATGTAGAAATCATCGAGCAATTTGATAATACAGTCAATGTAGATGAAGCAGAGGCAATTATGAACTTCACATATTCTGAATATGTGTATAACCTGTCACTCAAAATGGGTGCTAATATTTTAACTCCATCATTACTAGATTTTATTCAGTAATAACATGAATTTGCGAAAAGAGGTGACTATGTATGGTGGAACAATTACTCCAAATAAAAACTACTCCGATGCAATATGAATTCAAGGTGTCAAATGCAACATTAGAGTATAATGCGGATAAAGCAAACATAAAGATATCACGTGATAAAGGCGGACTTAGCATGAAAAGCGAGTTCGCAAAGGTTAATATCGATACTTTTGATGCAAGAAACTCTATGTTCCCAACTACTAGAACATCTATTGCACAATTGGCGCAAAAAGGGCTGACTTCAGCTTCCCAAGCGACAGCAAGATATGCTGGGGAAGGTGAAATTCTAATGAATACAAAGCCGGGAGAAGGCAGAGCTGCTATAACTCAGATTAATACACAGAGATATGACTCTATGTATCAAAAAGAGTTTGGGCTAGGATTTAAACCGCAAGGCGGAGCAAATATCACAGTTGACCCATACGAACTTACTACTAAGTATCAAATGGATAAACTGAGTTTTGACACAAAAATCCAAGCTGGGAAGTTTCAGTTTACTCCGGCAGATTTTTCAGTATCGATAACAGAACATGCGAATATTGAAATCTCTTACATTGGTTCTCCAATATATGTACCTCCGAGCTCAGAAGAGTTTTTCAAAGGTAATATAATTGATGCTACGGCATAATTACAATAATTAGGGAACTGAAAGAGGAAAGGTTAAATGGGGAATAATATGATAGATCCAAAGCTATATAACGAAGAAGAGCTAATCATTTTCGATGAAGGGCTCTTTGGGTTTGAGCAAAATAAGAATTTTTTGCCACTTCCGATGGAAGAAGGAAATCAAGACATTATATCACTTTTAAGTGTTGATGACGATAATTTGTCGTTCGTTTTGATGAATCCATTTAAGTTTATGGACGATTATGACCCG
>CAYJIV010000135.1:1465-1787 GCA_964370325.1 uncultured Eubacteriales bacterium
AAACTTGGAACGACGAGCGAAGAAAAACTTTCATTCCATGTTGTTTGTGTTGTCGCTGATGAACCAAGTGCTAGCACACTTAATATGAAATGTCCAATAGTTGTAAACGTGGAAACACGCAAAGCATGTCAAGTAATATTGCAAAACAGCACATATTCAATGAGGCACTCTCTAAAAGAATTAAGTCAGAGGAGGGTGTGATATGCTTGTTTTACAACGTAAAAAAGGGCAGACACTTATAATCGGGGATAATATAAAGGTGACAGTTGTTGAAGCTACATCTGATGGAGTTAGGCTTGCAATTGACGCACCAAAAGATATT
>CAYJIV010000136.1:0-1754 GCA_964370325.1 uncultured Eubacteriales bacterium
TTGGATAAAACTTCTACTAGTGCTGTTTTTTCACAAGTAAATATCATAAGACCACCCTTTTCAACTTTTTATTAATTTTTACGGGTCGTTTTTTCAAAAAACGAAAAAAGAGAGAAAGTAGAGTATATTTTATTTAGTAGTATTAGTAGGTCTTGTTTATTTGTTTAAACCTGTGCTTTTTACCGAAGGATCAGGGAAAAAGCTTTCACGTAGTCCTGTTGAAAGGGGTTTAATATCAAAACGCGAAATAGCAGGGTCTCTTTTTTCAACAAAAGGAGGAAGTTTTTTCTGTTTAATGTTGGGAATTTGGTGGAAAGGCGCTTGTCCTGTACCTATTATTTTAAACGGCAAAAAACAGGCAAAAGAAACTTTTTGGTTTTCTTATCTGTCTCTTACATTTTTAACAATATCCTCTACCATCGCTTTTGTTTTTGCGTCTTTAGCGAGTAGTTTTTCAACTTGTTGAAGTGCATAAACGATAGTAGAATGATCCCTCCCTCCAAATTCTTCTCCGATTGAAACCAAGGGTAGCTGTGTGATTTCGCGTACCACATACATTGAAATTTGTCGGGCGGTTGAGATTGCAGCTGTTCTTTTTGAGGAACGAATATCCAGGGCGGTTACGCCGAAAGTTCTTGAGACTTCTTCTATTATTTTTTCTACAGTTACTGGTGGTGGTTGATCGTTGTTAAGAATATCTGAAATCGCAAGCTGCGCGGTTTGGATGCTCATTGGCTCTCCTCCCAAAAAATGGTGCGCTTTAACTTTTTTTACGGCGCCTTCCAATTGGCGGATGTTGGTTTTTAGTTTTTTTGCGATGTATTCACAAACTTCGTTTGGCATTTTTATATCTAACGTCTCTGCTTTTCTTTTAACGATCGCTATTCTTGTTTCGAAATCGGGTGGTTGAATATCTGCGATCAAGCCCCATTCAAAGCGGGTCCGGAGGCGGTCCTCAAGTGTTTGAATTTCTTTTGGCGGCCTGTCCGAAGTTAAAACAATTTGTTTTTTTGCTTCATAGAGGGAATTAAACGTATGGAAAAACTCTTCTTGTGTAGAGTCTTTTCCTGCAATAAATTGGATGTCGTCCACGAGCAGGACGTCCGCCTTTCTGTATTTTTGGTGAAAAGAAGCAGTTGAATTACTTCTTATCGCGTCAATGAGTTCGTTTGTAAATTCGTCTCCTTTTATGTAAATACAGTTTTTTTGTGGTGTGTTTCTTTTTATATCATTGCAAATTGCATAAAGGAGATGTGTTTTTCCAAGGCCGGAGCGACCGTATATAAACAAAGGGTTATATGCTCCTGCTGGATTTGCTGCTACGGCCATTGCCGCTGCGTGTGCAAACTTGTTTGCTGAGCCCACGATGTATGTATCAAAAGTAAAATCATATTCTGCGTTCAGGGGAGAAATTGGGTCTGGTTCGGGGGGCGCGTCATCAGGTATTGAAAAGTGAATATCTATTCCTGCTCCAAAAACCTCTGAAAATGCATTTTTTAACAACACAAGATAGCATCGCGTTAGTGTTTGTTTGTGAAAAAGGTTTGGTACCATTAAAGTTGCTTTTCCTTTTTCAAAATCAAGCTCTACTGGCTCTATTCTGCTAATCCACGTCTTATAGGCCACATCTGTGATTCTTTCTTTGCAAAAAGCGCAGATCAGAGTCCAAGCTTCATTGAAAGAGTTCATAAATAAAGAAAACCTCCGTTTTTTTATAACAAAAAAGAGCAAGACTGTTGCGTGCTTTTTTGCTT
>CAYJIV010000137.1:0-392 GCA_964370325.1 uncultured Eubacteriales bacterium
CAAGCGCAATATCAGTTTCATTAATACTCACAACAAAATCCTTTGCCTTGTCTGGAAACAAATCTTGAATTACTTCATATGGTGAAATATCAAATTTTGAAGTCATTTTCACAATCATACAAACTCTGCTGACATCTAAATTGAATTTAAGTTCTCTTGCTTTTAAGTAAATATCACCGGGCAAAATATTGTCCAATAAAACATTTTTAATGAAGCTTACTTTGTCATATTTTTCGTCATAATGCAACTTTACGCTACTCATAGCAATAGATAACATATATGCATCTTTTTTACTTGTGTCATCGTTGCCAGCAACAAAAACTGCATACTCAGAACGAGTAGATGAACCAAAAGATTTACACGTATAACCTCCCGACACAAAAACATCATTA
>CAYJIV010000137.1:408-1693 GCA_964370325.1 uncultured Eubacteriales bacterium
TTTCCCGATCACATCCGCCGTTTGGTTAATGATGTTCTGAAACAACTTGTTAGACATAAACTACCTCTTTCCTAAACTATATTTATAAAAATTCATCTTTACCGAATTTAGCTACTGCAGAATTCTTTATTAATTATACACAATTAATAAGATTTTTGCAATATCAAAATTTGTATAAACAAGCAATTCTAACAAAAATCACATTTTGCACAGCAATTTTGAATATGACCAAATTTTTATTATATTTAATCACAAAATTTTGATATTTTTCTAACTAAAATATGCTAACATGCGCTCATGCAATCAAAAAAATTTATAAGGAGAATATTATGAAAAAGAAAAACATTGCAGTTTGTATCATTCTAAGCTTTTTAACTTGTGGCATTTACAGCATTATATGGTTTATTGATTTAGTCAATAACTTGAACACTTTAAGCAAAAAAGATGGTTTATCAGGAGGAATGGTTTGTTTGTTAACCATTATTACCTGTGGAATTTATGGAATAATATGGGCATATAAAGCAGGTGAAACTGTTGATGAAATAAAACAAACCAGAAATATGGCAGCATCAAATTCAGGAATAATGTACCTTATTTTATATTTGGTAACTGGCGGGTTGGTAACATACGCTATATTGCAAAATGAAATAAATAATTTCATAGGTCAAAATTAAAAACATGAACAATAAAATCCAAAGAGAACTATTAATATTTAATATTTTATTATGTCTAATATTAACACTATTTCTGGGATTTTTGTTATCGAATCATATACACGTAAAACTACCATGTTTATTTAATCTGATAACAGGCTTAAAATGTCCCGGCTGTGGTATAACAAGAATGTTTATATCACTTTTGGGATTTAATTTTTTTTCTGCATTTAATCATAATCCCGGGATTTTTATAATATTGCCTTTTTTGATTTTTATATTTTTCAACATATGTGCAACCTATGTAAACTCAGGAGAAATAGACATAAACAAAAAATACAACCACTTAATCTATGCATTGATCATGTATTTAGTGTCGTACTTTATTATCAGAAACATTTACAATATTTAATAATAAAAACCCAACATAGAAAATGAAAAAGGCCCAACTTTTGAATAAAAAGTTGGGCTTGTGCTACTGGAGTTAACATAATAAAGCATACTCAAAAGCCGAAAAAATCCCCAATAAATTAAGTCGGGGATAAATAACTTTTATCCAAAAATCAAATTAAATTGGAAGCACATCAAAAACCGAATAAAGGCGAAGCGGGGAAAAGTTGCAAATAACCCAC
>CAYJIV010000138.1:0-1119 GCA_964370325.1 uncultured Eubacteriales bacterium
TCATCCCCAAGGACAAACTCGGCCCCTTCTTCAAGCACTTTGACTATATTAGCACATTAATGCTACCACCGTCAAGATTAATTCTACGACACACCAGACATTTCGTGACCTTGTAAATAAATTTTCTTTTTGTCGCCGCGATTTTATTACTTTTATACAATCACTTAATATCGAATTCCACTTCTATACCCCTGTCTTCCATAACAAGTCTCACGATATTACCGTTGGAAGCCACATGAATTTTATAATCTCCGGAATCACTGACAGCTTTATAAATAACATTTTCGCCATCTTTTGAATCGTATTTAAGATTTTCTTTATTATTTGCTGAATTAAGCGCATCAACTATAAATAATAAAAATGCACTGTCCGGCAGCGTTTCCATTGTGAACTCGCCGGAAAGACCATCCATAGCAATTTCATACTTGCCGTTTTCCCAGATAAAAGTCAAACCAGAAAAACTTTTCGGTTCCAAAAATGTGATATTGTTTATATTCTCAGCAGAATGAAAAACTTTACATTTGTATTTTTTCTCCTTTTCGTTTGGTGTACCTTTGGTTTTGATTTCCGCTTGACTTTCAAATGTTGTTACAAGCTCTTTTGGTAGATCACCCGGTTTATTTCCACATCCTGCAGCAAAAACGGAAGTAACACCACACAACAAAAACGTAAAAAATCGTTTCAAAAAATCACCCTGCCCTTTCTTCAGAATAAATATATTCCAAGACGATTTTTTTATTACTAAATCCATTTAAAGAGTACAGAAAAATGATAACCAGCTGCATATCTAGCTATCAATTAAAAATTAAAAATCTTTGATTTATTAATTTGACAAATCCGAGCAATATCTATAAACTTATGCTTCGGATTCGAAAATACAAAAAATTAGTTATTAATATCAACAAATAATCGTATGCTTTAAAATTGGAGGAACATATCAATGAAGTGCATTTTTTGTGAAATAGTGAAAAAACAAATTCCATCTTCTATCATATATGAAGACGAACAAATGCTAGCCTTTAAGGATGTCACACCGCAGGCACCGATCCATATTTTGATTGTTCCGAAAGAACACATAGTATCAGCAGATGACATTACACCTTCAAACTCCTCTATGGC
>CAYJIV010000138.1:1129-1658 GCA_964370325.1 uncultured Eubacteriales bacterium
GAAATCGCAAAAACACTTGAAATTAAAAATGGATACAGAGTTGTGACTAATTATGGCAAAGAAGGCGGCCAAACTGTTGATCATCTGCACTTCCATCTTCTTGCGGGCCGTGAAATGGCTTGGCCTCCCGGTTAAAATTTTAAAAAACAAAACAACTTACATAAAGGTGGATATTTTATGGCAAAAACTTATTCTTTAACTATTGCTGGATGCACTCGAGAATTGCCTCTTTGCGCAGTCACTGATACTCTTGATATTGCAGCACTTATAATGTTTGGTGACGTCGAATTTACAGAAAAATCCGCATCAGCTCTTTTGAAAAAATGTCCCGAATTTGATGTATTGGTAACACCCGAAGCAAAAAGCATCCCACTGTGTTATGAAATGGCAAAGCAATCCGGAAAGCGTTACATAGTTGCACGAAAATTTTTAAAAGTATATATAACAAATCCAATAAGCGTAGAAGTGAAATCCATAACAACAGGTAATATGCAAAAGCTGCACTTTTCAGAAACTGATGTCGAATTTT
>CAYJIV010000139.1:0-1540 GCA_964370325.1 uncultured Eubacteriales bacterium
TGATTTATCAATGAAATTGTTGGATAGTTTGAACAGTCAGTCAAATTACAGATCCAAAGACGGCACTGACTGTAGAAACTACGGCGTTTTGGACGACATTACCGAAATGAAAAAATTTATTGCAGGTTCCACTGGACTTAATGCTGAAGATTTTATCATTGGTGGCAATTCCAGTCTTAATCTGATGTTTGAAACAATTTCATGCTTTATGACGCATGGCGTGGACGACTGTGAACCTTGGGTAAAACAAGGTGACATCAAATTCTTGTGTCCCGCACCGGGATATGATCGCCATTTTGTGATTACTGAATATTTCGGAATGGAACTTATTTCTGTAACTATGACTCCTGAGGGACCAGATATGGATTTCATTGAAAAAATGGTTAAGGATACCTCAGTTAAGGGAATCTGGTGTGTACCAAAATATTCAAATCCGCAGGGAATTACATATTCAGACGAAACAGTTCAGAGGTTTGCTAAATTAAAACCTGCCGCAAAAGATTTCAGGATTTTTTGGGACAATGCCTATTTTGTTCACGATTTAAATGATGAAAGCGTGCCACTTCTGAATCTTATGACTGAATGTGAAAATTATGGTAATGAAGAATTATCGATCATGTTTTTTTCAACGTCTAAAATTACGTTCCCAGGTGCAGGAGTTGCATTTATGGCATGCCGAGGGGAGAATCTTAAAAAACTTAAAAAACATTTTTCAATGCAAACAGTTGGATTTGACAAATTAAATCAATTGCGGCATTTTAATTTTTTGAAAAACAAAGAAAATTTACTCGCACATATGAAAAAGCATCGTGAAATTTTAAAACCTAAGTTTGATTTAGTGATTAACCATTTGAAAAGTCAATTTGAAGATAACCCAATTGTTAAATGGATTGAACCGAAGGGCGGATATTTCATAAGTGTAGATGTCCTACACGGTTGCGCGAAGAGAGTAGTGGAACTTTGCAAGAACGCAGGAGTTATTTTAACTTCCGCAGGCGCAACGTATCCTTACGGAAAAGACCCGTTTGACTCAAACATCAGAATTGCACCAACTTTTCCAGCCGCCGAAGAGTTAGACTTAGCCATGAAACTGTTTTGCCTATGCTCAAAACTTGCGACAGTAGAAAAAATTATTGGAAACAAATAATTACCACTATTTGTAGGTAAATTTAATAAACATATTTAAATGTTGTCTAAAAAAAGGAGAGATTATCAAAAAAATGTCTAAAACAGTACATAAAATTATCGCTTTGATATTTTTAATTGGCCTACAGTTTTTGGCAATAAATTCAGTTCATGCAAGCGGAATATTCCCAAAAAACATATATTCTATACACGAGGGAAAGAGCATCTTACTGAACCCAGCGCCTAAATCAGGCACACACATTGAATGGTCAGTTGAAAAAGAAAAAATCGCAACAATAGATTCAAACGGCATCGCCTGTGGTATTACTCCCGGAAAGACAAATGTTTATGCTAAAAATAAATCTACTAAAGCAGTATCAACTTGCGTATTGGAAGTGCTAAACCCAGAAGCAAT